>JADGQI010000144.1 GCA_017881905.1 Chloroflexota bacterium
AGCGGCGTCTCGGTGAAGCGCAGCATCCGGATCCGGAAGCCGATCCGCTCGAAGTGGTTCTCGTATTCGGCCCACGTCAGGCGGTTGACCCAGACGGCGCCCTCCTCGGGCAGCCCGTGGCGTCGGCAGTACTCGCGGAAGACGTCGTCGTCGAAGAGCAGGTGGGGGAACGGGAACGACACCCAGCGATACCGATGCGACGCCATCGGCCCGCGGTGCAGGTTCGCCTTGATCCAGGCCAGCCCCCCCGGCTTCATCACCCGGTAGAGCTCGGCCAGAGCGGCATACGGATGCTCGACATGCTCGAAGACCGTGAACGACAGGACCCGATCGAAATGGTCCGCCGCGAAGGGCCGATCGACGGCGAGGTCGCCCTGCGCGTAGCTCGTCCGCTCGTCCGCCAGGGTCGCCCAGGCTCGTCGTTCCGAAAGGTCGATGCCCCATCCTTCAGAGTCGAACTGGTGGGTGACCGACCAGATCTCATATCCGGCCCCGCAGCCGAACTCGAGCACGCGCTTGCCCGCAAGGTCGATCGATCGATGGACGGTCAGGAGCCTGGCGCGCGCCCGCTCGAGCAAGGCGTCGTCGTCGTACTGCTGCGGCGATGGGACCAGGGGTCGATCGGCGTACTCGGCGTTGAGCGCTTCGAAGAGCTCGATGTCGAAGCGGGGGTCCGGGGCGACGGTCGAGCCGACGCGACCGATCTCGGTCATCGGATCGTCGATCTCAGGCGGGATCGGCCAGTCCCGGGTCACCTCGTGCGGGATCGGGTCCACCCGGACACGAGCGGGATACCCCTCGACCGTGCGTACGGCGCCGATCGGTGGGGTGAGCCCGGCCATCCGGCGTACGGCTCGACCGACGCGGACGACCGGCGGCCCGACGACGGGCGTCCGCTCGAGCGCGGCGCGGACCCGGCGACCGGTCGATCCCATCGAGCTCGCGGCTACGAAGCGTTCGGCGTCGGCACCGCAGCGAAGCGCTGAGCGTCCTCCTCGGCGAGGAGCTTGTGCTCGGCGACGCGCTGGCGGTAGAGGTCGACGATGACACCGGGTTCGCCCTCGTCGATGATCCCACCTCGCTCCATCAGGATCGCTCGGTTGCAGAACTCGCTCACGAACGACAGGTCATGGGTGACCAGGACGATCGCCTTGGCCTTCCCGACAAGCTCGCGCACGCGGGCCTGGCTGCGGGCTCTGAACGTCTGATCGCCCGTACCGAGGACCTCGTCGAGGAGAAGGATGTCGGGCGTCACCGCCGTGGCGATCGAAAATCCGAGTCGGGCTCGCATCCCGGCCGAGTACGTCTTGACCGGGGCGTCGATGAACTTGCCGATGTCCGCGAACTCGATGATCGACGGGGTGAGCAGGTCCATCTGACTCTGCTCGATCCCGAGGAACGCGCCGACGAGATCGATGTTGTCCCGTCCGGTCAGCTCGACCTCGAAACCCGCCCCGAGGGTGAGCAGCGTCGACACCCGCCCGTGGCTGAGGATCTGGCCCTCCGACGGCTGGAGGATCCCCGCCAAAGCGAGCAGGAGCGTGCTCTTGCCGGCACCGTTCGGACCGATGACCGCCAGGGACTCGCCCTGGGCCAGAGTGAATGAGAGGTGGCGGAGCGCCCAGAAGTGGTTCTCGCCGCCCTGGCTTCTGCGGAGCATCCCACCGAGCGAACCCTTGAGCGTCGTCCGCTTCGTGAGCCGCAGGTCGTAGCGGATGCCGAGGTCGCGGATCTCGACCGCCGGCGCCTCGACTGTCAGCAGCCCGGCGGATCGCATCGGATCCATCACCGGATCGATGGTCGTCACAGGATCCTCGCGAACGCCGGTTCGGCGCGCTTGAACAGGTAGATCGCGACGAGCACGAGGAAGCCCGATACGACCAGGAGGATCCCCAGCCCGAACCAGTTCGGCGGACCCATGCCCCAGGTGACCGCCCGATACGAGTCGAGCAGGACGGCCATCGGGTTCAGCGAGAAGATCGTGTACAGCGAGGGGTGCTGCTTGGCGATGTCGTCGAGCGAGTACAGCGCCGGCGACAGGTAGAACCACAGCCGCAGGAGATGGTGCATGACGTTCTGGATGTCGCGGAAGAACGCGTTCGCCGCCGCGAACAGGATCCCGAGCGCCAGGGTGAACACGAACTGGACGAACGCGATGATCGGGATCGTCAGGACCCACAGGGTCAGCCGGGGGAGGAAGAACAGGTAGACGATCCCGAGGGCGATCAGCCCGAAGGCGAAGCTGACCGTGCCGGCCACGACCGCCGATGCCGGCAGGACGAGCTTGGGGAACTGGATCTGCCGGATGAGCTGCTGTCGCCCGGTGATCGACAGGGCCGCCTCGTTGAGCGTGGCGCTGAACCACTTCCATGCCAGGATCGCGGCGAACACGAACAGGGGGTAATCCGGGGTCTTCTTCTGGAAGATGACCGTGACCACGAAGGCGTACACGATCATCTGGAGGAGCGGGTCGAGGACCCACCAGATCTGCCCGAAGGCCGTATCCGCGTGCGTTCGCTTGAGCTCGGCACCGACGAGATAGCGGGTCAGGCGTCGTCGGGCGATGATCTCGCCGATGCCCGTCCGGACCAGCGCCACCATGCCGACTCGCTTCGCGCGGGGGCGCGGTGAGGCGATCGCCTCGTTGGTTGAAACGGTCATGAGCCGCCGTAGGGTAGCACGGGGTCGCCGTACACGCGGCTCAGCACGCCGCGCGCGAAGCGCTCGCCGATCGCATCCGGATCGTGCTTCGCGGCCAGCTCGAGGGCCGCCGCCCGCGTGCCGCCGATGGCATTCGGCTCGATCAGCTCGTCGGCCGACCGCAGCGCGGCTGCCAGGGAGCCCGGCCGGTCCGGGTCGAAGGTCCGCCCGAAGCTCGGCTGGATCTCCTCGGCGATGCCACCCGACGACGGCGTTACGACCGGCAGCCCGAAGGTCAGGACCAGGAACAGGACGCTCGAGTTCAGGACATCCTCGTAAGGCAGCACCGCGATGTCCGTCGCCCGGAGGAAGAGCTGCATCTCGTCATCGGGGATCCGCCGCGCGTGGAGTGTGATCAGTGGATGGTCGCGACACCGGTCGATGAACGCCCGGGTCGCCTCGGCCCGATCCGGCGCCCCGGCGATCAGGAGCCGACGAGGGCGGGGATCGCCGGCCGAGACCGTGTCGAAGGCGTCGATGAGGGCGGTCAGCCCCTTGTACGGCTTGATCGCGCCGACCAATCCGTAGACCACCTCGTCGTCGTCGATGCCGAGGCGGTGTCGAGCCTCGTCCCGTGGGTAGATGTCCTGGTAGACGCCGCGATAGCTCGGCAGCGGCGCGTGGACGACCTTGTCCTCGGGGATCGTGAACCAGTCGGCGACGGCGCGCACCGTCCCAGCGGCCAGGATGTGGACCGCAGCGGCTCGGTCGACGATCCCCTGCTGGAGGTCCGCCTCGAGGCGTTGGAACCGCGCGTCGTGGGGCAGCACGTTGTGGACGGTCCAGACCAGCTTGCCGCCGGCCTCGATGAACCGGTCGAGCCGGCCGAAGGTCGCCTCGATCGCCGCCCGCCCGGCCGCTTCGTCGCCGATCGCCGACAGCACGCCATGGGTCCAATGGAGGTGGAGGATCGTCCGGATCCCGAGGGCCGGCAGCCCGACCAGCTCATCGATCTCCTCGAGGCGATGGAGCGGGATCGGTGCCAGCCCGTTCTGCCACGTCCGCCGGTAGAGCTGCGGCTGGAACGGATTCGTCGTGACCGGGTGGAACGCGAGGATGGTCGGTGGCGGACCGCCGCGCGTCTCGAGCCGCCTGGCCGCTTCGATGGCCTCGGCGATCGCCCGGCCCTGACCGGTCCTCCGGCCGCGCAGTCGTCCGTCCATCGGATCAGGCCCCTGGGAAGCCGCTTCGCGGCGCACGCAACGCGGCTCGGACGGCAGCCGACCGTTCGCGGCCGGCATCCGGCGCCACGATGACGATCCGATCCCGGGCCACGCCGCGGGCGGTCAGGCGGTCGGCGGCGGCGGCATCGGTCGCGACGACCGCGTCCGCCTGCCTGAGGCAGCGATCGATGGTCGCAGCCGTCCTCGCGTTCGACTCGGCGGACGTTGGTTCTGCCGGTCCGTCGACGGCCCCGTCGACGACCAGCGGGATCTCGAGGTGATCGCGCAGCGCCAGGCCGACGAGGAGGGTGTCGTAACCGCGCCCGCCCTTCCCGGCGACGATGATCGAGGGAGCCCGGTCGCGCGCGGCTCGGGCGATCAGCCAGGCTCCGATCGCCAGGGCTTCGTCCGGGCTCGCGGCCTCCGTCCAGGCGGCCCCGGCTTCGGTCTCGAGCGCGACCACCGAGCCGTCCGCTTCGAGGCTGGCGTGCGGCATGCCGAGCGGCCGCGTCGGATCGCCGGTCAGCACCAGCGCGACGTCCGGATCCGGCGCCGCGATGGTTCGGGCCGGCCCCGGGATCCGGGGTGTCCAGCGTGGGTCCGTCTCGAGCAGCGTTCCGGCGGTCATCCGCTCGTCGCGCGCGAGCGCCGGTGTGTCGGACAGGGCGCGCATCGCGCGGATCGTGGCCAGGGCGGACGTCGTCGAACCGCGCCGCACCTCGACCTCGCGTCGGACCTCGAGCGCCGCGACGCTGTCGGGATGCCGCCCGAGGAGCTCGTCGGCGGCCGCCTGCGCCGTGTCGAGGTCGCCGTCCGCCAGCGATCGCCGGGCGCGGAGCAGGGTCGTCGGCTGGACGGGCGGGTCGCCGGCGGGGTGGCTCGGTAACGGACCGTGGCCGCTGACGAGGTTCACCGAGTCGCGGAGCAATCCGGCGAGCGCGGCCCCGCGTCGTCCGGGGAGCAGGCGGACGTACCCGCGCGACAGGAATCGCGCGGTCTCGGCGACGCTCCGGGGCGTCCGTCGATCGAGGTCGTCGCTCTTGCCCATCATGCGACACCCATCCGCTCGTAGAGTTCGCGATACCGTCGTCCATTCTGGGACCACGTCCGATGCTCGGATACCCAGGCGCGCGCGGCCTGCCCGAGGCGAGCCCGTTCGGCGGGATCGTCGAGCAACGGTTCGAGGACGTCCGCCAGCGCGATCGGGTCTTCGGGTGTGAATGTGCGGCCGGTCTCGCCGTCCTCGATGATCTCGCGCAGGGCGTCGACGGCGCTGACGACCACCGCCCGTTCCATGGCCATCGCCTCGTACGGCTTGAGCGGCGTGACCAGCTGCGACACCCGGTCGTTCGTCCGTGGGACGACGAACACGTCGATCAGCCGGTAGTAGTCCAGGATCCGGTCGTGCGGCACGCGCCCGGTGAACAGCACCGTGCCGTCGTCGACACCCTCGGTGCGGGCCACGCTCTCGAGCGTCGCCCGATCCTCGCCGTCGCCGACCAGCAGGCACCGGACGGCCCGACCCCGGCGCCGGAGCTCGGCCGTGGCCTCGATGAGGAACCGGATCCCCTCGTAGGCGGTGAAGCTCGAGATGTAGCCGATCACCGTCTCGTCGTCGAGCCCGAGACGCGCAGCCAGGGCGGGATCGCGCGGGCCCGGGATGAACCGGTCGATGTCGACCGCGTTCGGCACCACGACGACGCGATCCGGATCGGTGCCGCCGCGTCCGAGGATGTCCTGGCGCATCGTCTCGGACAGGGTCACCACCGCGTCCGCGTCGCGCATGCACGCGGTCTCGACGCTGCGCGATGCCTGGTATCGGTCGCTGGCGACGACATCCTCACCGGCCCGCGACCGCCACGTCTCCTCGAGGAAGCCGCGGACCTCGTAGACGACCGGGATCCCGTAGCGGTCCCTGAGCGCGAAGGCGACCTGGGCGTTGACGTGGTTCGACGCCGGGTGGAGCACCGCCGGCCGGAGCTCCTCGATCAACGCCCGCGCCGCGTCGGCGTTCGCGCTCACCAGCGCGTCAGCGAGCGTGCGCGGATCGAGGTCGGGCAGGATGCGGTGATAGGGCACGCCTTCGAACGTCGAGGTCGCCGGAGCTCCGAGGATCCCCTCGTTCGCCGGGAACCCGGCTCGCGTCGCCATATGCGGGTCGAGCCCGACACCGATCTGGCAGCGCGCGACGCTCTGGGCGCGGACGGTGTAGCCCGCCTGCCGATACGGCAGGGAATTCGTCAGCAGGTGAAGGACCCGGCCACGCACGGGATCGAGTCGCGAAGTCGTTGGCTCGAGATGCGGCCGCCAGCCGGGCGTCAGGACGACCAGCTCGGCCGTGGCGCGGTCGTGGATGAACCGCGGGGTGGGATCGGCCGGTCGTAACGCGACCGCCCGCCCGGCTGCCTCGGCGGCGGCCGTGTACCGGCCGAGCCGCCAGTCGATGTCCGCGCGGGTCACGAGCTCGAGCGGGCTGGTCGGCGGCGGCGTCACCCGGTCGAGGATCCGGCCGGCGGCGGGTGCGGCGCCGATCTCGAGGCAGACGCGAGCCAGGCGGATCGCTCCGGACCGACCCATCCGGGGATCGCCGGCCAGCCGCTCGGCGTAGCCCGTCGCGGCGCCGGTGGAGCTCGACCAGCGCAGGCCGAGGGTCCGGATCGGCGCTCCGATCCCGCTCCGCGCCGAGACCAGCAGGAACGGCCGCGATGCCGTCAGGAACAGGCGGCCGATCCGACGACGGGCCGGACCGCCGAGCCCGTCGGTCAGCCGGACGACGAGTCGCAGCTTGTGCGACCGCAGGACGTCGGCCGCCGAGCGCGGATCGGCCAGGGCGTGACGCAGTGCCGCGGTCGGGCCGGTCGGTCGACTCAACGGACGGCGTCGAGCCCGCCCGGATTCGGGGATACTGCGCCGGAGGCCGCGGCGCAGGCGGCGACCGCGCGGCTCATCGGAAAGGGGATCATGGCGGAGACCGTAGCACACGTCGTCGGGGCCAGGCCCAACTTCATGAAGGCCGCTCCGGTCATCCGCGGTCTGGCCGCGCGATCCGTCCCACAGGTCGTCATCCACACCGGGCAGCACTACGACGACAAGATGTCCGACGTGTTCTTCCGGGACCTCGGGCTGCCCGAGCCGGATCTCAACCTCGGGGTTGGGTCGGGGACCCACGCCGGGCAGACCGCCGCCCTGATGGTCGAGCTCGAGAAGGCCTTCGCCGGGCTCGATCCGGCGCTCGTCGTGGTCTACGGCGACATCAACTCGACCCTCGCCGCGGCGGTCGTCGCGGCCAAGCTCGGCCGGCCGATCGCCCACGTCGAGGCCGGTCTCCGGAGCTTCGACCGGACGATGCCGGAGGAGATCAACCGCGTCGTCACGGACGTCCTGGCGGACCTCCTGTTCACGACCAGCCCGGAGGCCGAGACCAACCTCGTCCGGGAAGGGGTCGATCCGAGCCGGATCCACTTCGTCGGCAACCCGATGATCGACACCCTGCTGGCCAACCTGGACCGGTTCGACGTGGCCGCGGCGCGCTCGAGGCTCGGCCTCGAGGGTCGCTACGGGGTGGCCACCCTCCACCGGCCGGCCAACGTGGACGACCCGGCGACCGCGGGGCGGGTCGTGGCGGCCGTGCGCGGCGTCGCCGAGCTGGTCGAGCTCGTCATCCCGCTCCACCCGCGCGGCCGCGCGACGCTGGAGGCCGCCGGGCTCGGCGACGACCCGCGGATCCACGTCGTCGACCCGCTGGGGTACGTGGAGTTCATGTCGCTCGTCCGCGGCGCGGCCGTCGTCGTCACGGACTCGGGTGGGATCCAGGAGGAGACCACGATCCTCGGGGTGCCGTGCCTCACCCTTCGACCGAACACCGAACGGCCGATCACGATCAGCCACGGGACGAATCGCCTGGTCGAGCCGGACGGCGTCGTGGCGGCCACACGTGCCGTCCTCGACGGCTCCGTTCCGATCCAGCCGGAGCCGCCGCCGCTGTGGGACGGGGCCGCCGGCCCGCGGATCGCGGCCATCGTCGAACGCTGGCTGGCCGCCCCGGCCGCGGTCCGCTAGGCCGAGACCGGGTATCCTCTCGCGGTGCGCTGCGCCCCGCCTGCCCTGTCCGCGGCGCCGGGCGCGCGACCCCGGCATCGCCGGTGACCGGACTTGGAGGACCCATGACTGAAGACCGTCGCCTGGCCGTGATCGGCCTGGGCTACGTCGGGCTGCCGCTCGCGATCTCGTTCGTCGAAGCCGGGCTCGAGGTCGAGGGCGTCGACGCCCACTCCGGCAGGGTCGCCGAGCTCAGCGCCGGCCGGTCGCCCATCGACGACATCCCGGATTCGCGGCTGACCGGCGCGATCGCCGCCGGGATGCGCGTCGTCGGGACCGATGCCGCCCACCTCGCCGACGCCGACGTCATCTTCGTCTGCGTCCCGACCCCGATCGATCAGGCCAAGGACCCGGACCTCGGGCCGGTCCTGTCGGCGGCCGAGCTGATCCGCCGCCATCTGCGCAAGGGCCAGCTCGTGATCCTCCAATCCACCACGTTCCCGGGCACGACCACCGGCCCGTTCCGCAAGGTCCTCGAGCAGAGCGGCTTCATTGCGGGCCGCGACTTCGACCTGGCCTTCGCACCGGAGCGGGTCAACCCGGGCGACCCGGCCAGCGCCGCCAAGGACGTCCCACGGCTGGTCGGTGCGACCACGCCGGAGGCGACGATCCGGGCGGCGACCCTCCTGCGCCGGATCAACAACTCGGTCATCGAGCTGTCGTCCCCGGACGCGGCGGAGCTGGCCAAGCTGCTGGAGAACATCTTCCGCAACGTCAACATCGCGCTGGTCAACCAGCTCGCGCTGCTGTGCGAGCGGATGGGCCTCGACGTCTGGGAGGTCATCGGCGCGGCGGCGACCAAGCCGTTCGGGTTCATGCGCTTCACGCCGGGTCCGGGTGTCGGCGGACACTGCATCCCGGTCGACCCGTACTACCTGGCCTGGCGGGCGCGCGAGTTCGACTTCGTCGACCGCTTCGTGGAGCTTGCCGGCGACATCAACTACGCGATGCCGCGCCACGTCGTGGACCTCGTCGCCGAAGGCCTTAACGACCGCGGCAAGGCGCTCAAGGGCGCGCGCGTCGGCGTCCTCGGGGTGGCCTTCAAGCCCGACGTGCGCGACGCCCGGAACGCACCGGCGGCGGCCATCCTGGCCGGTCTCGCGGCGCGCGGCGCGGATGTCAGCTATCACGACCCGCACGTGCCCCGCTTCCGGGACACGGACGGGGCTGCGCGCGATTCGATCGAGATCGAAGGACTGCTGCGGCGGAGCGACGCCGTCGTCGTGGTCACGCCGCACAAGGCGATCGACTGGGAGCACGTGTACGCCACGGCCGGGCTGGTCATCGACACCGTGGACAGCTCGCACGGTCGGACGACGACCGAACGCCAGGTCCTCCGGCTGGGCGCCGGCTGGACGGTCCGGGCATGAGCGGTTCGGTCGCCGCCGTGTCCGGCGGGCCGAGCGGCGTGGAGGAGATCAGCCCGGCGGACATGACCCTGGAGCGCCGGGTCAGCCTGTTCATCCTGACCGCGACGCCCATCCTGTTCGTCCTCTTCCTGGCCCTCACCCCGCCGGTGAACCCGACGTTCGACGACGCCAAGTACATCGCCGTGGGCCGGAACTTCCTCAACGGCCTTGGGCCGGTGACCGACTTCGGCGTCGTCTTCCTCAAGCACTCGCCGCTGTGGCCGATGATGATCGCGCTGCCCGAGAAGCTCGCCGGGATCCATCCCGTGGCGACCGGCCACTTCTTCAACGTTCTCAGCGGCGCGCTGACGATCGTCTTCGTGGGCTACCTCGGCTGGCGGGTCCGGCCGGCGGTCGGCGCCGTGTCGGCCGTGCTGTTCGCCGCGCTGCCGTATGTCTTCGACATCGCCCGGACGGCCGGGATCGACCTGCCGTCGATCATGCTCACGTTCCTCTACATCATCGTCGGGTTCAGCGTCGTCCGAACGGGGTCGCTGTGGCGGGCGGTCGTCCTCGGCGCGATCTTCGCGGTCGCGTTCCTGATCAAGGAGACGATCCTGCCGTTCGCGATCGTGCCGTTCGTCCTCGGCGCGATGTGGGGGGTGCGCTGGACGAACCTGGTGCGGACGGCCTCGGTGGCCCTGGCGGCCGCCGCGGTCGGGATGTCGTGGTGGTTCGTGATGTTCGCGGGCTACACCCACCTCGTCTACCGCGCCGACTTCCCGGACTGGACCCTGCTGCCGAGCGCGGTCGCGGTCGTCGTCTTCCTGATCGTCGGGCTCGGCGCGGAGCGGATCGCGGCGGGGATCGACCGCCGCGGCTGGAACGTCGCAGCCGCGCGGCGGATCCCGGCGCGCCTGCGCGACCGGACCGTCCTCGGCTGGCTCGCCGTGCTCGTCTGGTTCGTGCTCCTGACGATCTTCTTCGGACGGACGCCGAAGCTCCTCGGCGCCTCACTGTTCGACCCGCGTCAGATCTCCTACATGATCGTCCACTCGCTCGGGTCCGTCCGGCTGGCGTTCGCCTATGGCCTCGGGACATTCCTCGTCGTCGCGGAGCTCGTCCGAGATCGCAAGCGGGTGGCCCAGGCGAGCAGCGACGCCCTCGTCGCCATGATCTGCGGGATCCCCTTGGTGCTCCTGGTCCTCGGCGTCGGCGAGACGCCGAGGCACTACATCCAGGAGCTGGCCCTGGTCATCCTGACCGGCACCATCGGCTGGTACCACGGCCTCCTTCGGCTGCGTGAGCGGGACCGGTTCACGGCGGCCCTCTTCGCGCTGCTGGCCGTCCTCGCCGCGGTCATCCTGGCGCTGTCGACCATCCAGCGGATCTCGCCGAAGATCATCGCCGCCGGGGTCGTCGGGCTGGTCGGGCTGGCGGTGGTCTCGGTCGTCGTCGTGAGGTGGCTGCGCCGCCGCGGCCGGCTCGGAGCGGTCGGCGCGATCCTCGCCGCTGGGGTCTTCGTCGTCGCGGTCGGGACCGTCGGCGTGCGCGCCTCGCGGATCCCGGGGATCACCAGCCACAACGAGATCCAGGCGACCGCCGACACGATCGCCTGGATCGAGGCCAACGTGCCGAAGGGTGGCACGGTGGCCTTCGGCCCGTACCTGAGCATGGAGACGTCGATCGACATCCCGCCGGGCTACAAGGCGATCCAGGTCCGCCACTACCTGGCCGTCGACGATCCGAAGGCTCCGCTCGGCCTCCGCAGCGAGAGTGGCACGCCGACCGACTACATCGCGGTCGACGAGGCTCCGATCAAGGCCAACCAGTTCAACGTCTACTCGTCGAGCCAGATGACCCAGCTGCTCAAGGACGGCAAGGCGCTCTATTACGTGTATCCGATCACCCGCGCCCGATCGTCGAAGATGGTCCTCAACGTGCTCACCCCGGAGAACGGCTTCACCGAGGTCGACACCCGGAGCTACGCCGGCCCGAGCGACACGATCGACGTCCACACGTACAAGGTCGACCTGGACAAGCTGAACATCCCGGCGGACAAGATGTTCATCGCGGCCGATGCGCTCGATCGCCTCGTCACCAACCTCGAGACCAACCCGACGGCGGGGGCGACCGCGGCGGGCAACCTGCTCGACAACATCGTCCCGCCGGCGGACGGGTCCGAGAACGCGCTCCTCGACCACCTCAAGAAGCTCGCGGGTCGCTGACCCGGTGACGGCGCCGGCGGCGCGTGCGGCTCGGATCCACCCGGTCTGCATGATCGTCCACTCGTACTACGAGGAGGATCCGCGGGTCCGTCGCGAGGCCGAGGCGCTCGTGGCGCGGGGGCGGCCGGTGGACGTGATCTCGCTCCGCCAGCCCGACGACGCCCGGGAAGCGGTCCTCAACGGCGTCCACGTCACCCGGCTGGACGTCCAGCGCCATCAGGGCGCCGGACTGTGGGTCTATCTCCGCGAGTACCTGAGCTTCCTCGTCCGGGCGGGCCTGACGGCCACGAAGGCACAGCGGCGGCGGCGCTACGCCGTCGTCCAGGTCCACAGCCTGCCCGACTTCCTCGTCTTCGCGACGCTCCCGCTCAAGCTCGTCGGCGTCCGGGTCATCCTCGACCTGCACGAGGCGATGCCCGAGTTCTTCAAGACCCGGTTCCCGAACGTCCGCAGCCCGTTCGTCGGGCGCGCGCTGCTGCTCCAGGAACGCGTGTCGATCGCGTTCGCCGACCGGGTCCTGTCGGTCAACGAGCTGATGGCGGACCGGCTGGTCGGCCTCGGCGTGGACCCGGACAAGGTCACGATCGTGCCGAACTCCCCGAACCTGGACCTGTTCGATCCGTCCGCCCATCCGCACCGGACGTTCCGCGCGGACGGTCCGCTCCGGATCGTCTACACCGGTGCGCTCACGCCGACCTACGAGCTGGATGTCGCGATGGCGGCGGTCGGACGGCTGGCGGCGACGCGACCCGACTTCGACATCCGGCTCGAGCTGTACGGTCGCGGGGACAGCGAGGACGCACTGCGTGGGCAGGCCGCGGAGCTGGGGATCGCCGAGCGGGTCACCTTCCACGGACGGATCCCGATCGAGGACGTACCCGCGGCCGTCGCCGCGGCCGATATCGGGATCGCCCCGACGCGGCTCGATGAGTTCACCGCGGTGAGTCTCTCGACAAAGGTCTTCGAGTACGGGGCGATGGGCAAGTCGGTCGTCGCCTCGCGCCTGCCGTTGGTCGAGCGGACCTTCGCCGCCGACGCCGTCATCACCTATCCCTCCGGTGACGCGGCGGCGCTCGCCGCGGCGATCGCCCGGCTCGCCGACGAGCCGCTCGAGCGCGAAGCCCGGATCGCCAAGACGGCGGCCCGCGTCCGCGAGCTCGGCTGGGCGGCCGAGGCCGATGGGTACGCCGCGCTGATCGATCGGCTCGCCGGCGACCGACCGATATACTCGCCCGGATGACGACCCCAACCGCGCTGATCACCGGGATCACCGGTCAGGACGGGTCCTACCTCGCCGAGCTGCTCCTGGAGCGCGGCTATCGAGTCGTCGGGATGACCCGACGGTCGAGCACGGACGGCAACGAGCGGATCGCGCACCTCGTCGATCGGATCGAGCTCGTCCAGGGCGATCTGCTCGATCAGGCGTCGATCGTGTCGGCGCTGTCCGACGTCCGGCCGACCGAGATCTACAACCTGGCGGCCCAGAGCTTCGTCCCGACGTCATGGAACCAGCCGGTCCTGACCGGCGAGTTCACCGGCCTCGGCGTGACCAGGATGCTCGAGGCGATCCGCCAGACCCATCCGACCGCCCGGTTCTACCAGGCGTCGTCGAGCGAGATGTTCGGCAAGGTCCGCGAGGAGCCGCAGACCGAGCTGACCCCGTTCCATCCGCGCAGCCCATACGGGGTGGCCAAGGCGTACGGTCACTTCCTCACGGTCAACTACCGGGAGTCCTACGGGATGTACGCGGTCTCGGGGATCCTGTTCAACCACGAGTCCCCCCGACGCGGGCTCGAATTCGTGTCGCGCAAGGTGACCGACGGCGCGGCGCGGATCGCCCTCGGCCTCGCGACGACCCTGCCGATCGGGAATCTCGACGCCCAACGGGACTGGGGCTACGCCGGCGACTACGTCCTGGCGATGTGGCAGATGCTCCAGCAGCCGGAACCGGGCGACTTCGTGGTGGCGACCGGGATCTCCCACTCCGTCCGCGACCTGTGCCGGATCGCCTTCGAACGCGTCGGCCTCGACTACGAACGACACGTGGTCGTCGACCCGGCCCTCTACCGGCCCGCCGAGGTCGACCATCTGCGCGGCGACGCGAGTCGCGCGCGGACGATCCTCGGATGGGAGCCGACGACGACCTTCGAGGAGATGATCCGCGCCATGGTCGACGCCGACATGACCCGCCACGCAGCTCGGCTCCACGGGGCCGCGGAGGCATCTCGCCCGGTCCGGCCATGAGGGTCCTTGTCACAGGCGCGAACGGTTTCGTCGGGTCCTGGCTGCTCCCGGAGCTCCGCGCCGCGGGCCACGACGCCGTCGGCGCCCCGCCCAGCGCGGATCTCGACATCACCGACGAGCCGGCCGTCGCGCGCCTGATCCGTGACGTCCGGCCGGACGCCGTCGCGCACCTCGCGGCGGTCTCCTACGGACCCGACGCCCGGGCCGACCCGACCCGCGCGATGGCGGTCAACGAGGGCGGGACGCGCGCAGTGATGGAGGCGATCCGGAGCGAGCGCCCCGGGGTCCCGGTCCTGGTCGCCAGCTCATCCGAGGTCTACGGTGCGCCGGACGTCGATGATCTCCCGTTGACGGAGACGGCCCCGCTTCGAGCCGTCCTGCCGTACGGGCGATCGAAGGTGGCGCAGGAGCGTGTCGCTCTCGAGCTCGGTGCGCCGAACGGGACCCCGGTCGTCGTCACGCGCGCCTTCAACCACACCGGGCCCGGTCAACGGCCCGTGTTCGTCGCGCCGGCCCTGGCCCAGCGCGCGCTGGCCCTGCGGGGGACCGACGCGACGTCGATCCGGGTCGGCAACGTGGATGTGCGCCGCGACTTCCTCGACGTGCGCGACGTCGTCCGAGCCTATCGCGAGCTCCTCGAGGGGGCCGTGGCCGGGACCGTCGCGTCCGGCACCGTCGTCAACGTCGCCAGCGGCCGGAGCGTCTCGATCCGCGAGATCCTCGTCGAGATCTGCCGGATCGCCGGGGTCACGGCGACGCCCGTGGCCGACCCCTCGCTCGTCAGGACGGACGACCCCGCCGAGATGGTGGGCGATGCCGCCGTGCTCCACGGGCTCACGGGGTGGAGCCCGCGGATCGACCTGCGGACGACCCTGGCCGACCTCGTCGCATCTCTCGAGCCTCGCGAGGGGCGCGCCTGACCCACCGCGCGGGCGACCGATCGACCCGGCGAGGATCACGGCCAGGTCAGCCCGCCCGTCTGACTCCGAGGCATCGACCAAGGTCGGTGTACGATACCGACCCCATCCCTCCCGCCATGTCGGGATCCACCTGCAGGAAGCCACGTCCGAATGACTACTCGCACCCGCCCGGTCACCAAACGACCATCGCGCTCCGGGCGCGACTCCCACGACCGGAAGAGCCTGGTCATCAACCTCGCCTTCGGGCTGGTCATCTTCATCGGGGTGATCGCGCTGATCGGCGCGGCCGCCTCGACGTATGCGGGCCAGCACTTCGCCGAGGTCGCCAAGGTCAACGGCCAGTCCATCGACCAGGACACCTTCACAGCCGCCTCCCAGGTCGATTCGTTCCGGCTCAACCAGGCCGAGGCGCAGGTCCGCGACCAGCTCCAGCTCGGCCGGATCACCCAGAGCGAAGCCGACTCCCGGGTGGCGGCCTACGAGCAGGGGCGGCAGAGCCTGTCGACGTCCACGCTCGAACGGCTGATCGACGACGCGCTGCAGGGCCAGCTCGCCGCGTCGAAGGGCATCAGCGTCGACGACAAGCAGATCGACCAGCGACTGGTCGACGAAGGGACCACGCTCGAGCAGCGCCACGTCGGGGTGATCACGGTCGACCCCGAGGTCAGCACCGGCGCGACCGGTCCGACCGACGCGCAGAAGGCGGCGGCGCAGGCCAAGGCCGCCGACATCCTGGCCAAGGTGAAGGCGGGTC
This sequence comes from Chloroflexota bacterium, assembly GCA_017881905.1. Lineage (GTDB taxonomy): Bacteria > Chloroflexota > Limnocylindria > Limnocylindrales > CSP1-4 > Chersky-267. The sequence continues at coordinate 15,457 of JADGQI010000144.1, forward strand.
AGTCGTTCGAGGACGCCGCGAAGGCCGGTTCGTCGGACGGATACGCCGCCAATGGCGGCGATGTCGGCTGGATCGGGAAGTCCTCCACGTCGCTGGACCCCGCACTGACGACCGCCGTGTTCGGGCTGGCGCAGCCCGGTCTGACCGACGTCATCGCCGGGGCCGACGGTGCCTTCCGGATCGGACGCGTCGTCGAGATCGCGCCCCAGACGGTCGATGCGTCGTGGGTCGACAAGATCAAGGATGCCGGCGTCCCGATGGGCGCCTATCGGGACGCGGTCCGGGCCGATCTCATCCGCGACGCCCTGACCGCCAAGGTCATCGCCGACAACACGACCGTGCCCACGATCCAGCGCAAGGTCAACGAGATCTTCGTGTCGAGCGCGAACTACACGGGTCCGGGCGACCAGGTCAAGGTCCGACACATCCTGTACACCCCGGGTGACGCTGACCCGGGCGGCGCCAGCCCGCTGCCGAGCGACGATGCTGCCTGGGCGGCCGCGCAGGCCAAGGCCCAGGCGACGTACGACAAGCTCAAGGCGCTCGAGGGTCAGCCGGACCAGCTGCTCGCCGAGTTCGAGTCGATCGCCAAGTCCGAGAGCAAGGACACGACATCGGGCGCCGCGGGCGGCGAGCTGGACTGGTTCACCCAGAGTTCGCTCGACCCGGGGTTCGGCGACGCGATCTTCAAACCGGGCCTCAAGAAGGGCGACCTGATCGGGCCCGTCAAGAGCCAGTACGGCTGGCACGTGATCCTGTTCGAGGACCGGCGCCAGCCCCCGGAGGGCCGGATGAGCGGGCTGCAGGTGCTCGCCAACGCCCCCGGTGCCGACTTCGCGAAGCTGGCCAAGGAGAACTCCGACAGCGCCGATGCGGCGACCGGCGGCGACCTGGGCTGGGTCGCGCGCTACCAGCTCGACGCCGCGCGCGAGAAGGCGATCTTCGATGCGACGGTCGGGAAGGTCAGTGACGCCCTGAAGACGGACACGGGCTACTACCTGTTCCTCGTGAACCAGGAGGCCACGCGCTTGCCCGACGGGGCTCAGCTCGAGACGCTCAAGGGCAGCGCGTTCACCAACTGGTACGCCGCCGAGAAGGCCAAGGCGACGATCACGCCGGACCTCTCGACGACGACCCAGTAGCCGCCGGATCGTGCTCGACGCGCTGCTCGCCGAGGCGCGCCTTCGCTGGGGCCTGGAACCCGAGGCGGGGCTCCAGGTCGCCGCGGCCGAGCACCTCGTCGCCACGCCGGTCGAGGCGTCGCGACCACTCCTGATCGTGCCGCTCGCGGTCCTGACCGGCCGGAGCGGTGGCGGCGTCGGGGGTGCCGTCGTCGAAACGGACCAGACGGTCGCGCCGCTTCCGGGTCGAGCCGGCCCGCGCGGCTCGGACCCGCTGACCGTGCTCCGGCGGCTCTATCCGGCGGACCACCCGGTCGGGCGGTCCCGGGTCGCCGATGGGACGACGGTCGGCGACCTCAGCGTCGAGGACCTCGGCGGGCCGATCTACCTCGGCCCGGTCCGTCCCGAGCTTGCCGCCGCCGGGCCGTGGGCGATGCCCTGGATCTCGGACCGGCTGCGCCAGCCTGACGGCTGCCCGTGGGATCGCGAGCAGACGCATGAGTCGCTGCGCAAGCACCTGCTCGAGGAGGCCTACGAGGTCTACGACGCGCTCGGTGCGGGCGCTTCCCTCGACCTCGCCGACGAGCTCGGGGACCTCCTGCTCCAGGTCGTGCTCCACGCTCAGCTCGCGGCCGAGGCCGGCGTGTTCGACCTGGCCGATGTCCAGGCCGCCATCGCCACGAAGATCGTCCGCCGTCATCCGCACGTGTTCGGCGACGCCGAGGCTCGGACGGCGGCCGACGTCACCCGTCAATGGGAGACGATCAAGGCCGGTGAGCGTGCCGATGCCGCGGAGCGTGCCGATGCCTCGGGCGGCGTCGCCGCGGGCGGCGTCGCCACCGATAGAACGAGCGACGCACCCGTCCGGTCGACCGTCCCGCGTGGGGCGCTCGAGGGGATCAGCCGCTCGATGCCGGCTCTGGCCGCGAGCCAGGAGATGCAGGAGCGGGCCGCCGCGCTCGGGTATGACTGGCCGACGATCGACGGGATCGTCGCCAAGGTCCACGAGGAGCTTGCCGAGCTGATGGCTGCCGAGACGGCCCCGGAGCGATCCGAGGAGGTCGGCGATCTCCTGCTCGTCCTGGTCAACCTGGCCCGGCGCCATGGCGTCGAGGCCGAGGCCGCCCTGCGCGCGGCTAACGACAAGTTCAGGCGCCGGTTCGGCTCGGTCGAGCGTGCCGCGGCGGCTCGTGGCGTCGCCCTGCGCGACCTCGACTTCGCCCAGCTCGACGAGCTGTGGGATGCTGCCAAGGTCGAGGAACGGGCCGCCAGGGTCAGCGCGGCCGCCACGGAGGGACTCCCGCGATGACCATCGGTACCCCGCCCACGGTCCGCGCGGACGGTCGGCGTCCCGACGAGCTGCGTCCGATCACGCTGACGCTCAGCGTCCAGAAATGGGCCGAGGGCTCATGTCGGATCCGCGTCGGCGATACCGAGGTCCTGTGTGCCGCGACGATCGAGGACCGCGTCCCGCCGCACCTCCGCGGGAAGGGCACCGGCTGGGTCACCGCCGAGTACTCGATGCTGCCGCGGGCCACGGCGGAGCGCAGCCAGCGCGAGTCGGCCAGGGGTCGGATCGGTGGCCGGACACACGAGATCCAGCGCCTGGTCGGACGCTCGCTCCGCGGTGTGGTCGACCTGGCGAAGCTCGGCGAGCGGACCGTCACGGTGGACTGCGACGTCCTCCAGGCCGACGGCGGGACGCGGACGGCGTCGATCACGGGTGGATACGTCGCGCTCGCGGCGGCGCTCATCACCTACGGGATGGAGCGGACCCTGGTCAATCGGGTGGCCGCCGTCAGTGTCGGGATCGTCGACGGCGTCCCGTACCTCGACCTCGACTATCCCGAGGATTCGCACGCGGATGTCGACTTCAACGTCGTCGGCACCGACGCCGGCGAGTACGTCGAGGTCCAGGGGACCGCCGAGGGCCGCGCCTTCGACCGCGCCGCGATGAACGGGTTGCTCGACCTCGCCCAGTCCGGGCTCGACCAGCTGTTCGAGGCGCAGACCGCGGCGATCGCCACCGTCAAGCGGTGAGCGCGGGCGGCGCTGGGAACGGCGGCGGCGCTGGAAGCGGCGGCGGCCGTAGCGTTTATCCGGTCCGCGGTCGCGGCTCGGGGCGTGGGCGGCGGCCGCGGATCGTCGTGGCGACCCGCTCGGTCCACAAGCTCCGCGAGCTTCGCGAGCTCCTCCACCCGGCTGTCGCCGAGCTCATCTCGCTCGACGACGCCGGCGTCCTTCCCGATGTCGATCCGGTCGAGGACGGGGCCACCTTCGCCGCCAACGCGCGGATCAAGGCCCGGGCCTATGCGCGGCTGACCGGACTGCCCACCCTGGCCGACGACTCAGGGATCGAGGTCGACGCGCTGGGCGGCGGCCCCGGGGTCTTCACCCGCCGATACGCCGGGCCTGCCGCGACCGACGCGCAGAACAACGCCAAGCTCCTTGCGGCTCTGGGCGGATCGCCGCCGGACCTCCGCGGAGCGCGCTACGTCTGCGTCCTGGTGCTCGCGGACGCGTCCTCCCGCGGGCCGGAGCAGGGCCTCGTCCCGGTCATCGCCGAGACCCGCGGCACCTGCCGGGGACGCATCGCGACCTCGCCGCGCGGGACCGGCGGCTTCGGCTACGACCCGATCTTCGAGCCGCTGTCCGAGCCGCCCGGCGGGCGCACCCTGGGACTGTGGTCCGCGGAGGAGAAGCATCGGATCTCGCATCGCGCCCGGGCCGCCCGCCGGATGGCCGCCCGCCTGGCGGCCCTGGGGTACTAGCGCGCCTCACGGCATGACCCGGCCCGCCGGCCATGCGGCTCGCGCCCGACCCCACTCCCGGCCGGATCCGGACCCGGACCTGGACCCGGCTCCCGAACTCACGGCCGGACCCGGCTTCCGCCGCAGGGACCCGGCTCCCGGCCGGATCCGGACCCAAACCTGGAACAGGCTCGCGCCCGTACCCGGCTCCTGCCCCGGATCGCGGCTCCTGCCGCGACCCGCCTCGCTCCCGGACCCGGCTCCCACCCCGTCGACCATACGCGCTACCACGGGCATTGCTAGCAGGTGCCTTGGGCGCTCGACCCGATCGTTTCGTGCCCGCTAGAGGCCCGGAATATCACGGACATTGTTGGACTGCGCCGTAGCCGGCCCACCAAGCCACGAACGAGGCACAAAAGGACCTCACGAACCCTTTCCTAGCATTGCCCGTGGTATCGACGGGCTCAGACGCGAGCGGATGGGTACGACCGACGCGCTGAGCCGAGGAACTCGGGGCCCGAGCGACCGACCGGCTCAGCCGAGGAACTCAGGGCCCGCGCGACCGACCGGCTCAGCCGAGGAACTCGGGGCCCGCGCGACCGACCGGCTCAGCCGAGGAACTCGGGGCCCGCTGGCCTCACGGCCTGGCGGCGTCCAGGCCAGGCGGCCTCCGAACCCGGCGGCCTAAGCGCCCGGCGGCCCCGAACCCGGCGGCTTTCGAACACGGCGGCCTCAGGGTCCGGCGGACCCGCTCGCTCGGGGGCTCGTGCCGGGATCGGCGCTCGGTAAGGGCGTCGCCTTCGGATCCCAGGCCTTCGGAGCGGTGCCCGGGGTGGAGAACAATCCGGTGGCCATCGCCAGGATCGCAGCGACGTCCGGCAGCTGCACCGCGCCATACTTGCTCTGACCCGGCTTGGCCGGATGGACGAGCGGGAACCGGACGACGACCCGCACGATCTTCTTCGCCGGGATCTCACCGGCGAGGACGGCCAGGTCCGGAAGGCGCTCGGGGGGCAGGTCGGTCGACACGGTGTCGCCGATGGCAGCGAGCAGGCTCGGCAGGCTGAACAGCGCACCGCCCTTGACCACCTTCGAGCGGAGGGCGAGGAGGATCTCCTGCTGGCGGCCCTGGCGGGTGAAGTCGGTCTGACCGACCGACCGTCGGATCCGGGCGTACGCCAGCGCATCGGTACCGTCGAAGTGATGCGGTCCGACATCCACCTGCCAGCCCTTGTTCCCGGTCACGCCGTAGCCCCGGTACTTGGGGTCGTCGAGGGCCTGCGTGACGTTGACGTCGACACCCCCCACCGCGTCGACCATCTTGATGAACCCGCCGAGGTCGACCGTCGCGTAGTAGTGGATCGGGATCCCGAGGAGCGTCCCGACGGCATTCTCGAGGGTGCGCATCCCTCCGGCCGGGAACTCGTCCTTGTGGGTCGTGGCGTAGCTCAACAGGCTGTTGAGCTTCGGCGCGAAGGTCCGCCCGTCGCCGAGCGGGACGTTGACCAGGTCCCGCGGCAGCGACGCCATGCTGACGGTCTTGCCGACCGGGTCGAGCGACACGACGATCAACGAGTCCGTCAGCGCGTGATCGCGCCCGGCACCGGCGTCGATCCCGACGAGCAGGACGTTCATCCGCGCATCCGTCCCCGGGACCGGACCGCGCGCGTGCGACTGCTCACCAAGGACGGCCCCGTCGAAAACGTCGGCGAAGGTCGAGCCGGCCAGCCCGCCGACATACTGCGCGCCGGCGTGTGGAAGGACCGTGATGACCACGATCACGGCCAGGCCGGTCAGTCCGAGTCCGCCCGCCCGCAGCTCGAAGCGCGAATCGAAGAACGCCTGGATGAGCGCCACGAGCCGCCACGTCAGGACCGCGGCGTTGAGGAGCAAGAGCGCCCCGAGCGTGCCGGGGACGATCGCGCTGGCGAGCAGCCTCGGGCCGGGGATCGCCATCACCGCGAGGAGACCGAGCAGCGTGACGATCGCGAACGGGAGGAACAGGACGAGCGCGAGTCGCTGGCGATGGTTGTATGCCTGGCCGAGTCCGGGGATCAGCGCGGACAGCGCGGCCGCGAGGATGCGGCGACGGTCGGTCGGCCTCGTGTCGGGCCGAAGCTTGGTGGCCTGGCGCAGGTCCTCGTCTCCGATGCGTCTGTGGGCGGCTCGCCGGCTGCGGGTGCAGTCTAGCCCGCCGGACGTGGCGACGCCGGGCGGCCCCCTGTTGCCTGCCAGTCACCGCCCGGCGTCCAACCTCCGACGTCCCGTCCAAAGGGATTGTTGCGTCGCCTCCCGGGCCTCGAGCCGGTACGATGGCCCCGAACGACCAAGGAGGGTGACGATGACGCAGCTCGTGGTGCTCGGGTTCGATACGACCGACGAGGCCCTCGACGTCCTGCGCTCCCTGCGCAAGCTCGAGGCCGAGGGTCAGATCAAGTTCGAGGACACCGCCGTCGTGTCCCGTGACGCCGACGGCAAGGCGCACGTCAAGAACGAGCTCAGTGGCACGACCGAAAAGGGAGCCGTCGTCGGCGGGATCATCGGCGTCTTCGTCGGAGCGCTCGTCCTGCCGCTGGCCGGGCTCGCCATCGGGGCGGCCGTTGGAGCCGGGATCGCGGCGTCGCTCGGGACGGGGGTGAGCCACGAGTTCGTCGACGACGTGAAGGCTCAGCTCACCCCCGGGAAGTCGGCGCTGTTCCTGGTGATCAAGGAGGCGAACATCGCGCCGGCCCTGTCGGTCCTCCGATCACATCACGGCAAGGTCATCCAGACGACCCTGGACGACGAGATGGAGACGCAGCTGCGCGAGGCGCTCGGCGGAAGCTGATCGTCAACCCTTGGCGCGCGCCAGGGCGAGCGCCCGGCGCGCCTGCTCCAGGTGGACCCGGTCGTGGCCGGCCGCCATCCGGAACGTGAGGTCGTAGCTCTCCTCGCCACGCTCGCGATGCCGTCCGAACCGGACCCGACCCTCCAGGGGCGTCCGTGCCCAGAGCTCGAGATTGGACCGCCGGAGCGCCTCGAACAGCAGGAGCAGCGTGTCGGGATCCTCGCCCGCATGGAGCCGGGCGACCCACAGGTCCTGGTCGTAGCCGACGATGTCCGGGGTCTCCTCGGCCAGGATCCAGCGATAGCGGGTGGACACCACCAGCTCCCCGTCCACCACGTGGTCGATGCATTCGAGGACCGACCACTCCGTCGGCTCGGGCCGGAACCGGAGATGCGCTCCGGCCTCCTTGACCAGCGCCCGGAACGTGGCCGGCGTGGTCGCCTGCGCCACCGCCGGATCGTCGTCGCCGAGGGCCGCGAGCAGGAGCTGCTGATATGCGGACGGGCTCGCGATCGGATCGGGGACCAGGCTCATCTCATCCCTCGTGCTGCTCGAGACGGGAGCGTACGGCATCGGCGGTGGGCCGCGCGCCAGGATGGGCGCGCCCGACACGCCGCCGGACTGTCCCGACCTACGAGACGTTCGAAAGACACCGCAGGACTAGGGTCGCGAACATCCACCGCTGAGGGGGCCAGGCGCGGACGGATCGTTGGGCGATCGAAGATTGAACGCTGACGGCCCGGCCCCCCTCATACGGAGTGGTACGGCATCCGTGACGGGTGCCGCGGAGGGACGCCGACGGCATGTCGCTGCCGCGGCGACCCTCCCGCGGGGGCAGCGTTCGTGCCCCGAGATCGTGGAGGTGGTGTATGCGCATCGATCGTCCGACCCACCCATCCATCCGGCCGAGAAGGCGCGGGGTCCTCGCCGCGTTCCTCGGGACGGCGCTCCTTGCGGCCGGCATGACCGGCACCGCGGCCGCAGCACATCCCGCCGCCGACCCGACGGTCATCACCGACTGGAACGCGACCGCCGTCCAGACGATCGTCGTCGAGGCCGGGATCAACAACGCCACGACGTTCCACTGGTTCGCCCTCGAGCAGGCCGCCGTCTACAACGCGGTCGAGGGCATCACCGGGAAGTACGAGCTCTACCGGTGGCACGCCCATGCGTCTCGTGGCGCCTCGCCCGAGGCCGCTGCGGCGACCGCCGCACATCGGATCCTGTCCTATTACTTCCCTGCATCACAGGTGAACCTGGACGCCGCCTACGCGACGTCCCTGGCGAAGATCGCGGATGGAAAAGGGAAGGATCGGGGGATCGCGTTCGGTGAACGCGCAGCCGCCCGGATCATCAAGCTTCGGATGAACGACGGCTGGAACGCGCCGATCGCCTTCACCGCGCCACCTGCGCCCGGTGTCTGGCGCCCCACGCTCCCGGCGTTCGCTCCGATGCTCGCGCCCTGGCTGGGCGACGTGCGACCGCTCCTGCTCAGGACCGCGCACCAATACAGCCCGCCCGGGCCGCCGGCCATGACCTCGAACCAGTACACCCGTGAGTTCAACGAGGTGAAGGACCTCGGCTCGCTCAACAGCCTGTCGCGGACCCCGCTCCAGACGGAGACCGCGAAGTTCATCTCGGCGATCCCGATCGCGCCATTGCAGGCGTCGTTCCGTGACCTGGTCACGAGGCACCATCTCGACATCAGCAAGAGCGCCCGCTTGTTCGCTGCAGTCGACATGAGCATCGCGGATGCGATCGGCGTGGTCTGGTATTCGAAGCTGCACTTCGCCTTCTGGCGGCCGATCACCGCCATCCAGCTGGCGGACACGGACGGCAACCCGGCCACGGTCGCCGACCCGTCATGGGTGCCGCTGATCGCGACCCCTCCCTACCCCGAATATGGCAGCGGGTTCAACTCGGTGGTGGGCTCCGCAACCCGGGCGCTGACGCGCGTCCTGGGCACGAGCCGGATCGACCTCTATATCTACTCGCCGGCCACCCTGACGACTCGCCATTACGAATGGGCGTCACAGCTGACGAGCGATGGGGTGAACGGCCGG
>JADGQI010000145.1 GCA_017881905.1 Chloroflexota bacterium
CGACCGCCTCGGCCAGCGCCTCGATGAGCCGGAAGCTGGTCGACTCGACGATCGCCCGGCAGCTCTCGAACACCTCGCCATAGTCGACCGTCCGGGTCAGGTCGTCCTCGAGCCCGGCCGGGCTGAGGTCGAGCACCAGCTCGACGTCGACGTGGAAGGGCTGGGCGATGCGCTGCTCCTGCTCCAGGACGCCGTGCCGGCCCATGAAGACCATGTCGTGGAGGACGATCCGGTCGGTCATCCGATCGGTTCCGTCGTCGCGCCGCGGACGACCGCGTCCGTCATGCGGGCCGCCCGGACGTTGGCCAGGACGTCGTGGACCCGGATGATGTCGGCGCCGCCCGCGATGCCGAGCGTGGTCGTGGCGAGGGTCGCCTCGAGACGCTCGTCCGCCGGGAGGTCGAGCACCCGTCCGAGGGTCGACTTCCGGGACGTCCCGAGCAGGATCGGTCGACCGAGGACGCGCAGCTGGACGAGCTCGCGGAGCAGCGTCAGGTTGTGCTCCGGCGTCTTGCCGAAGCCGAACCCCGGGTCGACGATGAGCGACTCCCAGGCGCAGCCGACCCGCAGCGCCCGGTCGATCGCCCGTTGCAGGTCGTCGATCAGCTCGCGCATCAGGTCCGTGTAGCGAGCCTCCTCCCGGTTGTGCATCAGCACGATCGGGACGCCGCGCTCGGCCGCCAGCCGGACGAGGGCCTCGTCGTCCGAGACGCCCCAGACGTCGTTGATGAGCGAAGCTCCGGCCTCGAGCGCGGCGGACGCGACCGACGGTTTCGTCGTGTCGATGCTGATCGGGGTATCGGGCCGGGCCGCTCGCAGGGCTGCCACGATCGGAACCACCCGCCGGGCCTCATCGGCGGCGTCGACCGTGAAGTGCCCGGGGCGTGTCGATTCCCCACCGATGTCGAGCAGGTCGGCGCCCTCGGCGACCATCCGGTCGGCCTGGACGAGCGCGGCGCGGATCGCCTCATCGGGGTCCGCGCCCGTGCCCGGCGCGAGGAGACCGTCCCCGGAGAACGAGTCCGGCGTCGCGTTGACGATGCCCATCACGAACGTCCGCTCGCCCCAGCCGAAGCGACGTCCGCCGATGTCGGTCGCGCCGAGCGGACGGTCGACCTCTGCCGTCATCGGGCCGCCACCAGCGCCTCTGGTCCCGTCGGGTCCGGCCGCCCGACGGCGGGGAGGTCGTCGCGCAGGTCCGGATCGTCGACGAGGATGGCCCGCACCGCGCCGACCAGGTAGAGCGAGCCGGCGACGACGATCGGACCCTCCGCCTCGGCCAGGGCCTGGGCGAGCGCCGCCGCGACGGGGACCGTGACCGAGGTCCGCGAGCGCGGCGCGACCGACGTCCAGCCGTCCTTCAGGCGCGCCGCCGGGAGCGCTCGCGGGATGTCCACCTCGGTGCAGATGACCCGTGCCGAGCGGACGGCCGGCGACGACGCCAGCGCCGCGAGGACGCCGGCGACGTCCTTGTCCGACATCGTCGCCAGGATCAACGTCAGCGGCGGTGCCTCGGGCGCGTCGTCACCTCCGCCCAGCATCGGACGAAGGTCTTCGATAGCGCGGGCGAGGACCGCCGCCCCGGCCGGGTTGTGAGCGCCGTCGAGGAGGATGTCGATCTCCGTACCGTCGGCGCGGCTCGCCTGGAGCAGCTCGAGCCTGCCGGGCCAGCGGGCGTCGGCGAAGCCGCGCCGACGCGCGTCGTCGGGGACGTGAGCGATCCCGGCTGCGGCGAGGGCGTCGAGGACGGCGTCCGCGACCGCTGCGTTGGCCGCCTGGTGACGACCGCGCAGCCCGATCCTCGTCTCGCCCAGGCGTGGGAGCCCGATCACGATCCCGTCGCGGTCCCAGCCGACGAGGGGCGGCGGCTCCACCTCGGTGAGCGGGACGCCGAGGCGATGGGCGCGTCGGCGGATGACCCGGAGCCCGTCCCCGTTCGCTCCGGTGACCGCGCGGTCACCGCGCTCGATGATCGCCGCCTTCTCGCGGGCGATCGCCGGGATCGTGTCGCCGAGCCGGTCCATATGGTCGAGGTCGACGTTGGTGATCGCCGCGACGCCGCCGTCCCAGGCGTGGGTGGCGTCGAGGCGGCCGCCGAGCCCGACCTCGACCAGGGCGACGTCGACCCGCGCCTCGGCGAACCAGCGGAAGGCGACCGCGGTCAGCAGCTCGAACTCGGTGGGTGGGTCTCGTCGCGGGAGCCGTCCGGCCGCGACGAGGACCTCGTCCACCACCCCGGCGAACGCCATCGGGTCGATCGGCCGGCCGTCGACCTGGACGCGCTCGCGATAGCTGACGAGGTGCGGCTTGGGCGTCTCTGCGACCCGCAGGCCGGCTGCGCGGAGCGCCGAGCCGGCGAGCGCGAGGACGCTGCCCTTGCCGTTGGTCCCGCCGATGAGCGCGCCGCGGACCGCGAGCTGTGGGTCGCCGAGCTCGCGCAGCAGCGCTCGCGTCCGGCCGAGGCCCATCCGGATCCCGAAGCGACCGCGTTCCTGGAGGGCCCGAAGCGCCTCGTCGTAAGTGAGGTCGCTCACGTCACTCCCTGGACAGCTCGTCCTCGTAGAAGACGCACTGGTTGAACCGCGGCGTCAGGCACACGTCGTTGACGTAGCCCTGCTCGAGGTGGACGCCCCCGCGGAGCTGACAGCGCGACACATTGGCGTCCTGCCGGATGAGCGCCTTGAGGAGGTGGGGCGCCTGGATCGGGATGGCCCCGCGGGTCCCGGTCATGTAGAAGTGCGGACAGACGTTGCGTCGCAGGTTGGGAAGTCCGAACGCACCGCCCCGACCCATCATCGGCAGCGGCGGATACCCCGGTCGGGTACCGGTCTGCGGCGGCGGTGCGGTGCTCACCCGGGCGATCGGCCCGACGCCGAACGATGGGCGCCCGGTCGGTCCGGTGGATCGATCGCTCTTGGGATTCCGGGCGTGCAAACCAGCCTCGCGCTCGGTCGGACGTCACCCAACGCCCGCTCACCGCGCCAGAGTACAACGCGACGTGCTGGGTGTGAGCGGCGCATCCAGCATGGCGATGCCGCGTGCCGTGCGACAATGCAGCCCGATGACCAATCGGCGCCAGCGCTCGTCCCAGGTCCGGCCCCGCCCGCCGTCGACCGGACGCCCGGCACCGCCGAAGCGGACCGGCTCGCGACCTCCCGCACCGAACCGCATCGCGCCCCATCGCAAGATCGAGCGCGGCTCGACGATGCCGGTCTACCTCCGGATCGCGATCATCATGGTCATCGTCGCCATCGGCGGCGTGATCGTATTCGCCGGCGTCGGCGTCCTCGGTCGCGTCGTCGGCAACGTCGCCTCGAGCTTCCAGGATGCGGTCTCCAAGGTCACGACCAGCCCCAGCCCGAGCCCGACCGAGGCGGTCGCTCCCAACGCGCCGGCGCTGACGGTCCCGCAGGAGTCGTACACGAACCAGAAGACCGTCGACCTGACGGGCACGGTGCCGAGCGCGTTCATCGGCCAGGACGGCGTGTCGGTCCGGATCTACCGAGCGCTCCCGGACCAGGCGCCGGCGAAGATCGACGAGGTCCCGATCGGCCAGACCGCCGGCTTCACCGTCGCCGGGGTCGAGCTGGCCAATGGGCGCAACGACTTCACGGCCACCTTGATCGGCCCCGGCGGCGAGAGCGATCCGTCCAAGGCGGTCACCTACGTGCTGGACAAGACGAAGCCGAAGATCATCATCACGAAACCGACCAAGACCGCCGTGGTAAACGGCAAGACGGTCACGATCATCGGCAAGACCCAGCCCCGGAGCGACCTGGTGGCCACGAACGAGGCCAACCACGCCTCGATCACCGGCACGGCCGACGACGCCGGCTCGTTCAAGCTCGTCCTGGCCATCGCCAACGGCCCGAACGGGATCAGGATCACCGCGACCGATCCGGCCAACAACCAGGCCGCGGTGGTGATCAACGTCAATCGCGGCAAGGGCAAGCTGACCGCCGACCTTACGTCGTCGAAGTACCAGTTCGCCCACGGGAGGTCGTACAACATCGTCCTCGTGGCGACCGTCACCGACCCTGACGGCAACCCCCTCGACGGCGCCACGGTCACCTTCAGCCTGACGATGCCCAAGGTCGGGCCGGTCACACGCACCCTGACCACGGACGGAGAGGGCAAGGCGAAATGGAGCGTGACGATCCCCAAGTCGTCCAAGGGCCGGGGCGGCGCCGCGATCCTGGTCCAGACGAAGGATTACGGCCAGACGACCGCCCAGACCTTCCTCACCGTCAACTAGTGCCGTAGCGGGCGACGCCCTCCTCCGCTCGACACGAGCGCGCGTCGCAGCTACCATCCCGCCATGCCGATGTGGCGCTGCCCGCATTGCCGGACCCCGCAGGCCGAGGCCGCTCGGTGCTGGGTCTGCCACCGTTCCAGCACTAGCTGCGCCACCTGTGCCAACTTCCGGCTCGCCGTGTTCGGCGGCGTCGGCTACTGCGGTCTGGACCGTCGTCGCGAGCGCCTCGCCGGCGACGAGATCAAGGCCTGCTGGTCGCCCCCCGTCGCACTCGTCGCCGGGACCGCCTCTGTCGACGTCCAGGCGTCCACCGGCGAACACGCGTTCGCTCCGGGACCGCGGATCGGGCCCGACGCCGATCCGCTCAGCGCCGACCACCCGAGCACGTTCTGGGTCGAGCTCGACGCCTGAAGGCCCGCCCCGCGGGGGCGCGGCGACCGAGCTCGCGCTACGGGCCGGGTGGCGGACAGGTCGGGAACGGGTACGACGCAGGGTCGTAGACGCCCAGGTCGATCGCCGTCCCGGCGGCTCGCTTCTTGCCGGGCAGCGGCAGCTGCTCGAACACCAGGGAGTCATCGGCTGCCGTGTAGCCGGGCGGTTCGGGCGTGACCGTGCCGACGGTGAACCCGTCCGCCTCGATATCGGCCTTCGCCTGGCTGAAGGTCTGGCAGCGGTATTCGCCGACGGTGGTCAACCCGGCGGTCGGGGTCGGCGTCGGGGCGGCGGTCGGGGTCGGTGACGGCGTCGGGCTCGGGCTTGGGGTCGGGGACGGCGAGGGTGACGGCGTCGCGCTCGGCTCGGGACCCTTCGAAACGACGTAGTCGATCGTCGTCCCGGATGCGACCTCGACCCCGGCGGCCGGCGACGTCGATACGACCGAGCCCGCGACCACGATCGGGTCGAAGGCCTGGGTCGCCGTGCCGGGGGTCAGCCCAGCCGTCACGAGCGTCTTGAGCGCGGTCGATTCGGTCTGGTTCTTGACGTCCGGGACCGCGACGAGCGCCTGACCCGTGACGACGGTGAGGTTGACCGTGGAGCCCCGCTCGACCGTGGCGTTCTGACCCGGATCCTGGGCGGTGATCGTGCCTTCCGGCTGGTCGTTGCTCTTGACGAACTGGGTGGCCTTGATGACGACGCCCGTGGCATCGGCCAGGGGCTGCGCCTGGGTGAGCGTCTGACCGACGAAGTTCGGCACGACGACCTGGGTGGCCGTCGGGGTGGTCCCGCCGGTCAGCATCTTGAACGCCAGGAACCCGACGAGGGCCAGGATGGCCAGGCCGAGCAGACCGGCGATCCACGGCCACGGTCCGGTGCCGCCATCGTCATCGCGATCGTCGGCGAGCGGCGGTGGCGGGGCCACGGGCGGCGGGGTCGATCCCGACCCACCGCCGGCATAGGCGTCGGCCGCGTACGGGATGGGACCGGCCGGATTGGCACGCGCGACACCGGCGGCCACAGCCGTTCCGGCGGCCGCCGCGCCGATCCCGGCGACGCCGGCCGTGCGGTCGGCCAGGTCGTCGTCGAGCGCGTCGGCCATGGCTGCGGCGGACGAGAACCGCTCCGCCGGGTCGATGGCCATCGCCTTGCGGCAGATCGCCTCGATGACCGGCGGGATCCCCGCCCGGTAGGCCGACGGCATCGGGACCGGCGGGGTCAGCCTCGCCATGGCGATCGACGCGGCGCTGTCACCCTCGAACGGACGACGACCGGCGAGCATCTCGAAGAGCACGACGCCCAGGCTGTAGATGTCGGAACGCTCGGTCGCGGGCTCGCCCCGCGCCTGCTCGGGGCTCATGTACTGGACCGATCCGAGGGTCGTCCCCGGCAGGGTCATCTGGGCCTCGGCGATCGCCCGGGCGATCCCGAAGTCGGTCACCAGGACGCGCCCGTCGTGCGCCAGCAGGATGTTGCCCGGCTTGATGTCGCGGTGGATGATCCCCCGCGAGTGGGCCACCGCGAGGGCGCGGCCCACGTCCGATGCGATGCGGGCGGACCGCGATGCGGACAACGGTCCCGTCCGGCGGAGGAACGTCGCGAGGTCCTCGCCGTCGACGTAGTCCATCACGATGAACGGCCCGGCCGGGTCCATCCCGAAGTCGTGGACGACGACGATGTTCGGTGAGCTCAGCGACGCGACCGACTGCGCCTCCATCCGGAACCGGGCGACGAAATCGGGGTCGCGGCCGTACTCGGGCCGGAGGACCTTGACGGCGACGTCACGGCCGAGCTGGCTGTCCGTGGCGCGGAAGATGGTGGCCATGCCGCCCTGGCCGAGCAGCTCGACCAGCCGATACCGCCCACCCAGGACGCTTCCGATCTCCGCCAAGTCCATCCCTCACAGTTCGGGGAACGCGCCGGTCCGGCCGGGCTCGCCGGGCATGGTACCCCACCGGTCGACGAGCGCCGCGGGTCCCGGGTGACGCCGACGCGCGGGGGTCGCGATCCGGTCAGAGCTCCAGGTGGGCCAGGTACTCGCGGAATTCGGCGGCCAGGTCGGGTCGCTCGAGGGCCAGCTCGACCGAGGCCTTGAGCCAGCCCATCGTCGTCCCGGCGTCGTACCGCTTGCCCTCGAATTCGTAGCCGTAGACCTCCTGCTCCTCCATCAGCGCCTCGATCGCGTCGGTCAGCTGGATCTCGCCGCCGGCGCCGCGCTGGGTCTGCTCCAGCTTGTCGAAGATCTTCGGGGTCAGGATGTAGCGGCCGATGATCGCCAGGTCGGACGGCGCGACGGACGGGTCCGGCTTCTCGACGACGCCCTTGACCCGATGGAGGCGGCCGTGGTCCAGCTCGTCGCCGGCCGGCTCGGGATCGATCACGCCATACCGGCCGGTGTCCTCGTGAGGAACCTGGGTGACCGCGATGACCGAAGCGTGGACCTGGTCGTAGGCGTGGATCAACTGCCCGATGGCGGGCCGCTCGGAGACCAGGACGTCGTCGGACAGGATGACCGCGAACGGCTCGTGGCCGATGAGCTCCTTGGCCATCAGGACCGCATGTCCGAGGCCGAGCTGCTCCTTCTGACGGACGTAGGCGATCTGGGCCAGGTCGCTGATGTGGCGGATCCTGCGCAGCATCTCGACATCGCCGCGCTCCTCGAGCAGGTGCTCGAGCTCGAACGACAGGTCGAAATGGTCCTCGATCGCCCGCTTCTGGCTGGAGGTGACGATGATGACCTGCTCGATGCCGGCCGCGACCGCCTCTTCGACGGCGTACTGGATGACCGGCTTGTCGACGAGCGGGAGCATCTCCTTCGGCTGAGCCTTCGTCGCCGGGAGGAACCTGGTGCCCCATCCGGCGGCTGGGAAGACGGCTTTGCGGACTCGCATCGAACCTCGGGGGCGGCGCTCGTGGACCCGCGGAGTATACCGCGGGGCCTTCGACCGACCGGTCGGCCGGAGGTCCTCGAGCGGTCAGACGGGGGTCGCGGACCCCGTGGCGGAGGCGTCACCGAGCTCGCTCGCGATCGCCTCCGCGTCGACGGTGCCGTCGGCCGGACTCGCTCGTTCGCGCTGGAGCAGGATGGCTGCGACGAGCACGAACGAACCGCCGACGACCTGGACCGGTCGAAGCGTTTCGGCTAGGAGCACGGCCGCCAGGACGGCTCCCACGACCGGTTCGATCAGGGCAAGGATGCCCGTCCGGATGCCGCCGATCCAGCGGATCCCGACGATGTACAGGCTGGTCGGGATGCCGGCCCCGAAGACGCCCGCGA
>JADGQI010000025.1 GCA_017881905.1 Chloroflexota bacterium
ACGCCTGGCTCGACGGGCACCGCGGCTCGTTCGGCCTCGCGTTCCTCGCGAGCGGCGACGACCCCGAGCCGTGGACGGACCTCGACTCGATCGCCTGGGGCAAGGTCCAGGCGTGGAACCTCGGCGGGAACTTCGACACGGAGGTCTTCCGCTATCTCGCCGACGCGAAGCTGGGCGACGCGGCCCGCACGGATCAGCTCTTCCCGCCGTACCGCGACGGCGCCCCGGTCATCACCCCGACCGGCCTGCCCGGCTCCGGGGGCGCCGGTGCCCCGAAGGCGACCGCGGTCGGCACGGTGGACCCCGCGGCCGACGCCACGCCGCCAGAGCGGATCATCGCCCCGGCCGAGGCCGCCGCCTGGCGGTCGATCGCCGCCATCAGCCAGGGCCTCTTGAGGACGGCCGGCCTCGACGACGCCAGCGGGCTCGCATCGGACCACGGGATCGGCTCGAACGACTGGGTCGTGGCCCCGTCACTGTCGGCGACCGGTGGTGCGCTGCTCGCCAACGACCCGCACCTCGGCATCTCGATGCCGTCGATCTGGTACATCAACGGTCTGCACTGCCGGACCGTCTCGGCAGCTTGCCCGTACGACGTCGCGGGCGTCTCGTTCCCCGGCGTGCCCGGCGTCGTCCTCGGCCACAACGCGCGGATCGCCTGGGGCGCGACCAACGTCGACCCGGACGTCCAGGACCTCGTGATCGAGACCGTGGACCCGGCGAACCCGAACGCCTACCTCCACGACGGAGCGAGCGTCCCGTTCGACGTGCGTCACGAACAGATCAAGGTCAAGGGCGGCGACCCGGTCGACATCGAGATCCGATCAACGATCCACGGCCCGATCCTCAACCAGGTCGACGACCGGCTCGCACAGGCGCCACCGATGGCCATCCGCTGGTCGGCGAACCTGCCGACGCCGGACCGGACGTATGAGGCGATCCTGGGACTCGACACCGCCGGGTCGTTCGAGGCGTTCCGGCAGTCGCTCCGCCTGTACGGCGCGCCATCGCAGAACTTCGTCTACGCGGACGTCGACGGCCACATCGGGTATCAGCTCCCTGGCTACGTCCCCATCCGCTCTGACCCGAAGGACCGTGGCGATCGCCCGGTCCGCGGCGACGACGGCAGCGGTGAGTGGACGGGATCGATCCCGTTCGACGACCTGCCCTGGCAGCTCGACCCGGTGGACGGCGTGATCGCGAGTGCCAACAACGCTGCGGTGGACGACCGATACCCGCATTTCGTGGCCAAGGAGTGGGATCCGGGCTACCGCGCAGAGCGGATCCTCGACCTCATCGCCCAGTACGGCGACAACGGGCTGACGGTCCCCGAGTTCGGGAAGATCCAGAACGACACTTCGCCGCTGGCGGCACGGGACGTCGTCCCGCTGCTCGCCGACGCAACCCCGGCCACGCCGGACGGGAAGCTGATCGCAACCCGGATCGCCGACTGGGACGGCGCGTGCGACCAGGGCAGCCTCGGGTGCGCGGCGTGGAACGCGTGGGAGTTCCGGGTGATGCGCGACATCTTCGACGACGACCTCGGCCCGCTCGCGCGCGACTACGTCGGCAGCCCGTTCTCCTGGGTCCTGCTCGGCCAACTCCTCGACGACCCGACCTCGGCGTGGTGGGACGATGCATCGACGCCCGGCGTCAAGGAGACCGCGGACGTCATCGTTGCGCGCGCCATGGACGAGGCCGGGGCATCGCTCCGGGCGGCGATCGGCAGCCCGGACCGCTGGGCCTGGGGCCGGCTCCACAGCGCGACGTTCCGCGAGCCCACGCTCGGGTCCAGCGGGATCGGGCCGCTCGAGTGGTACTTCGACGACGGGCCGCATGCCGTCCCGGGGACTGCCGGCGCGATCGACAACACGTATTTCCGGTTCTCGGCGGCGTACCCCGATCCGAGCGACCCGAGCGTCGTCCCGGTCGGCATCGATCACGTCTTCGACGTGACCAACATGCCGAGTTACCGCCTGACGATCGACATGCACGATCTGGACGGCGCGCGCATCGTGATCACGACCGGCCAGTCAGGGAACCCGTTCGACCGCCACTACAACGACCAGATCGCGTCGTGGGCGAGTGGCGGGACATTCCCGCTGGCGTTCACCGCGACGGCGATCGCGGCGGCCACCGTGTCGACCCTGACGCTCACGCCGTAAGTCTCCGACCGGTGTCGGCCGGCTGGGACCCTACGTCGTCGAAGTGTCGCCTCGGCGCCGCGTCATCCCCGACACGAACGGGGAACGGATCGGGACGTCGGGGAAGAGCGAGGCAGCCTCGGTCGTCGGCGAGATCCAGTCGATCATCAACCGGTTGACGATGATCGTGTGCACATCGCGGGCGACGATCGAGCCGCCCACCTCGTAGGCGATCGTCGCGTCGGTCAGCGGGATCATGGGCGCCCGCTGCAGCACGCTCGCGACAGCGTCGGTGCCGGCCTTCGCGTGGATCCGGCCGAGGATCATGTACGGCCCGATCGAGACCTCCAGCCGGTTGGTCTGCAGCGCGACGCGCTGCTTGGCCGACCCGCGCGGACCGCTCGCGACGACCGCGAGGAGATCCGTCCGCTCGAGCGAGATGCTGTCGAGCGGGATCACCCGACCGTCGGCCAGGCTCTCGAACTCGAGGTGGTGGACGAGGAAGCGTTCCTGGCCGTTGAGGAAGTCGGTCAGGCGGTCGCCGAACATCGTCATCTTGCCGACGATGGTGCAATCGGGCGCGAACCCGTTGAACTCGATGGGTTGCATGGTTCCACGCTAGCCGTCGCGCGCGGACCCGCGATACCGGACGTTCGTACCGGGTGGATCGCCCGTCAGTCGTTGACCTCGAGCGGCCCGTCGGGGACGTCGATGAGGATCCGGCCGTCCTCGACGACGACGGCGTAGACCGCGAGCGGCAGCTCGGCCGGCGGATCGAGGGCTTCACCACTCTCGAGGTCGAAGCGCGAGAGATGGAGCGCGCAGGTCAGCGTGCTGGCGGTCAGGAAGCCCTTGTCGAGTTCGAAGTACTCGTGGCTGCAGACGCCCTGGACGGCGTCGAGCCGGCCGTTCGTGTTGATCACGAGGACCTGGTCCGTGCCATCCACCCAGGCCATCTTCATCGTGCCGTCGGGGACCTCATCGACCCCCAGGAGGTCGATCCGTCTCACGCGGCGGCGACGGCTCCGGCACCGATCCCGGCGTCCCATTTCGCCTCGAGCAGCGCGCGCAGGCGGTCCTGCGCGTCGGCCAGCGGCACGCGGGCGACGACCGGTTCGAGGAAGCCGAGGACGATGAACTTGCGCGCCTCGTCCGGCGGGATCCCGCGCGTCTCGAGGTAGAAGAGCTGCGTCTCGTCGATCGGCCCGACGGAGCTCGCGTGGGCGGCTCGCCGGCAGTCCGGCTGGTCGATCTCGAGGCTGGGGATCGCCACCGAGCGCGTCTGCTTCGAGAGGTTCATCCCGAACTCGCCGAGGAAGCTGTCCGTGCCGACGGCCGACCGGTCGATGACGATCATCCCCTTCATGAACGAGCGGGCGCGGTCGAGCAGCGCCCCCTTCGACAGCAGGTTGCCGCTCGTGTCCCGTCCGATGTGGTGGGTGTACGAGGTCAGGTCGAACAGCTGGTCGCTGCCGCCGAACACGATCTCGACCTGCTCGACCGACGAGCGGTCGCCTTCGAGGCGGTTGTCGACCCGGCTCCGGACCAGCCGCGAGCCGAGCTGGGCGAGCGCCCAGTGGAGCGTGGCACCCTCGGCGAGGACCGCATTCCGATGCTGGAAGGCGACCGTCGTCGACGGGAGTTCCTGGAGGCTGGCGAGCTCCAGCCGCGCGTCACGACCGAGACGGACCTCGAGCGTGCCCGCGATGAACGACTGCCCGGCACCGGTGTCCACGGGGCCCGAGGCAACCAGCTCTTCGAGGACGGTCGCCGCGGCGCCGTCGCCCAGGGCGATGAGCGTCCGCGACAGGAGCGCGCGATCCGGCGCCCCTGCGCGCCAGCGGACGATGACCGGGCGCTCGAGCCGGACGCCGGCCGGGATGTCGAGGACGACCCCCTGGCTCCACATGGCGCGGGTCAGCTGGGCGAACCGGTCGTCAGGCGGCAGGATGGATCCCCCGTCGAGGAGCACTCGGACGCGGTCCGGATCACGGTTCCAGAGGTCGGCGACCGTCGTGAGCGTGACCCCTGCCGCGATCGCCTCGGCGGACAGGGCGACCCCAGCCATGTCCCCCTCGTCGATCACGAGGATGCCGTCCGTCCCGGCCGGCAGGTCCATGGGACGAGGGTCGGTCCGGGGCGAGCGGACGAGCTCGGCGCCTTCGAGCGCGACCGTGCGCAGGTCGATGTAGGTCGTGTAGAGCATGTTCGACTCGGCCGGCAGGGCCTCGAAGGCGTCGTAGGCGGCGACGCGATCGGCGTCCAGCCAGTCCGCGGCGCCGCCGATCCCGCCGATCCCTTCGATGTCGGACCGCTGGACCGCGAGCGAGAAGTCGGTCAGGCCCCGGCGAGCCGGACGCGGTCGTCCGGAGGCGACCGTCATCCGAGCGACCCCTCCATCTCGAGCTTGACGAGGCGGTTGAACTCGATGGCGTACTCCATCGGCAGTTCCTTGGTGAAGACCTCGAGGAAGCCCTGGACGATCAGGTTGGTCGCCTCGTTCTCGGTCAGCCCGCGGCTCATCAGGTAGAAGACCTGTTCCGCACTGACCTTGCCGACAGTCGCCTCGTGGGTCATCGAGGTGTCGTCTTCCTGGATGTCGATGTACGGGTACGTGTCGCTCCGGCTGATGTCATCGAGCATCAGCGCGTCGCAGCGGACGCTGGCCACGACGTTGGTGGCCCCCGGCGAGACCTTGAGATGGCCGCGGTA
>JADGQI010000146.1 GCA_017881905.1 Chloroflexota bacterium
CGCCACCGCCACCGGTCGTCGCGCCTCCCCCCTGGTTGCCCCCGACGGGCAGCTGGTGGGTCGCGGCCAGGCGGACGATGCCGCTCTCGACACCCTGGTAGAGAGCGCCAAGTGGATCGGCGATCTGGGCCGCACCCATCGCGAACAGCTTCTCGTCGACGGCCCGCAGAGTCACGCTGGCGGGCGCGGGTCGCCCGGTCGCGTCCTTCGTGCGGACGATCACCCTGACCGTTTCGCCGGGACGGTAGCTCGGTCGATCGCTGGAGAGCTCGACCGTGAGGCGCCGCTCCTGGATGTCGAAGGTCACCCCGGTGGCGGCGTCCGGCTCGTACGTCGCGCCGGTGAAGTGGACCCCGATGATGAAGATGCCCGGCGCGTCCGCCGCGGCGAAGGTGCGGCTGAACTGCGGGATCGTGGTCACGGACGCGGCACGCAGGCCCTGTTGCGCGACGATGTACAGGTACCGGTCGGTGGGGCCCGTCGGGAGCGGCTGGACACCGTCGGTCATCGTCAGGCGGATCGGCTGGCCGAGCCGGTAGACGAGGTCCTGCCCGCCGGCGGTGCCCGTGTTCTCGAAGATTGGCAGCCGGTCGGGCTTTCGCGTGACGGTGCGCGACGCGGTGATGGTCCGCTGGGCGGTGCGGCCGGACCCATCCTGGGTCCTGAGGACGACCTCGTAGTCGTGATCAGCGGCCGGGACGACGAGGGACCCCTTGAACGCTCCTCCGGCGTCGGTCCGCAGCGTCAGCGTCCGGAGCGGCTTGCGCTGGGTGTCGTACTCGTAGCGCGGCACGACGAGCTTGGCGATCGGGTTGTAGTCGTAGCCGACGAGGCGGCTGACCGGTACGAGCTCGGTGATCGCAGCCGCGAGCGTTGCGCCGACGACCGGCTGTCCGTTCGGATCGAGATTCCAGATGCCCTGCTCGGGATCCTTGGCCAGCTCGCGCTCGAGGCGGGCGAGATCGACCTGGTGGTCCGATCCCGTGATGACCAGGCGGCCTCCTGTGATCGAGCCGTTGGCGGTGAGCGTGACCGCGCTCGGGAAGACGGCGACGCTCGCGCCGGCCTGGATGTCTCCCTCCTCGGGCCGTGCCGGGACGGCGGACAGCCCGACCGGCTCCGGGTTCTCCGATGCCCAGCCGAGCGCCGCCGTCCAGCCGATGGTCGCCTGCCCGGCCGCGTTGGTCGGGACCGTCTCGAGGATCGTGTTCGAGTTGGTGTCGACCCGGATCGCGAGGGGGGTGCCGGGCACGGGCTGGCCGTCGAAGAAGGCGGCGGCGAGGGTCGCGGTTACGCGGTCGCCCGCGACCACGACGTGCCGGTCGGTGGTCATCGTGAGGCCGTAGGCGGGCTTGCGGATTATCCCGACGTCGAGCCACGTGGCGGAGACGACGCGGCCGTCCACGACCGCCTGGAGGTTGTAGGGGCCGACGGCGACGCCGACGAGCGCCAGCTCGGCAGCATAGGCACCGCTGGAGGTGGGTCGGACGGTCGCTCGGACGACGGCCGGCGGATCGGCCTGGTCGGTGTTCTCGGGCAGGACCAGGCGCAGCTCGACCGAGGCCGGCACGCGACCGTCGATCCTCGCCCGCAGGAAGCCCCAGGCCGCGATCCGGTCGTCGCGGCGGTACACCAACCGGTCGGTCGCGAGGACCGACCACCAGGCCGTCGTTGCCGACGGGCCTCCCAGCCATGGCTGGCCCGGGTAGACGCTCCCGTTCGAGTTCACGTCGAACGGGACCAGGAGCGCGTGGCCCGTGGGAGCCGTGACGATCAGGATCGGCGACGGCGGTGGGGCCTGGGCAACGTATGCGGCAGTAGGGACGCTCGCCGCGGGGACCAGGTCGGCCGGCGTCGGTGCGTCGAGCATCCCATCGGCGCCCGTCTCGCCCAAGGCGGGCCCGCCCGCGACCCGGACGGAGGCACCCTGGATCGCTTCACCGGAGGCGGTGTCGTTCACCCAAGCGACCGATCGATCGGTCAGGACCGCCACCCACGCCGAGACGTCGGTGACCTGCAGGATGGCCTGCGCGGGCCGCTCCGTTCCCGCTTCGACGAGGTACCAGCCGAGCGGCAGCCGAGCCGGGAACGTGACGATGTGGTCGGCCCCGCCGGGGAGCACGCGGAGCCCTGCGCTGAAGGTCATCAATAGGGGCAACCCGGCCGTCGGAATGCTCGGGTCGGTGAAGCTGGCCCAGCCCGGTCCGGCGAGGAACCGCTGCATCGGTGCCACGGTCGCCGCGAGCGATGGGAAGCGGTACACGCGGACCTGGACCGCCGTCGGTGGCTGGATGGAGGCGATGTCCGTCGGCGTCTCTACCGTGAGCGCGACGATCGGGGCCTCGGTCGGGCTCGTCTCGAGGATGCCGCGTCCGAACGTGTACCGGACGGCCGGCGGGCGATCCGGCCCCGCCGTCTCGAACGCGAATGACACGTCACGCTCGAGGGTCAGCTCGGTCCCGCTCACGGGCAGGCCGTGCCGGACCGTGACCTTGTATAGCGTCGCGGCCTGTAGCCCGGTGGGCACGAAAACCTGCGTTCGGCCGTGCCGTTCGAACCGCCCGTCCACCGCCGGCGAGATCGTGAAGAACGGCGTCATGTCGGCGGCGGCGTCCTGGTCGAACGTCACCTCGATCCCGGTCCTCAGGGGGACTGCCGTCGTCTGGTCCCCCGGAAGGACCGAGACGACGTGGAGCGGCGCGCGCGCCTGGAAGGCCCACGACCCCGCGACCGTGCGGTCCTCGGCGCGGAGCGTGAACCGGTAGACCTCTCCGGGGATGAGGGGGCTGGTCGGTCGCAGCCGGACTGACCGGATGGCAGTAGCGGGGAGGACCGCCACCCCGATCGGCGGATCCGTCTCGAGCCGGGTCGCCAGTGCCACGGCGGAGGCGTCCGACTCGCTCGTGAGGGTGAACGTCGTGTCGAGCTGGACGCCGGCGGCGTCGGCGCTGTCTGCGCGCAGGTCCGCGACCGCCGCGAACGCGGGAACCTGAAGCGCCGACCAGGCCGAATCGGGTGGGACCGTGGGACCCGAGCTCGCGGCAGGAGCGGTGGCCGGGGAAGGCCCGGTCGCGAATGGGACCGGCGACGGGATGACCCCGGTGACGGCCGGCGCCGGGGACGGACTCGCCGGCAGGCCACCTCGGCCGCCGGTCACAACGACGCCCGCGACGATCCCCATACCCACGAGAAGGACCGCCGTGACGACCGCTGCGCCGCGCCGCCGCTCGATCGAGCGTCCCCGGCGGTCCGTCGAGCCGGTCATGGCGTTCTTCCAATCCGCTCCCGGCGCCGACGTGGGTCACCGCCCGAAATGGGCATGCGGTCGGTCCGCGGATGAGACGTGCCGGTGCCCGGCATGTTACGTCGGGCACGCGCCCGCCGACACGCATCCCGGCGGGCCGAAACAAGTGTCAGGCTGCAGGTGAGTGACCAGGCGAGGCAGTGAACACGGGCTTCCAGGTCTGGAGCGTCAGCGAGCGCGCTCGCACGCTCTGGGATAGGCGCTCAGGCTCGGACGATGCGGCGCTGCTTGATGCGTGACGCGTCGTCCGCGAACGGACCCTCGCCGAGGCCGTGCGTGGTGACGATCGGTTGCATCGCCGCCGGGAACTCGACGATCGATGAGCGGTAGTCGATGTTGAGGTCGC
>JADGQI010000026.1 GCA_017881905.1 Chloroflexota bacterium
ATCTACCGCCGACATGGTGCTCCTTCCTACCTGGACGCCGCCTGGGGACGGCGAACGAAGGACTCCGCCACGCGTGGTCGCTCGGATGCGACACATGGCGCGATGGCGACGCCTGGGGATCCCCACGGACACGTGGGGTGCGGGACGCCTCCCGGGGGGTCCCGTCGGCCTATAGTCTGCCCCGGGTCGCGGATCCGTGCACGAGCGGGCATCGACTCATCCCGACGCGGTACGTCGCGCGTATGCTCGCCCGGGAGGTTCGTGCATGGCGGCCAACGAATATCACTTCGTGACCACCTGGCAGATCCCGGCCACGCCCGAGGAGATCTCGGCGGTGCTGGGCGACGCGGAGGGGCTCGCCCGGTGGTGGCCGTCGGTCTACCTGGCCGTCGACGTGGTCGAGCCCGGCGATGCATTCGGCGTCGGCAAGGTCGTCGACCTGTGGACCAAGGGCTGGCTGCCGTACTCGCTGCGCTGGCGATTCACCGTGACCGAGTCCGACCCACCCCATGGGTTCAGCATCGCGGCAGACGGGGACTTCGTCGGACGGGGGATCTGGACGCTCACGCCGCGGGGCGACCGGGACGCTCCGGGTGGACCGAGCACGTCGGTCGAGTACGACTGGCGGATCGTCGCGGAGAAGGGCCTGCTCAAGAACCTGTCGTTCCTGATGAAGCCGATCTTCGGCGCCAACCACCGCTGGGCGATGGCACGTGGAGAGGAGAGCCTCAAGTCCGAGCTCGGCCGGCGACGCGCAGGCGACGATCCGACCCTCCTCGGCGCGATCCCGCCACCGCGGGGCCCGACCTTCCCGCACGACATCCTCGTCCGGAGACGTCGCCGGAGCGCCTGAGGATCGCGACGCCGCCTGCTACCCTCTGCGGGATGACCATCGAAGCGCTCGACGCCGCGACCAGGGCGATCGCCGAAGAGCTATCGGTCGACGGGGTGCTCCAGCTGATCGTCGATCGGGTCCGGCCGCTGGTGGGCGCCAAGTACGCCGCTCTCGGGATCGTCGACCCACTCGGGAGGATCGAGCGGTTCATCACCTCCGGCATCTCGTTGGAGGAGCGCGAGCTGATCGGCGACCTGCCGCGTGGTCACGGCCTGCTGGGCCTGCTCATCCGGGAGAACCGATCGATGCGGATCGCCGATATCGGCGCCGACCCGCACCGGCACGGCTTCCCACCGAACCATCCGCCGATGACGACCTTCCTCGGGTCGCCGATCACGGTCAAGGGACGCACCGTGGGCAACCTGTATCTCACCGACAAGCAGGACGCGAGCGTGTTCGATGATGGCGACCAGCAGATCGTCGAGGTCTTCGCGCTCCACGCCGGCATCGCCATCGAGAACGCCCGGCTCCACGAGGAGATCCAGCGCCTGGTGATCGTCGATGAGCGGGAGCGGATCGGAAAGGACCTCCACGACGGCGTCATCCAGAATCTGTACGCGGTGGGCCTGTCGCTGGAGGACGTCCCTCAGATGATGATCGACGCTCCCGACGAAGCGTCGGCCCGGGTCGAGGGGGCGATCGACTCGCTTCACCATACGATCCGCGACATCCGGAATTTCATCTTCGGACTACAGCCCGAACTCCTCGGAGGGACGACGTTGCTCGGTGGAGCCGCCACGCTGGTCGACGAATCGCGTCAGCAATCGACGATCGACTTTCAGCTCTTCCTTACTGCCGGCGATCTGATCGAGCCAGACCAGGCCGTCACCCAGGACATCCTGGCCATCCTGTCAGAGGCGCTCGCCAACGTCGCCCGTCACTCACACGCGAGTCACGCCGACATCACCGTTCGGACGCAATCCGAGATGGTGGTCCTCGAAGTCATCGACAACGGGGTCGGCTTTCACGGAGCGGGAGGGTCGAGCCTCGGCCACCAGGGGATGCGGAACATGCGTGAGCGGGCGGCCCGGGTGGGCGGAGCGTTAGCGATCGCCAGTGCCCCCGGCGCCGGCTCAAGGGTGACGCTGTCCGTGCCGATGAGGCCGGTCGCATGACCGGCGAGACGCCCGCCGCTCCCCTTCGCCTCCTCGTCGTCGACGACCACGAGGTCGTTCGCGAGGGCCTCGTCTCGTTGCTCGACCGGCGGCCCGGGTTCCAGGTCGTCGCCCAGGCCGGATCGGTGGCGGAAGCGCTGGCCGAGGCCCGCCGGCACCGACCGGACCTCGTGATCATGGATGTCCGACTGCCCGACGGATCGGGGATCGAAGCCTGCCGGGAGATCCGCTCGGAGATGCCCGCGACCCGGGTGGTGATGCTGACCAGCTATCCCGATGAGGAAGCGGTCCTGTCCGCGATCGTGGCAGGCGCCAGCGGCTATCTCCTCAAGCAGGTCCGCGCCCGCGACCTCGTGGCGGCGCTGGAGGTCGTCGGCAACGGCGGGTCGCTGCTCGACCCCGCGGTCACCGAGCGCGTCCTCGAGCGGATCCGGCGGGTGGCCGCGTCCGACGAACCGGATGAGCTCGCCGGTCTTACCTCGCAGGAGCGCCGGATCCTTGCCCTCGTCGCGGAGGGCAAGACGAACAAGGAGATCGCGGCCGAGGTCTACTTGTCGGACAAGACGGTCAAGAACTACGTGAGCTCGATCCTGTCGAAGCTGAACCTTGAGCGACGCGCCCAGGCGGCCGCGTTCGTCGCCAAGCACCGGACGCCCGGCTCAGGCTGACCGGTCCACCGTCGCAGGTCGGCGGTCCATCATCCGGACGGGGGTTCGAGGACGGATGGCCCGTCCAGGGGGGCCGGTCGGCCCTCGCCGCATCGGACGGGGACGAACAGCATGCCCGCATGCTCACGCCCGGCGATCCGTCCCCGAACCCCCGATTCCGCCGGCTGCTGCTCGCCGTCGAGCTGCCGACCGCCTCGGGCGTTCCCGAGGCCCGGGCGCTGGCGCTGGCCGCCGAGCTTCACGCCTCGGTCGTGGTCGTGAGCGTCCTCGAGTCGTCGGCGCTCCTCCCGGTGACGCCGAAACGGGTGGACCAGCTTCGCGAGGTCCACGAACGGGCGGCTCACGATCTGACGGCCCGGGGACGGGCGCTCGGTGTCGATGTCGACTACCTGATCTGGCAGGGCGACCCGGCCGATTCGATCATCGAGGCAGCCGGCTCGGAGCTGGTCGACCTGATCGTGATCGGCGCCCCCACGGACGACGGCGTGAGCGAGCCACGGACGCGCGCGGTGTCCGATGCGGTCCTCCGTCGGGCCACGGTCCCCGTCCTGGTCGTCCCCGAACCATCGCGTCCGACTTCCCGCGCGGTTCGGTCGCCGGCTCCGGGTTCCCCGGTCGTCCTGGGCTGACCGGGGCGTGCGAGGACCCCGGTCCGAACCCGCCATTCGAATCAGGAGAGGGACCGCCGCATGACGGTCCCTCTCCTGTGCGTTGGGGGGGAAGCGCTACGGGTTCGCTGGCCGCGTCCCGAGCGTGAGGGAGATGGTGGTCGGCTGGCCGTCCCGCGTCACGTCCAGGGTCACCGTCTTGCCGGGCGTGAACCCGCTGATGACCAGGTCGAGCGGATGGCTGCTGTCGACGACCTTCCCGTCGACGGCAGTGATGATGTCGCCCTCGCGGAGGCCGGCGGCCTCGGCCGGACTCCCTGACACGATGGCCGGGGCGGTCTGGCCCTGGGCCGTCGGATCCTGGGCCGTCGGGTCCTGTCCCGTTGGGTCCTGGCCGGTCTGACTCTGGGTCGCGGCCGCGCCGATGAGCGCGCCCTGGTCCACGGTCAGGTTGTTCGCCTTCTTGATCGCCGGGTCGATCATCTCGAACCGGATCCCGATCCACGGTCGCGCGAGGGGCTGCCCGGCGGAAGCCTGCTCCATGAGCGGCTTGGCGATGTCGATGGGGATGGCGAAGCCGATGCCCTGGCTCTGGCTGGCGACCGCGGTGTTGATCCCGATGATCTTGCCGCTCGGATCGAGGAGCGGGCCGCCGCTGTTGCCGGGGTTGATCGCCGTGTCGGTCTGGATGAGGTTGGTCAGCTGGCCGGTCTCGACCGGGATGCTTCGGCCGACCGCGGAGATGATCCCGCTGGTCACCGAGTCGGTGAAGGTACCGAGCGGGCTGCCGATGGCGATCGCCTGCTGGCCGACCTGGATCGATGCCGAGTCGCCGATCGTCGCCGTCGGCAGGCCGGTGGCCTGGATCTTGACGATCGCGAGGTCGGTCAGCGTGTCGACGCCGTACACCGACGCGTCGAATTCGCGGCCGTCGTTGAGGTGGACGGTCAGCGACGACGGGTCGCCCGCGACGACGTGATGGTTGGTCAGGATGAGGCCGTTCGCATCGAAGATGACCCCGGAGCCCGTGGCTGTGCCCTGTCCGGTCTGGCCGGTGGTCGGGTCGGTCTCGGTCACGCCGTCGGCGACGATCGTGACCACGGCCGGGCTGACGGACTTGGCGATGTCGACGATCGACGCCTGACCGCCGGCCGGCGCGGCGGCCACGACCGGGGTGATGACCGGTCCCGGGGTGGCGCCGGCCTGACGACCGAACGCGCCGGTCGCGCTGCCGACCAGGAACGTGCCGCCCGACGCGAGCAGCGCCGACGCCATGACGGCACCGACGACGAAGCCCGGGCCGACCGAGGACCGGCGGGTCCCGGTCTTGACCGTCGGAGCCGGCAGGACGGGGGTCGGGACGGCGCTGAACGACGGCTGGGGAGCGCCGGGCGCATACGCCACGGCGGTGGGAGCCCCCGGCGTCGGGGTCTCAGGAGCGGTCGACGCCCACGTCTCGGGCGTCCATGAAGGTCGGGGGCCATCCATGATGGGAAGTCCTCTGCGCCGGACGGCCTCGCCCATGCGAGAACCCGTTGCCGGGGTGGTTCGCGACCCACCCTGACGACGTGCGGTGAATCCCCGGTCCGGAAACGGTGAAGGTTCCTCCACCGTGGCGATTCCTTAACCATCGCGACGGCGCGTATCCTCCGTTCGAGAGGTGCCCGTGTCCGATCGACGCCGTTCGTTCGCCTATCCGACTGGCCAGCTGCTCGCGGTCGTCGACGATCCGGCGAGGGCGGCCGAGGCCGGGCGAGCCCTCGTCGCGGCCGGCACGTCGCCCTCGGACCTGACCGTCCTCCGTGGCGACGAGGGAGCCGATCGGCTCGACGGCCTGGGTCGGGTCGGTGGGCCATGGCGACGGATCGTGCGTGCGTTCCAGTTCATGACGATGGACCAGATGCCGGACTTCCTGACGTACGAGGCGGCGCTCCGGGACGGACGCGCCGTCGTGGCGGTCCGGGCCCGGGATCGGGCGACGATGCTTCGGGCGCGCGATGCCCTGCTCGCGTCCGGTGGACACTTCATGAACTACTTCGGTCGCTTCTCGACCGAGGAGCTCGTGCGCTGGGACGGGCCCGAGCTCGCGGCTCCCGACTACATGCGCCGCTGATCGTCCCTCGACGGCGCCGAGGGCCGACCGAGCGCGAGCGCTGTCAGCGACCGCGGACCGGGGCGGCCTCGATCGTTGCCCGGAGGGAGCGCGCCCGGGCGGCCGACGAGGTGTTCGCCTTCAGCTCGAACAGGACGGCCGAAGCCTCAGCGGCGGCGATCGCCTCGTTGTCTTGACCGGCCATCCAGAGGACCTCGGCAAGGTCGATGGCCGCGTACCCCTGCGAATCGGGGTCCTGGGCCGCCCCGATGATGGTGACCGCAGCCTCGGCCAGCGATCGCGCCTCGTCGAATCGACCCTGACGAGCGACGAGCTTGGCGCGCACGCTCCGCCACAGGTACTGGGTCGCGACGTCGTCCTCGGCCGCGATCTGCTCGCTCTCCTCGGTCATCCAGAGCGCCTCGTCGTCCCGGCCCTGGCGGTAGAGCGCCTCGGCGAGGAAGGCGGCGGTCGTCGAGATGTAGTTCCGCTCGCCCATGGCGGCGAGCGCATCGTAGTCGCGCCGGAGCTCGCGCTCGGCCGCCAGGGCGTCGCCGGCGATCAGCTCGACGGGACCCGATGCGATCGCCGAGGTGAGGGCAGCGGCGAACCGCCAGCCGAGCTCGTCGAGGGTCGCTCGACTCTGCCGGTAGAGCGCCCGCGCCTCGTCGAACCGGCCACGCATCGCCTCGAGGTTGGCCAGCGCACGGAGGGTGTAGGCCTCCGACTTGCGGTCGCCCCCGAGCTCCGACAGGACCCGCTCGACGATGGCGATCGCCTCCGGCACCGGGGTGGGGCCGAGCTGGGCACAGGTGGCCAATGCGGGCAGGACGCGCAGCTCCATCGGCCGGTCGCCGGCCAGCCGCGCCTCGTCGATCATCCGGTGGGCGGCTGCCTCGGCATCGAGATAGCGACAGCCCGCGAAATGGACGTTGGTCAGCAGGCGCCAGGCCCGGGTCAGGCCGCGATGGTCGCCGCTCGCCTCGAGGATCCCGATCGCGGCGTTCACCTCGTGGATCACCTGCGCCTCCGGCTCGTCGCCTTCGGTGCTGTAGTGGAGGTACTGGCGGACGAGGCGCGCCGTCGTCTCCATCGATCGGTCGCCGAGCGCGGCGGCGCCGTCGATCGCCTCGGTCAGGACCTCGTCGGCGGTCGTCAGCTCGCCCGCCTCGGTGAGGGCTTCGCCCGCCTCCGTCTGGAGGACCGGACGATCGTGAGAGCCTGGCGGCAGGAGAGCCGCCGCTCGCTGGAGGAGGTTCGCCGCCGCCGGCATGTCGCCGCGAGAGAAGGCCCGCCGTCCCGCCGAGGCGAGGCGCTCCGCCGCGCGGATCCCGAGGTCGCGTCCATGCTCGTCGAGCGGACCGAGCTCGGCCAGGTAGCGGTGCGCCTGCTCGAGGTGATAGCCCAGGATCTCCTCGAACTCGAGGGCCCGATCCCGATCCGCGTTGACCCCATCGGCCCAGGCGACGAACCGCTCGTGGAGGGTGGCCCGGGTCCGCTTCAGCTGACCGTTGTAGGCAGCGTCGCGGATGAGCACGTGATGGAACCGGAAGCTGCCGTCGCCCTCGACGGCCGAGGGAGCCGGATGGACGAGCTGCTTCCGGTCGAGCGCGGCCAGGTACTGGTCGAGCTCTGCGTGGACGGCTTCCGGCGCGAGCCAGCGGACCGCCGACTCCTGGAAGATCAGGCCGATCACCGATGCCGGCTCCACTACGGCTCGTTCCTCGCGTCCGAGCCGGTCGAGCCGAGCCGCCAGCAGCGCCTGGATGGTCGGCGGGACGTGGATCTCCCCGACCTCGTCCGCGACGCCCCAGCGACCCTCGTCTCGGCGCAGGACGCCCTCATCGATGAGCATCGACACGAGCTGCTCGACGAAGAGCGGGTTGCCCTCCGCGGCGACGATCACCCGGTCGCGAACGGCGGGCACCAGGCCGGTCTGTCCGAGCAGGTTGTCGACGATGGCGGTCGATTCCCGCTCGGTCAGGGGTTCGAGGACGATCCGCTCGGCGCCAGGCGACCCGGCCCAGTCCGGCCGATCCTCGAGTAGGTCGTGGCGCGCCGTCGCCAGGAGCAGGGCCGGTGCCGCGAGCTCGGCGCCGGCCAGCTCGTCGAGGAGGTCGAGGAGGGTCGGCTCGGCCCAATGGATGTCGTCGACGACGACGACGAGCGGACGTCGCTCGGCGAGGATCTCGATCAGCCGGCGGACGGCCCAGAACGTCTCGGCCAGCGGGAAGACCTCGACCGCCAGCCCCGTGGCCGATGCGATGCGGTCGGCGACCTCCACATCGCCGAGCAGCCCGAGGAGGCGAGCCCGCCCACGCTCCGGCGGGTCGTCGTCGCGGATGTCCGCCGCCCGCCTGACGATCTCGACCAGGGGCCAGAACGTGATCCCCTTCCCGTACGGCAGACACCGGCCGCGAACGACGTACGCCTCGGACGCGACCGACGCGAGGAATTCGCGCGTGAGGCGTGACTTCCCGACGCCGGCATCGCCGATGACGGTGACCGAACGCAGTCGACGGACCTCGACCGCGGCGCGGAAGGCGCCCCGGAGTCGGTCCATCTCCCGGTCGCGACCGACCATCGGGGTCGCGTCGGGGCCCTCGACCGACACGTCGTCCCGAACCGCCACGAGCCGGAAGGCCGGCACCCGTTCGGCCTTGCCCTTGAGCTCGAGTGGCTCGACGGGCTCGGCCACCACGGTGTCACGGACCAGGCGGTGGGTGAGGGGCCCGAGCAGGATCTCGTTCTCCGGCGCCGCCTGCTCGAGCCGGGCCGCGGTGTTGACCGGGTCGCCCGTGACGAGCCGCTGACCGTCCGTCGGATCGCCGGCCACGACCTCCCCGGTGTTGACCCCCGTCCGGTTGGCCAGGCGAACGCCCCAGGTCCGATCGAGCTCGTCGTTGAGCTTGCCCAGCGCCGCCTGCATCCCGGCGGCCGCGCGGACCGCCCGGAGCGCGTCGTCCTCGTGGACGGTCGGCAATCCGAACACGGCCATGATCGCGTCGCCGATGTACTTCTCGACCGTCCCGCCGTGGCGCTCGAGCTCGACCCGCATCGCGTCGAAATAGCGGGTCATGACCTCGCGCAGCGACTCAGAGTCGAGCGCCTCGCCCAGGCTGGTCGACCCTTTCAGATCGGAGAAGACGATCGTGACGGTCTTCCGGATCTCCTGGGCAGGCAGCGGCGGGACGAGGGGCGTACCGCAGAACCCGCACAGCCGGAACCGTCCGGGGTTCTCCTCGCCACAGCCGGGACAGATCTGCATGGGGTCCGGTCAGACCGCCGGCGCGATCGCGCCGAACCCCGGGCGCGACGCTAGATGTGGCCGCGCGGGTCCGCCATCGGCACGCTGAACTTCACGAAGACGTTTCCGGCCGAGTCCTTCCAGCGCGAGATGACGCACGGCCCACCGGACGGCTTGCTGCAGTTCTTGCACGTCGGGAGGATACCGGGGTCGTTGGGCGCGATCGTTGAGCCGTACTTGTTGACGAACGATTCGTTCGGGGTGCTGAAGCAGACCTCGTACTTGGAGGCCGGCTTGGTCACCGCTGCGGCTGCCAGACCGATCGTGATGGTCTTGCGTCCCTGGCTCGGGGTGACCGCGAAGGTCAGCACCTCCGAGGTCGCCACGTAGTAGTGGTTGACCGCGTTGTTGCAGTCGACGGAGTCGACCCCGAAGGTCATCGTCAGCAACCCACCGGGTGCATTCGCACTGACCGTGGCCGACGTCGTGCTCGAGGTGGCGCTTCCGGAGCAGGGGCCGGTGCAGGCCTTGGCCACGTCGGCGATGTCGAACGCGCTCGACGTTGCCGGATCGATCCCGGATCCGGCGGTCGCCGTGAGCTTGTACCCGTCGCCACTCCGGTCGATCGTCGGGGCGAAGGCCGCGATCCCATCGCTGCCGGTGGCCGCCGACGTCGTCCCGCCGAGATCCGCGCCGGAGGTCCCGGTGCCCGCTGCGATCGCGAGGTCGACCGTGACACCCGCCACGCCGGCCGGGTTGCCATCGCCGTCCCGGAGCTGGACCTGGATCGCCGGGCCGCTCGGGTCACCGGCGGTGTTCGTGATGATCTGGCCGATCCCGGCCGTCGACGGTCCATGCCCGGCGACGAACGCGAGGCTGCACGCCTGGACGGTGGTGGTGAGCTGACTCGTCGGATCCTGCGGGAGGACCCTCGCGAACGGGCTCGAGTAGGTGTAGGTCTGGTGGCCGACGACGGCCCACGTCGCCGCGCCGCTCGTGCCGCACGCGATCGTGGCCTGGATGGAGACCGCCGCGGTCTGCCCGGCATGGTCGAGGTCGACCTTGTCGATCGTGACCACTCCGCCGGCGACGGTCACCGGCAGGGAGGTCGAGCCGCGGGTCGCGCTGGCACTGGTCACGGTGAAGCCGTCCGGCGCCGTGATGCGGGCGGACCCGAGCTCGTTGTGGTGGAACCAGCTGTCCTCGACGAGCTGGGTCAGGGTGACGGTCGTCGTCGACGCCGTGCCCGCCGAGGCGGTC
>JADGQI010000027.1 GCA_017881905.1 Chloroflexota bacterium
GCCGAGTACTTCCGTGACGAGGAGGGCAAGGACGTCCTCCTGTTCATCGACAACATCTTCCGGTTCACCCAGGCCGGCTCGGAGGTCTCGGCGCTGCTCGGCCGGATGCCGAGCGCCGTCGGCTACCAGCCGAACCTGGCCACCGAGATGGCGGCCCTTCAGGAACGGATCACCTCGACCAAGAAGGGCTCGATCACGAGCCTCCAGGCGGTCTTCGTGCCGGCCGACGACTACACCGATCCGGCCCCGGCCACGACCTTCGGCCACCTCGACTCAACGATCCGCCTCGAGCGCTACATCACCGAGCTCGGGATCTACCCGGCGGTCGATCCGCTGACCTCGACGTCGCGGGTCCTCGACCCGCTGGTCGTCGGCCAGGAGCACTACGACGTCGCGCGCGAGACACAGCGCGTCCTGCAGCGCTACCGTGACCTCCAGGACATCATCGCCATCCTCGGGATCGATGAGCTGTCCGAGGAGGACAAGGCCACGGTCTCGCGGGCGCGCCGGCTCCAGCGGTTCATGAGCCAGCCGTTCTTCGTCGGTGAGGTCTTCACCGGCCGACCGGGCAAGTACGTCCCGATCAAGGACACGGTCACTTCGTTCAAGGAGATCCTCGAGGGCAACGCAGACTCGCTGCCCGAGCAGGCGTTCTTCCTGGCCGGCACGATCGACGACGTGCGAGCCAACGCCGAGAAGCTGGCCGGCTAGCATGACCATCCGGCTGGAGATCGTCACGCCCGAGCGGCTCGTCTACCAGGACGACGTCGATGCGGTCGCCGTGCCCGGGATCGAAGGCGAGCTCGGGGTCCTGCCCCACCATGCCCCGCTCGTGACGACGCTCGGCCTGGGAGAGCTCCGCATCCGGAAGTCCGGCGTCGAGGATCACTTCGCGATCGTCGGCGGGTTCCTCCAGGTCCGGCCCGATCGGGTCGTCGTGATGGCCGAGACCGCCGACATCGCCTCGGAGATCGATCTCGAGGCGGCCCAGGAGGCCCGTCGCGACGCCGAGCGCGCGCTCGAGTTCGGCGACCAGGAGGGCGCGGACCTGGCGGCCGCCCGCGTCGCTCTCCAGTCCGCGCTGTTACGGATCCGCGTGGCCGAGCGCCGCCATCGCGAGGGTCCGCGGCGCCGCGGGTAACAGCGACCGTGGCCGACGCCCGCCCGTTCCACTGGGAGTTCCAGCCCGAACCGGTCGCCCCGGAGGCATTCCGGATCGAAGGGGGCCGCGTCCTCGAGGGCACGGTCCAGGTCAGCGGAGCCAAGAACGCGGCGCTCAAGCTGCTCGCAGCGGCGACGCTGACCGGGGAGCGCTGCACCTTCACCAACGTGCCCGAGATCGAGGATGTCCGGGTCATGGCCGACACCCTGCGGGACCTCGGCGTGACCGTCGACCACCCCGCGCCGAACACGTACGAGGTCGCGTCCGGCGACGTCGAGTGGCTGTTCGTCCCGCTCGAGGCGGCCGCCAAGATGCGCGCCAGCTTCATCCTCCTCGGACCGCTCCTGTCGCGCTTCGGCCGAGTGATCATCAGCAACCCGGGTGGGGATCGGATCGGGCGCCGGCCGGTCAACCTCCATGTGGACGCCATGCGCGCGCTCGGTGCCGAGATCGAGTACCGCAACGGCTACTACTTCGCCAAGGCGCCGGGGCGCCTGCGCGGGACGACCGTCACGTTCCCGTTCGTCACGGTCATGGGGACCGAGAACGCGATCCTCGCCGCGGTGCTGGCCGACGGTCACACCGTCATCCGGCCGGCGGCCCAGGAGCCCGAGGTGGACGACCTCATCGCGTTCCTCCGCAAGATGGGCGCGGAGATCGAGCGGACGGGGCCCGACACGATCGAGATCGAAGGCCGCAAGCGCCTCCGCGGAGCCGATCACCGGGTGGTCCCGGACCGGATCGAGGCGGGGACGTTCGTGGTCGCCGCCGCCGTGACCGGCGGCCGGGTGACCCTCGAGGGAGCGCCATGCGAGCACCTCGCCGCGTTCGTCGAGACGATGGGCCGGGTCGGGGTCAGCGTGTCGTGCGGCGTCGACACGATCGAGGTCTCGGGCGCCGATCGGGATGCCTACCGGGCGGTGGACATCGAGACGGCCCCGTATCCCGGCCTCGCGACGGACCTCCAGTCGCCGACCTGCGTCCTGCTCACCCAGGCCCATGGCGCGAGCCGGGTCCACGAGGCGATCTTCGAGGATCGCCTGGAGTTCCTCGGCGAGCTGCGCCGGATGGGGGCTCGCGTCGACATCGCCGACCCGCACCACGCCACGATCCACGGTCCGAGCCCGCTCCACGGGGCGGAGGTCGAGATCGGCGACCTGCGCGCCGGCGCATCGATGATCCTGGCCGCACTCACCGCCGAGGGGACGTCGACCATCCACGGTGCGCATCATGTTCACCGGGGGTATGAGAACATCGCACGCAAGTTCCAGGAGCTCGGCGCACGGATCGAACGTGCCGCGGAGCCCGTCGCGCCCGCCGCGACCGCCTGACTCCGGGCAGAGGCCCACCGCTTGAAGGGATCGCTCGCGCCTCCATGAAGATCGGAATCGACCTCGGCACCGCCAACGTCCTGGTCTACGTCCAGGGCAAGGGGATCGTGATCCAGGAGCCATCGGTGGTCGCGGTCGACGACCAGAACCGGATCGTGGCGGTGGGCGAGGACGCCCGCGAGATGATCGGCCGGACCCCCGGCAACATCCAGGCCATCCGTCCGATGAAGGATGGCGTCATCGCCGACTACGTCATCACCGAGGCGATGCTCAGCCACTTCATCGGCAAGGTGAAGAAGGGCCGGGTCAACTTCACCAAGCCGGACGTGATGATCAGCGTCCCGGCAGGGGTGACCTCGGTCGAGAAGCGCGCCGTGCGCGATGCCGCGCTCAAGGCCGGGGCCGGCGAGGCGTACCTCATCGAGGAGCCGCTGGCGGCTGCCATCGGCGCCAACGTGCCGATCAGCGGGCCGTCCGGGAACATGGTCATCGACATCGGCGGCGGTACCAGCGAGATCGCGGTCATCGCGCTCGGTGGGATCGTGGTGTCGACCAGCCTGCGGGTCGGCGGCAACAAGTTCGACGAGGCGATCGCCACCTACATCCGCAAGAAGTACAACCTGATGATCGGCGACCGGACGGCGGAAGAGGTCAAGATCGAGATCGGGACCGCGCTGCCGCTCGAGCGCGAGCTCCAGATGGAGGTCCGCGGCCGCGACCTGATCGCCGGCCTGCCGCGGACGATCCCGATCACCAGCTCCGAGGTGATGGAGGCGATCGAGGCGCCGCTCCAGCAGCTGGTGACGGCGGTCCGGTCGGTCCTCGAGCAGACCCCGCCCGAGCTGAGCTCGGACATCATCGACAAGGGGATGGTCATGTCCGGCGGCGGCTCGATGCTGCGCAACATCGACAAGCTGCTGACCCAGGTTACCGGCGTCCCCTGCCACGTCGCCGAGAATCCGCTCGACTGCGTCGCGCTGGGCACCGGGATCGCCCTCGAGCACTTCGACTTCTTCAAGAAGTCCCTCGTCCAGCAGGTCTGACGCGTGGGCCCGGACCCGATCGCGGGACGTGCCTTCGTCGACCTCCACTGCCATACCCGGGGCAGCTTCGACTCGCTGAGCGACCCCCAGGCCGTCATGCGCGCCGCGCAGAAGCGCGGGCTGACCCACTTGGCGATCACCGACCACGATCGGATCGACGAGGCGGTCCGCGCCCGGGATAGCGCGCCGACGGGTCTCACGATCATCGTCGGGTCGGAGGTCAAGACGCGCGACGGCGACCTGATCTGCCTGTTCCTCGAGCGCGCCATCCCGCCGGGGCTGTCGGCGGTCGAGGCCATCGCCGCCGCGCGCGAGCAGGGCGGCCTGGTCGGCATCCCGCACCCGTTCGACCGGTTCCGCGGCTCGATGCTCAATGACCCGCGGCTCGAGGCCATGGCGTCCCAAGTCGACTGGGTCGAGGGTTGGAATGCCCGGCTCGTCGGCAACGGCAACCAGCGGGCGGCCGAATTCGCCTACGAGCACGGCCTGCCAAGCGTGGCCGTATCCGACGCGCACTCGATCCTCGAGGTCGGGATCGCCTATACGCCGATGGACGGCGATCCGTCGACGCCGGCCGGGCTCCTCGCTGCGCTCCGGTCCGCCACGATCGTCCAGGGTCGGGCATCCTATGTCGCACGGGTGATCACCCCGGTGGCCAAGCTCGTGCAGCGCGCTCGAGGGAACGGCCGGGTGAGGCCCGACGCCGGCGATGTCGCAGGGAGCGGGACGGACCGATGACCGACGACCCGGGTACGCCTCCGGATCTGCCGCCCGAACCGACCCTGGACGACATGGGCGACTACGAGAAGATGGGCGAGCTCGAACGCCTCGAGGCGCTCGCCGATCGGACCGCCGAACCCGACACCGACAAGGCCGACCGGGACCAGGTGTCCATCGGGCGCCGCCTTCGTCAGCCGCGGACGATCGTCTCGATCGTCCTGCCGCTCGTCCTGATGATCCTCCTGTTCGCGGCGCTGCCCGGGTTCAAGCTCGACCAGCTGCCCGCCGACATCCAACGGGCCAACAAGTTCCTGCTGCTGGCGGCGATGATCATCTTTTACCTCGGGTTCCCGCTCCGCGGGCTGCGCTGGGCGCTACTCATCCGGGGGACCGGGTTCGGGCTCAAGGTCCGCGACTCGACCGAGATCATCTTCTCGTCGTGGCTCGTCAACTGCCTCGTGCCCGCCAAGCTCGGCGACGTCTACCGGGCTTACCTGCTCAAGATCAACAGCCCGGTCTCCCTCAGCCGGACGTTCGGGACCGTGTTCATCGAACGGATCCTCGACCTGTTCGCGATCGTCGTGCTCGGGCTGGCCGCGGGCTTCATCAGCTTCCGCAAGGGCCTTCCCCCGCAGGTCCAGCTGGTGTTCGCCATCGGGGTCATCGTGGTCGTGGTCCTGGCCGTGGGGCTGCTCAGCATGCGCAACTTCGGACGCCGGATCATCGTCCGCCTGCCCCTGCCCCACTCGGTCGTGGAGTTCTACGACCGGTTCGAGGAAGGGGTCTTCGGGGCGGTCGGTCTCAAGGCCCTCCCGGTCCTGTTGATCCTGACTGCATTGATCTGGGTGACGGAGGGCATGCGGCTCTACCTCGTGATCCAGGCGCTCGCCTTCCCCGGCGTCGAGATCGGCCCGAGCGGGGCGTTCTTCGTGGCGCTCACCGGGTCGCTCCTGACAGCGGTGCCGTT
The DNA here is from genome assembly GCA_017881905.1 of Chloroflexota bacterium. GTDB lineage: Bacteria > Chloroflexota > Limnocylindria > Limnocylindrales > CSP1-4 > Chersky-267. Next base: position 5,224 of record JADGQI010000027.1, read on the forward strand.
CACGCCCGCCGGGATCGGCGTCGTCGAGGCCGGCGTCATCGGGGTGCTGACGATCGTCTACAACGTGCCACCGACGGAGGCCCTGGCGATCACCCTCGTCGACCGGGCGATCAGCGTGGTGTCGATCATCATCCTGGGCGGTCTCGTCTATCTCATCTCGCCGCTGCGCAAGGGCCGCGGCCTGACCGAGATCCCGATGCCGGGGCCCGAACCCACCGTCTGAGCGCCTGATCGTGCGCGTCATCTGACGCACCAGCCGGGTGCGTCCGTGCACCACGGTCCCGTCGAGCGACGGCCTGGCCGGTCCACCGGACCACCATCCTCCGCACCCGACCCGTCCCTGCTGCGCTCCGGTGGTCGCCGCCCGACCGGTACCAACGGGTGATGGGGAGGCACCACCCCTCGGCCGATAGTTGCGACGTGACCCCGGGGACGCCCCGGCCCTCGCCAACGGAGCAACCAAGCAGCCGATGACGACCCAGAACGGCCGAGCGTTCAACGAATGGCTTCGAGCCCAGCTCAAGGCCAAGAAGATGTCGCAGCGCCAACTCGCCCAGCAGTCAGGCGTCGATCACTCGACGATTTCGCGCCTGATCCGCGGCGACCGGATGCCTTCGCTCGGGACTGCGACCAAGCTCGCCCGAGGCCTTCGTGAGCTGCGCGACGACGCCGACACCCCCCAGTACCTGGGTCTGATGTCGTCCGGCTCGTCCAACCCGACCGCCCGGGTCGAGTACGCGCTCCGCTCCGATGACGTCCTCGGCGAGCCCCAGGTCCGCCAGATCATGGAGTACTACCTCGCCGTGCGGATGCGCCGGCTCGGACGGACCTACGGGCCCGGCGTCGAGCCTGCCCGCCCGATGCCGTCCGCGTATCTCCGCGGTGGGGGGGCTGCACCGACCCCCGTCGGCGGCGGCACGGCGACGGCCACGACCACCGTCAACGGTCCGACCCGTCTCGGGACGGTCCGTCCCGTGAACCGGCCGCCGTCGGGGCGCCCGACGAGCCGCTACTGACCACCGCCTCCATCGGCCCGGATCCCTCCCTCCATGTCCGGGTCTCGGGGATGCGAACGCCGGCCTCTGGGGGGCCGGCGTTCGCCTATGTCCCCGGCAGGTAGACCGACACCGTCCGACCCGGCGCGGCAAGCCAGCGGTCGACGAGCCGGAGCGTGACCGGCCATGCGCCGGGCCCGGCCACGGCGACGTCCTCGGCTTGACCGCCGCAACCGACGACGAACAAGCTGTCGCACACGACGACCACGGCCGCGTTCGGATCGGGCTCCATCGGGGCCGGTTCGCCGGTGGTGGTCGGCGGGATGTCCTCGGCCACGGACAAGCCGGCGCGCTCGAGGGGGAACCCGACGGCCTCGGTCGACTTGAAGTCCGGCAGGCCGACCAGCTGGATCGGCCGATCGCCGGCGATCGCCTGGATCCGCTCGCCGGTGGATCTCGCCGCGGGCCAGCCTCCGTCCGTGGCCACGGTCGGCGGCCAGATGCTGACGTTCCAGGCGATCAGGATCCCAAGGGCGACCACCAGGACGATCCGCGACACCAGGGAGGCGACGGTGATGGTCGTCGGCCCTGCCGTGTCCGGAGTAGCCGACCGCGCCGAGCCTGCCGGTTCCACGGACCTCTCCGTCGCCGCGGATCCCGCCGACCCGCCCCGCCAGACGGCCGCAGCCCCGAGGCCGAGGGCGACGAAGACGACCGGGTCGAGGAACGCGTGATAGTGGTCCACGGGGAGCGGCGTCACGGTGGACAGGCCGCTCGCGCCGAAGGTCAGGACCACCCACCCGAACACCAGGATCAGCGCGAACCAGCGGCCCGCGGCCCGCTCCTGCCCGTCGGGCGCGCGCGTCCTCCAGGCCAGTCCGGAGGCGACGGCCACGCTGGCCACGACACCGATGACCAGCCCATCCACGAGCAACCCCGTCAACGGCCAGGCGAGGATCCGCAAGCCGACGAAGACGAGGCGAAGCGGCAGCGAGATGGACACGCCGGTCCCGCCCGAAACGATGAACGCGAGCGCGGCCCGGCTCTCCGCGAAATCGTGCCCGAGCTCGTAGGCGAGCAGGGGAATGTAGCCGACGAGGATGATCGCCAGGCCGCCGAGGGCGTAGCGGTCGAAGCGCCTCCGCTCGGTTCCGGCAGGGGTCGCCCGGCGGGTGACGAACCACAGGGAGAGGACCGGTGGGAGCAGGGCGATCCCCAGCACGTGGCACTGCATCGTGACGAGGACCCCGAACGCGGCGAGGAGCCACCAGCCCGGCCGTCCGGTCGTCCGTGCCCGCCACGCCGCGGCCAGGGCGATCGAGCTCGACAGGGCGATGAGGTTCGGGTTCCAGATGAACGTCGATTCATCGATCGCGCTGGCTGAGACCGCCATCACGAGCGCAGCGATCAGGCCCGCCACCGGACCGGCGACCGATCGAGCCAGGAACCAGGTGACCGCCACCGCCGCGACCCCCAGCAGGGCGATCTCCGCCACGACGATCGTCGGGTTCGCGCCGGACAGGAACGCCGCCGGCGCGAGCAGGTAGTAGTACAGCGCGCCGTGATGGAATGCCCCGATCGACGTCGGCGGACCGAGGAGCGGCAGCGTCCCGTCGCGGACCAGGCGCAGCAGGACGAGCATGTCGTGGCCCTGGTCCGCATCCCAGGTCCCGCGGCCCTCGAGGGCCCAGAAGCGGAGGATCGCCGCGAGGGCCAGGACGGCTCCCAGGCCGACCAGCTCGCGCCGATCGATCGGCGGCCGCAGTCCCGCGTCGTCGACCGTCGTGGGCGTCGTCGACCCGCTCATCACGGTTTCCGTGGCCGTCCGCGCGAGTCGGTCGCCGGCTCGTCGGTCGTCTCCGGGTCGGGAGCAGGGTGCGTCCGGGAACGGCTGCCTTTGACCTCCTTCGCCTCGGCGGGCAGATCGGCCAGCGGGCGACCCGCCGCGAGGTCGAGCACGCGCGCGGCGTTGATCGCGTCGTAGCCCTCGTCCATGCCCGGGGTCTCGAGGTAGTAGGTCGCGTGGGACAGCCCCGGATGGGTGAGGACCGCGCGCATCCCAGCGGCGCCGATCGACCCGGCGCCGACATGCTCGTGGCGATCAGCGTTCGAACCGAGGGCGGCGCGCGAGTCGTTGAAGTGGATCATCGCCAGGCGATCGAGGCCGATCAGCCGGTCGAACTCGACGACGACCCGGTCGACCTCCGCCGGATCGGAGATGGCGTACCCGGCTCCCCACAGGTGCGCGGTGTCGAGGCAGATGCCCACCCGGGCCGCCGGCACCCCTCGTTCGGCCAGCGCGTCGACGACCCCGGCGATCTCCTCGAGGCTGGAGCCGAGCCCGTCGCCGCTCCCGGCGGAGTTCTCGAGGACGAGGCGCGCCGCGTCCGGACCGTCGTCGACATCGGCCAGCACCCTGGCGACCTCGCCCGCCAGACGAGCGGTGCCGGTCGCCCGATCCGTCCCGCGATGCGACCCGAGATGGACGTTGACGAAGCGCGCCCCGAACGCGGGAGCGACCCGCAGCTCGGTCGCGAGCATCGCCCCGGATCGCTCGACGAGGGTCGAATCGGAGCCCGCCAGGTTGATCAGATAGGCCCCGTGGATCGCGATCGGCCCCATTCCGAGCTCAACGATCCGCGCGCGGAACGCCGGCAGCTCCTTGGGCGGTTCGGCGCGACGATGCCAGGCCGTGGGGTTGTCGCTGAAGATCTGGAGCGTGTCCAGCCCGATGGCGTGGGCGCGCTCGACGGCGCGCACCATCCCCTGGCCGAGCGGCAGGTGGGCACCGATGCGTCGGCCGTCGGGCAGCATCTCGTCATCGTACGGCCCGAGCGGTCGTGGTAGCGTCCCTGGATGACGCGCTACTCGTTCGAGGAGCAGGTCATCTTCGCGTTCGTGAAGGATGACCGGCTGATATCGATCCCGGCCCGGCACAAGAAGCGCCTGGTCGTCATCCGCTACATCGTCGATCGTTGCTTCCCGGAGGACCGGGCCTACCCGGAGGGCGAGGTCAACCAGCGACTCGCGCTCTTCCACCCGGACGTCGCCGCGCTCCGGCGGTACATGGTCGAGGACGGACTGCTGACCCGGGCGGCCGGAGAGTACCGCCGAGTGGCTCCGGCCGTGCCGGGGGCGGACGGCGGCGCGCTGACGCCCGGCGACGGCTCGATCGGTTCCGGGTCCACTTCGGCCGGGGCGCGCGCGGCGGGCGACTGAGCGCGACGGGTCAGCCGGCGCGGCGCGCGGGCGAGCCGGTCGATCGCCTCGTCATCGCTCCCGGGCCGTAGCCGCCCGGGACCACCGGCTCGATCAGTCCGAAGTCCCCGTCGTCGCGTCGATAGAGCACGGCGATCTGCTCGTTCTCCGCGTTGACGAACACGAAGAAGCTGTGACCGAGCTCCTCCATCTCGGCGATCGCGTCCTCCTCGAACATCGGCTCGATCCCGAACCGTTTCGTCTTGACGATCCGCCGGGGATGCCCGGGTTCCGCGGTCCCGTCGGCCAGCTTGCTGAGGAGCTGCTTCTCCTCGACCGGCCGCGACCGGACCCGCGGCTTCTCGCGGTGGTCGACGGCCTGTCGCTCGACCTTGTCGACGACGAGGTCGATGGCCGCTTCGTGCGTGCTCGCGGCCGCCCGGCTGCGCAGGGTCCGACCGTCGAGGAGCAGAGTCACCTCGACGATCCGCGAGACGTCCTGCGAGCGATGTTGCTCGACCGACAGCTCGACCAACGCGTCGCTCCGGTCGTCGAGGATCCGCTGGAGTCTGGCCAGTCTGCGCTCGGCATAGCGCCGGACCGACTCGGGGACCTCGAAGTTCTTGCCCTTGACGATCGTCCGCACGGAAGGCCTCCCCGAAGCGCCTGGCGCGCTGGCGTCGCCGTGGTGGTGATGCCGAAGGCGCGCCCCGATGGGTGAGCTCGACGTCTATCGAGTATAGGCCGGAGGTCTCGGATCTACCGTTCCCGAGCGATCGTCAGACCCGACACGGCGATCACCCCGGCCTCCATCAGGACCGAGCCGCACGCGGCCAGCGTCGCGCCCGTCGTGGTCACGTCGTCGACCAGGATCACCCAGCGGCCGTCGAGCGGGTCGAGCCGAGGGACGCGCGGGTCGAGTCGGAATGCCCCGGCCACGTTCGCGCCGCGGTCCGCCCGATCCAGGTCGAATTGGGCGACGGTCCGCCGATGCCGCTCGATCAGCCGGGCGACCGGCAGACCCAGGCGTGATCCGATGACGTCGGCCAGCAGCACGGCCTGGTCGTAGCCGCGGAGCCGCGCACGCTCGGCGTGGACCGGGACCGGCACGATCAGGTCTCCACCCGCTCCGGCCCGGCGCCAGCGCTCGGCGGCCGCATGACCGAGCGGTTCGGCCATCCGTCGTTCGCCCGCGTACTTGAGGGCATGGAGCGCCGCCCGGACGGTCCCGGTGAACGGCGCGGCCCACTCGAGCTGGACCAGCGGGGCCGGAAGCTCGACCGGCAGCCCGATCGGAGCCCCGGCCGGCCGATCCCAGCGGACCTCGAGGGTAGGCCGGCATCCTCCGCAGATCGCCGCGCCCTCGCGCCCACATCCCGCGCAGCGCGGCGGCAACGCCAGGTCGAGGAGCCGCTCCGCGATCGCCTTCACCGAGGCATCTTCCTCGCCGGCTCTCGATCCGCCGTTATCGGGCGAACGCCGCGTCGCCGGTCAGGTGGGTCCTTCCGCCGGTCCGATCAGGATGCGGTCGCCGACGGCCGTGGCGGTGCGGTCGATCGTGCCGACGGGGAGCTCGAGCGTGCCGTGCGCGCCGCGGACGTACCAGACCACGCCGCGCCAGGCCGGCACGGCCCGATGGACGGAGATCACGTCGCGCGCGCCGTCGGCCCCCGACGGGTTCCCGACGAAGACGCAGTCGATCGCGAAGTTCATGAACATCATGTGGATGCCGTTGCTGCCCGGCAGCCATAGCCCGGCGTCCTCGGGCAGGGTCGCCCGGCCCATCAGGCCGCGGAACTTCGCCCAGAGCGTATCGGCCGACTCGAGCGAGCCGGCCAGGACGCGTTCGCGGGTCAGGTTGGTCGCCCGAAGCATGACCATCCGACGAGCGATCCAGGTGCCGCGGGTCGAGACCCCGGGGCGACCTAGGTCTTGAGGTTCTTGACGATCAGGATGATGGCCGGCCCGAGGATGACGATGAACAGCGACGGGAAGATGCACCCGACGAGCGGGAACAGCATCTTGATCGGCGCCTTCGCGGCCATCTCCTCGGCGCGCTGTCGGCGTTCGATCCGGAGCTGCTCCGACTGGACCTGGAGGACCTTCGAGATCGACACACCGAGCTGTTCGGCCTGGATGATCGCCCCGATGAAGTTGGTCAGCGGCGCGACCTCGGTCCGGGGGATCATGTCGCGCAGCGCTTCGCGCCGCGACTTGCCCACGCGGACCTCGGCGAGCGCCCGACGGAACTCATCCGACAGCGGCCCCTTGAGCTTCTCGACGACCTTGGCCAGGGCGGCATCGAAGCCGAGGCCGGCCCGGACGGAGATCGTCAGGAGGTCCAGGGTGTCCGGGATCATGATCAGGATCGCCTTCTGGCGGGCCTTGATCCGGCGTCCCAGCCAGAACTCCGGCGCGACGTATCCGATCAGGCCGCCGACGATCGCGCCGAGCACCGCCCCGATGAGCCCCATGTTCAGGATGGCCAGGAACAACAGGAAGAACAGGATCGAGAAGATGATCGTGAAGATGCCCTTGATGCCGAGCCACTCGGTGACACCCAGGTCACCCGGGTTGCCTGCGAGCGCCAAGCGCTTCTGGGTCCGGTCGCCGAATGACTGACTGGTCACCCGGCCGACGGTGCCCGACATGCGGGCGGCCAGCGGGCGCAGGGTCCGCTCGATGAACGGCTGCTGGAGCTCGAGCTCCTCGAGGTTCTTGGCCTGCATCGTCCCAAGCTGGGTCAGCCGGGCCTGGACGGGGTCGACCGAACGACCACCGACGAGCCCGAAGAAGATCAGCAGGATGGCCGCGGCCGCGATACCGGCAATGAGGATCGGCATGAGTTCCATATCAGACCTCGATGTCGACGATCTTGCGGATCGCCATGAAGCCGAGGAACATCATGAACCCGCCGAAGAACAGGATGATCACGCCGACGGGGATCCCGCCGACCGCCACATCCTTGTCGAACATCGGCTGCATGAAGCCCGGGGCCGCTACGAACAGGAACAGCGCCAGACCGATCGGCAGGAAGCCGACCACGTAGCCCGACAGGCGCTGCTGGGCGGTCAGCGTTCGGATCTCGCCCTTGATCCGGACCCGCTCACGGATGGTGTACGCGATCGAGTCGAGGATCTCGGCGAGGTTGCCGCCGACGGTGTGCTGGATGGAGATGGCCGTGGCCATCAGCTCGAGGTCGTCCGAACGGACCCGCCGGACCATGTTCTCGAGCGCCTGGTCGAACGGAAGGCCGAGGTTGACCTCACGGATGACCCGGCCGAACTCGGTCGACATCGGCGGTCGCGACTCGCGCACGACCATCTCGATCGCCTGGAGGAACGACGAGCCGGCGCGCAGGGCGTTGGCGATGAGGGTGATGGTGTCCGGCAGCTGCTTGTTGAAGGCGTTCAGCCGGCCGCCCTTGCGTCGCCCCAGCCAGAAGCGGGGAAGCCAGAAGCCGACGAGGCCGCCGATGAGCAGGAACAGCGGGTTGCCGAGGGCCGTGAACACGACCGACAGCACGAGCATGGCCAGCGGCACACCGACGATCGAGGCTCCCCAGATGAGGAGGAACTCGCTGGGCTTGAGCTTGAGGTCCGCCCGGGCCAGGTCGCGCTGGAGGTTCGCTCCGAAGTCGCGCTGCTCGACGACCTTGTTGAGGTTGGCCAACGCCTGGCTCGACGCGATCAGGTCCGAGATGGGTCCCTGGCCGGTCGGGGCCGCCTTGGCCTTGTCGGGCTTCCCGGAGGCGTAGCGTTCTAGGCGCGCGCTCATCCCCGAGCTGCCGCCGGACGACGCCAGCCCGACCGCGATCAGGATGATCGCGAGGGCGGTGATTCCGGCTACGACGAGGGTCATCGACTCCACGGGGTTGCCTCCTAGTTCCCGGCCGTCAGTACGTGAAGCCGAACAGACCGGCGGGCAGATGGATGCCCTGGGTCTCGAACTTCTCGACGAACTTCGGTCGGATCCCGGTCGGCTTCAGCCGGCCCTGGATCTTGCCTTCGACGACGCCCGACTGTTCGAAGACGAAGACGTCCTGCATGACGATCACGTCGCCTTCCATGCCCTGGACTTCGGTGATGTTGACGATCTTACGTGTCCCGTCCTTGAGACGGCTCTGCTGGACGATCAGGTCGACCGCGGAGGCGACCTGCTCGCGGATCGCCCGAAGGGGCAGATCCACACCGGCCATCAGAACCATCGTCTCGAGGCGGGAGAGCATGTCCCGGGGCGAGTTCGCGTGACCCGTCGACATCGAACCGTCGTGGCCGGTGTTCATGGCCTGGAGCATGTCGAGGGCCTCGCCCGACCGGCACTCTCCTACGATGATCCGGTCGGGCCGCATCCGGAGTGAGTTCCGGACGAGCTCGCGGATGGGCACCGCACCCTTGCCCTCGATGTTTGGGGGCCGGGATTCGAGGGTGACCACGTGCTCCTGGCGGAGCTGGAGCTCGGCGGCGTCCTCGATCGTGACGATGCGCTCGTCGTCGGGGATGAAGCCCGACATGACGTTCAGCAGGGTCGTCTTGCCGGAGCCGGTGCCGCCGGAGACGACCGCGTTGAGGCGGGCGAAGACGCAGGCGCGCAGGAACTCGA
>JADGQI010000005.1 GCA_017881905.1 Chloroflexota bacterium
AGCCCGAGCGCCGCGACCCGCTCGACCACCCCATCGGAGTGGCTCCCGCTGGGATACGCGAATGCCGCCGGTGCCGAGCCGATCTCCCGCACGAGGTCGGTCCGGGAGCCGTCGATCTCCGCATCGAGGTCGCCCGGGTCAACCCGCTCGAGCAGGGGATGGACGCGCGAATGGGGGGCCAGGGTGACGCCCTCGGACGCGAGGCGTCGCAGATCCTCCCACCCCAGCACCGACGACTCGCCCGGCCCGCCTCCGAGCCGCTCCACGAGGTCGTCCACCAGGAGCATCGCGTCCGGGTGCGGCTGCGACTTGACCTGGCCACGGAGGGAGCGGAACGCCGCGACGCGGTCCTCCCGGGTCGCCAACGGCAGCGGACCCAGGTCGGTCTCGAGCGGCGCGGTCCGCGCGGTCCGGAGCAGGGCCGAATAGAGCCGGTCCCACCAGAACGCGACCGGGCGGTCGGGGAAGGCCGTCGGCACGAACAGGACGGTCGGGATCCCGTGGGCCCGGAGGATCGGCCAGGCGCTCTCGGCGAAGTCGCGGTACGCGTCATCGAAGGTCAGCAGGATCGACCTCGCCGGCACCGGGTCTCCGCCGTCCAGCCGATCCAGCACCGTCGCCAGCGACACGAACGAGAAGCGTCGCCCGAGCGCCTCGACCTGCTCGCCGAACGCCGCCGGCGTCGCGCTGATCAGGCCCGGGTGATGGTCGTCGTCCGGCTCGGCGACCCGGTGGTAGGTCAGCACCGGGAGGACGTCCGGGCGATCCCGGTCGATCGCCTCGAGCGCGCGCACGACGCCGCCGAACACCGGCGTGGCCGCGACGGCCGCAGCCGCGGCTCGGGGTCCGCCCATGTCAGGCCTTGCCTCGCGCCGGATCGGGCGCGGTCGGTCGAGACGGGCGACCCGGCCGGACGCGGCGAACGATGCGGCCGGCGACCCGCCAGGCGTCGAGCACGAACGGAAGCGGGTCACGCCACGAGCCGACCGCCTCGACCCGGGGGCCGCGGATCGAGCGCAACCAGGCCAGCGGCGATAGCTGGCCATGTCGCGCCGCGACGAGCGAGGACTGCAGGTCGCGCCGCCAGTAGATCCACTTGACGCCCTCGTACCGCTGCGTCCGCGCCTCGGGCAGCGGCTCCTCGAACGCGTCGTGGTAGGCGGTCATCAGCAGCTCGACGCCGGCCCGCTCGGCGGTCGCCGAACGGCCTGTTGGGCGACCGATGTTGGGCTCGATGATGTAATGAGCGCCGGTCCGAGTGTCGCGCTTCATCTCGAGGTATCCGAGACCCTGGTAGTCGACGCTCCGGAAGAACCGGATCGACTCCTCTAGGACCGCGTCGTTGCGCGCCTCCACCCCGAGGCAACCCGTGCCCGTCTCGATCGGCCACTGGCGGAGCTTGCGGGTGATGAACGTGACCTGGGGCTGCGACGTCCGGTCGAAGTACAGGTTCGAGGTGTACAGGTCGGTCTCGGCCCCGTCGACCCAGGTCTGGGCGATGAGCGAGTCCGTCCAGCCGGCGCACCGATCGTAGGTTTCGAGCAGCCCCGCAGCGTCGTCGACCCGGAACACCTTGGCCTTCGTGGCTGCCTGCCAGCGGGCCGTCTTGAGACCGGGCTTCATGACCACGGGATAGGCGAGCGTCGACGCTGCGGCCTCGGCATCGGCTCGCGAGCGGAGGATGCGCGTGGGTGGGATCGCCAGCCCGTTGGCCTGGGCGAGCTCGGTGAACCCGATCTTGTCGACCAGTCGTTCGACGAGGTCGTGCGCTGGGAGCACGAACCGGAACCACGGGAACAACCGCTCACGGGCGGCCGAGATCGACAGGACCGACGTGTCGGAACATGGGATCAGGAACGCCGGTCCTCCCCGGGCCGGGTCGCCGACCTGCGGCCCGATCCGCTCCAGCGTCGCGATGAGCGGTTCGCCCGCCGTCGGGCTGGCCACGACCCGTCGAACGGCGCGGGTCCGCGCGCAGTAGTGCCGCGGGTCGGCGGCCACGCCCGTCACGGGGACCCCGCGAGCCGCCAGGATCCGGGCGGTCTGGAGCCCGGTGATGCAGTCGAGCGCGACGACGACGGCTGGGTGCCGCGCCGGGGACGGGACCGACGTCACCGCGTGTCCACCCATCTTCAGGCCCGATCGTCCGGGAGGGCGGCCATCGTCCGGACCGGAGCACCTCGAACGAACTCGGCGATCCGTTCGCGCACGTCGGCGACGACCGCCTCGGTCGGCTGGCGAGCGTCGACGACCACGAACCGGCGGAAGAGGTCGGCCTGGGCGAGGTACTCCTGCCGCCGCCGCTCGAGCGACTCGACGGTCCCCTCGCCCTTCCGGGCGAAGAACACCTCGGCCGGGGCGTCGAGCATGATCACGAGGTCGGGCTTCGGATACAGCCGTCGCAGGTTGGTCCCGTGGACCCGGCTCGCCAGTGAGCGGCCCGGCCTGCGATCCACGACGTCGTACGCGTAGTAGTCGCAGAAGAAATGGCGATCGAAGACGACCACCTGCCCCCGGCGCTCGTGGAAGGTCGCGATGCCAAGGCGGAACCACTCCTCGGCCAGCCAGTTCGCCATCCGCAGCCCGGCCCGAAGGCTGCGGAGCGGACCCCGCCGTCGACGGACGGGCGCCGCCGACCCCGCGTCGATGGCGGACGGCTCGGCGGTCTGCGGCGTCATCTCGCCCGACCCGCCGCGGGATCGCTTGACGGCCAGCGCGAGCCGCGTCGTCGGCAGCATCGTCGAGCCCGACTCGAGGTTCACGCCCATGTAGATGTAGTAGGACGGGAACGGCAGCGTGGCCACGACGCGCTTCGCGACGGTCGACTTTCCGGCACCATCGGGCCCGACGAGGGCGACGGTCACCATCGGCGTCTTCCTTCCGGACGGCCCGGGGCCGACGTACCCGCGACGCAGAGCAACGGCTCCCCCTGACCCCGCGTCGGATGGACTGGGACGAACGACGCGGAGCGCATAGTGTAGGGATTCAGCCGCCCGAATGGGACATTCGGCGAGTCCGCCATGGCCCGTTCGGCGACTTCCCGGTGCGCTTCGGCACCGAGTCGAGCGTCAACCCAGGTGCGGCTCGAGCCCGTCCGCGATGGCCGCGAGGTCCGGCGGGTAGGGATGACGAAGCGACAGGGAGGGGCGTCCCGCGAGCGCGCGATCGAGGCGGGCCCCAAGGGTCCCTTCGAGACCGTCCAGGACGGGGTTCGGGCGGTCGGGGAAGGCATAGCGCCACTTGAGGTAGGCGGTCCACAGGTCGAGCCATTCGTGGCGGATCGAGTGGACCATCCGGCGGGCCACCTCCTCGCCGGCGATCGGCTCGACGAGCACGCCGGTCACGTCGGCACTCTCCACGAACACGACCTGGTCCAGCCGCGCGCCGTCGGCTTCGATCCGGCCGTCGAACAGCTGGGCCGGCGCGATCTGGACGTCGAGCTGGCGGTCGACGTACGGACGCGCCCGGCGGAGGGTCCGGCCACCGGCGGTCGACCGGACGAACGGGGCGTCGGCGGCGCCTCGAACGACCTCGCTGAGCGCTCTCGTCGACACGAGGCGAGCACGTTGCGACCGCGAGACCCGGGCACGGAACTCAGGCATCTGGCGGAGCTGCCAATCCCACAGGCGGATCGGCTCGGGCAGGCCGACCATCCGTCCGTCGTCGGTCAGGTAGATCCATTCGTCGCCGACGTAGGTCGCGCCGCGAGCGGCGAAGGCGAGCAGCGTCTCGGTCTTGCCGCCCTTCGCCCAGCCGGTCGCCAGGACCCCCCGCCCGTGGTGGGTGAACGCCGAGGCGTGGATCGGCAGCAGCCCGCGCTCGAGCGCCGTCACGTTGACGATCGGGACCAGGAGCGGGATGGGTCCGACCCCGTGCTCCGCGACGATCCGGCACCGGCCGCCGACGAGATCGAGCGGGATGGCGACCCGGACCGGAGCCTTGAACCGACCCCGGAGGATGACGAACGACGACCCGTCGAACCCTGCGTCGTCCAGGCTGATCGCACGAAGCGGGCCGTCGGGTGGGATCCGATCGACGTACTCGATCTCGATGTCCGGCTCGCGCTCGAACGGTCGCTCGATGGGGCCCAGCTGGCGGCGGACCGCCTTCGTCTCGGCCGCGGTCGCGCCGACCAGTCGGATGCCGACGGCGCCGTGCAGGTCGAAGTCCGTCGGCCGGGCGCCGGGCTCGGTCATCGGCGGACCGCTATCGGGCGCGAAGCTGGAGCAGGACGAGCATCCCGATGGCGAACGAGCCGATCCCGAGGACGATCGGCAACAGGGCGGATTCCATCGAGTCCGGGATGAGGTCCGTCTGCCACACCCCGATGATGAGCGCGCCCGAGATGCCGGGGATGACGCCGAGCATCATCCGGCGGAGCACCGAACCGGCGCCCCACGTCCAACGGGACACGACCAGCGCCATCGCGCCGAGCATGCCCGCGATCCCGGAGAACAGGAAGACCTGCTGCACGGCGCCACTATAGGGGTCGGTCCGGGCCGCGGTCCATGTCAGTCCGGCTTGCCGTGGAGCGGTCGTATACTCGCCGCCGCCAGCCGCCCCTCTCGAATCATGGGCACGGGGGCACGGAGATCGGAGCGCATGTCGAACCGGATCAAGCTCCTCGGCCTCGCCGCGATCGCCGTGCTCACGGCGGCCATCGTGTGGACCGCGACGAACGAGCCGTTCGGGCGGACGAGCCCCGACCAGAGCCCGCCGGCTTCGCTCGCCGAACCCTCGCCGTCGGCCACCCTGCCGCCCGAGCCGGCCGTCGTCAGCTATCCGGGGCAGATCCTCGGTCCCACCGCGCCGCCCGCGCCGACGGGCGACAAGGCGCAATCCAAGCTGTGGGTCGCCGAGGGATCGTGGTGGGCGGTGATGCTCGAACCGATCACCAAGGCCTATCACATCTACGAGCTGGTCAGCGCCGGGGCCGCTTGGCGGGATACCGGCACGGTGGTCGACGACCGGCCGCTCGCGCAGCCGGACTGCCTGTGGGACGGCACCCACCTGTACATCGCCAGCGGCGTCCGGACGTCGTCGGCCTCGGGCGCGGCGCTGCTCAACCGCTACACCTTCGATGCCAAGAAGCGAGTCTTCGCGCTCGACCCCAACTTCCCGGTCCCGATCACCGCCGCCGGGGTCGACTCATTGGTGTTGACCAAGGACACCACGGGCAAGCTGTGGACGGCCTTCGTGGCTGACGACGGTCAGGTCACGATCAACCGGACCGAGGGCAACGACCTGTTCTGGGGCCAGCCGTTCGCCCTGCCGGTCGACCATAGCCTGGTGACCAAGGACGACGTGGCCACCGTGCTGGCCTATGCCCCGGGCCGGGTCGGCGTGATGTGGAGCAGCCGGGCGGACGGCGCGTTCTACCTGAGCAGCCATGAGGACGGCGATCCGGACGATACGTGGGGAGTCCCCGAGGTCGCCCTCGCCGGTCGGGACCTTGCCAGCGGCCAGCTCAGGGCGATCGCGGCCGCGGACGGGCGCTTGTTCGCCACGGTCAGGACGGCGGTCGCCGACGACCCGAGCTCGAACGGGCGCGCGCCGCAGGTGCTCCTGCTGACGCGGACGGTCGACGGCGTCTGGTCGAGCGTGCTGTACTCGCGACTCCAGGACCAGCACACCTCGCCGGCCATCGCACTGGATGCGACGGCGGGGGTCGTCTACATCGTCGCCACGACGCCCACGCGAGGCGGAGCGATCAACTACAAGCGCACGCTGGCCGACGCCCCGGAGTTCACGACCGGGGTCGGGCAGCCGTTCATCAGCGATCCCACGTCGACGACGATCGGCCACGCGACCTCGACCAAGGACCCCGTCACCGCCGAGTCCGGGCTCGTCTTCCTGGCCTACGACCCGGTGACCTTCCGCTACCTCCACGGCGTCATGGATCTCGGCGGCGGCGTCCAGGCAGGGACGGGACCCCCGGGGCCTGCCCCGCCGACACCGCGGACCATCTTCCTCGACGACTTCAACCCGTGGCCGGTCGGTTCGAGCCCGAACACCGGCTGGAAGCTCGGCGCCAACGACCCGGCGAAGGCGTTCACGATCGTCGGTCGGCCGACGCCGACGAACCGGAGCGCCTCGATCGCCTCGACGACCCCGGGCCAGGAGATCCAGGCCTGCAAGTCGTTCCCGACCGGCAAGACCGACGTGACCGTCAACCTCCGCATCCGCCTGGCCCGGACCGGGGCGACCGACGGGGTCATCACCAACGTGCGCGGGTCGAAGGTCGAAGCGGCGCGGGTCCTGTTCGGCCGAAGCGGGTTCTTCGCCTACTTCCGCGGCGCGACGAAGATCATCACCCTGGTGCCCGTCCGGGCGGGCGCGTGGTACCGATCGACGGTCGTGGTCCACCTGGCCCGACGGACGTACGACTGGCAGCTCCGCAACGGTCGCGGACGGTTGATCCTCGGGGTCCGCGGGATCCCCTGGCGGCAGCCGAGCACCGCGCCGCTCGACCGGGTCTGCGTTCGAAGCCCGTCCGGCGGTCGAGGGATCGCGCTCGACTGGGACGACGTCTCCGTCATCCGTTAGGCTTCCCGCCACATGCGCATCCTCGTCACCGGCGTCGCAGGCTTCGTCGGGTCCCACGTCGCCGAACGCCTGCTGGCGGACGGCCACGAGGTGGTCGGCCTCGACGGGTTCACGGACTACTACGCCCGGCCGATCAAGGAGCGGAACCTGTCGGCTGTGCTGGGCCGCCCCGGGTTCACCTTCCACGAGCTCGACCTGAGACGGGATCCGCTGGCTCCGGCGGTCGAGGGCGTCGAGGCCGTGATCCACGAAGCCGCGATGCCGGGGCTCCCGCGGAGCTGGCAGGACGTCGAGGCCTACCTCGACTGCAACGTCCTCGGCGTGGCGCGGCTGCTCGAGGCCTGTCGGGACGCCGGGGTGGGTCGCTTCCTCCACGCGTCGACGTCGTCGGTCTATGGGCTGGAGGCAGTGGGCGACGAGTCGATGCCCCTCCGCCCGATCTCGCCCTACGGCGTGACGAAGCTGGCCGCCGAGCACCTGATCCTGGCCCACGTCGCCACGTTCGGCTTCCCGGCCGTGATCGTCCGCTACTTCTCGATCTTCGGCCCGCGGCAGCGCCCCGACATGGCCTACCACAAGTTCATCGAGGCGATGCTCGACGGACGGCCGATCACGATCTTCGGCGACGGCGAGCAGACCCGCTCGAACACGTTCATCACCGACGCCGTCGACGGCACGGTCCGCGCGCTCGAGGGCGGACGGATCGGCGAGATCTACAACATCGGCGGCGGCGAGTCGCTGACGGTCAACGAGGCGGTCGCGACGATCGCCGAGGGCGTCGGCGTCGAACCGGTCATCGAGCGTCGCGACGCCCAGCCCGGCGACCAGCGCCGGACCGGCGCGATCACCGCCCGGGCCGAGGCGACATTCGGCTACCGTCCGACCGTCGGCGCGCGAGAGGGTCTCCTGGCCCAGATCGCCTGGCACCGGAGCCTGCGGAC
>JADGQI010000147.1 GCA_017881905.1 Chloroflexota bacterium
CCGCGATCCCGGTGATCCTGGCGACCTCGATCGTGGCCGCGATCCTCGTGTCGATCATGGGGGTCACGCCCGAAGGCCCGATCGCCCCTCCGACCGATGCGCCGGCGCTGATCCTGGGCCTGCTCGCAGCGGCGGTCGTGGCCCCGATCAGCGAGGAGCTGTTCTACCGCGGCTTCGCCACGACCGCCTGGATGCGTTCCTTCGGGGCTCGTCGGGCGATCATCGAGGGCGGCCTGTTCTTCGCCTTCGTCCACGTCCTGACCCTCAGTGGCAGCGACTTCGACCATGCCGGACGCGCCGCCGTCGTGGCCTTCGGGTCGCGGATCCCGGTCGCGTTCGCCCTCGGCTGGATCTTCGTCTCACGTCGGTCGCTGGCCGCGTCGATCGGGCTCCACGCCACGTTCAACGGTCTGCTCGTGATCCTGGCCGCGATGGCCGCGAGCGCCGGCCCGACCTGACGTCAGGCGCTCGGATCGTCCACAAAGCGCGGGTGCACCGCCCGGTGAGGGACCGGTGAGGCTCGGCCCGTAGGCTGCGCGACGTCCTCGGGCCTGGGCGGCGGGGGAGATCGGCGGGCTCCCGTCGACCGGGTCCGGGGACACCAACGATGCGGTCGGCGATGGAGGCCAGATGCGGTCGATCCGTGAGATCCCGGAAGCCGAGCGACCGCGTGAGCGGCTGGCCCAGCGAGGACCGGGCGGGCTCACCGCAGCCGAGCTCATCGGTCTCATCTGGGGCTCGGGCTCGGGCTCGCGCGGCGTCAGCGCGGTCGACCTGGCCGAGGAGGCCCTCGCCAGGCACGACGGTCTGACCGGTCTTGCCCGCGCCAGCGATCTCGAGCTGGAAGCGATCCCGGGCGTCGGCGCCGCCAAGGCGGCCCAGCTGGCGGCGGCGTTCGAGCTCGGTCGTCGGCTGCTCGCCGACTGGCCCGCCGGGCGTTGGACCATCCGGTCGCCGATCGACGTGGCCGATCGGCTGATCCTCCAGATGGGCCGGCTCGAGCGGGAGGAGCTCAGGATCGTGCTGCTCAATACGAAGAACGTCGTCCTCCGTGTCGCCACGGTCTACCAGGGCAATGTGTCCTCGAGCCTGGTCCGCGTGGGCGAGCTGTTCCGCGACGCCGTCCGGCTCAGTGCCAGCGGGGTCATCCTCGTCCACAACCACCCGAGCGGCGACCCGACCCCGAGTCCGGACGACATCCACCTGACCGCGGAGGCGCTCGCGGCGGGGCGGCTCCTCGACATCGACGTGCTCGACCACCTGGTCATCGGCCACGACGCCTACGTCTCGCTGCGGGACCGCGGCGTCGCGTTCGATCGACCGGGTTCGCGCGGCTGACGGCCAGCGGAGCCCCGACCCCGGGCGCTACCGCGGCTCCAGGGGCCCGGGATCGACGAGACGCCAGGGCCCCAGTCGGGACTCGCGGCAAGGCCGCGTATACTGCACGGGCTTCCCCTCGGATCACGCGCGCGACCCGCCCCAGCGACCGGCGGAGGTCGTGCCGTGTCAGCACGAAGGACCTACCCCGCACATGCTCGATCGGATCCTCGGCTACTTCTCCCGTGACATCGGGATCGACCTCGGGACCGCCAACACCCTGGTCCATGTCCGGAACCGCGGGATCGTCATGAGCGAGCCGAGCGTCGTCGCGATCGAGGCCAAGACCAAGAAGGTCCTGGCGATCGGCGCCGAGGCCAAGCGGATGGTCGGTCGAACGCCCGCCAACATCATCGCCGTCCGACCGCTCCGCGACGGGGTCATCAGCGACTTCGACGTGACCGAGCAGATGCTCAAGTACTTCGTCAACCGGGTCCATGACCGGGTCGGGCTCATCCCGCGTCCGCGGATGCTCCTGGGGATCCCGTCGGGCGTGACCGAGGTCGAGAAGCGAGCGGTCCGCGACGCGGCCCTCAACGCCGGGGCCCGGTGGGCCCGCCTGATCGAGGAGCCGATGGCGGCCGCGATCGGCGCCGGTCTGCCGGTCAGCGAGCCGTCGGGCAGTCTCATCGTCGACATCGGCGGCGGGACGACCGAGGTCGCGGTCATCAGCCTCGGCGGGATCGTGGTGGCCCGCAGCATCCGGATCGGCGGCGACGAGATGGACCAGGACATCGTCCTGTTCGCCCGCCGCGAATACAACCTGTTCCTCGGCGAGCGGACCGCGGAGGACATCAAGATCGCGATCGCCTCCGCCTACCCGGGGGAGTGGGACGCCCAGCGGGTCACCCTCCGGGGCCGCGACCTGCTGACCGGGTTGCCGCGCAGCGTCGAGGTCGGTGCCGACCAGATCCGCGAAGCGATCGAACCGTCGGTCCAGCAGATCGTCGACACGATCAAGGACACCATCGAGGAGACCCCGCCCGAGCTGGTGGCCGACATCATGGACCAGGGCATCGTCCTGGCCGGCGGCGGCGCGCTCCTCGCGGGCCTGGACCAGCGGATCGCCGAGGCGACCCAGATGCCGGTCCACATCGCCGACGATCCGCTGACCTGCGTGGCGCGCGGGACCGGGATCGTCCTCGAGCAGCTGACCAACCCGGCGATGCAGCGGGTCCTCGTCGCGGACACGTACGCCCGCGCACCGCGCTGATCGGCCGTCGCTGTGACATCCCTGTCCGGAGATCGGCTGCTTCGACGCCGGACGGCCCTGTTCGTGGTCCTGGTCGGCCTCAGCCTCGGCCTGATGATCGTCTCGTCGAGCGGACCGGCGCTCGAGGTCCAGAACGGGGTCCGCTTCGCCTTCCGCCCGATCCAGGCGGGGCTCGACTCGGTCGCCCGCGGCGCGTCGGACCTGGTCCAGACCGTCACGCAGATCCAGACGCTCCATCGGACCAACGACCAGCTCGCCCTCGACAACGCCCGACTGTCCGCCGAGAACGCCAGGACCAAGGAGCTCGAGCGGCAGAACGCCATCCTGACCCAGCTGCTCGACGTCAAGGGCTCGCTGAAGTACTCGACGGTGACGGGCTCCGTCATCGGCCGCGAGACCTCCCAGTTCCGACGGGTCGTCACGATCGACGTCGGGTCGGATTCCGGCGTCCGCGAAGGTGATGTCGTGGTCGGCGCCGGCGGCGCGCTGGTCGGCCGGATCACCGGCGTGACCGGGAACTCCGGGTCGGTCCTCCTGATCAACGATACCGGCTCGACGGTGATCGGCCAGCTCGGGGCCAACCAGGCGACCGGTTCGGTCGTCGGCCAGCTGGGCGGCGTCCTGATCATGGAGAACATCGACACGACCGAACGGCTCCAGATCGGCGACACCGTGGTGACGGCCGGGATCGACCTGGGCGACGGCGTCCGGTCGCCATTCCCCAAGGGCCTGCTGATCGGCTCGCTGGTCGACGTCGAGCACGACGCGAACGCGGTCACCCAGACGGCGTTCATCCAGCCCGCCGCGGACCTCGACCGGCTCGAGTACGTGCTCGTGATCACCGACTACAAGGGCGGCCTGCCGCCGGTCGACCAGTCGCCCGGCCCGTGCGCCTCGAGTGGTCTGCAGCCCGACGGATCCGGACCGTGCGCGAGCGCGTCACCCGGACCGTAGGCTCGGGCGCGGCCGTCGTGCGCTGGTACGCTACCGCCCGATGAAGGGCATCGTCCTGGCCGGTGGCACGGCCACCCGGCTCTACCCGCTCACGATCGTGACCAACAAGCATCTGCTGCCGATCTACGACCGGCCGATGATCTACTACCCGATCGAGACGCTGGCGGGGATGGGGATCCGCGAGGTGATGGTCATCGTCGGCGGCAAGTCCGTCGGCGACGTCGTCGAGCTGCTCGCCGACGGCGCCCATTTCGGCCTCGATCTGACCTACCGCTACCAGCGCGGCGCACTCGGGATCGCCCACGCGATCGGGCTGGCCCGCGACTTCGTCGGCGACGAGGCGTTCTGCTGCGTTCTGGGCGACAACATCCTGCGCGGCCCGGCGCTCGAGCCGGTCGCCCGCGAGTTCGAGGCGGGGCCGTGGGGCGCCGGCACGCTCCTCTACCGGGTGCCGGACCCCGAGCGGTTTGGCGTCGCCGAGCTCGACGCGGCGGGGCGGGTCGTCGGCTTCGAGGAGAAGCCGACCCAGCCGAAGAGCGACCTCATCCCGATCGGGGTCTACTTCCTGCGCCCGGACGCATTCGACGTGATCGAGCACCTGGCGCCGTCGGGACGGGGCGAGTTCGAGATCACCGACGTGCTGAACCACTACGTCGCGGATGGCCGTCTCCATGCCCCGGTGTACGACGGCCAGTGGGCCGATGCGGGCACGGTGGCCTCGCTCCTCCGAGCCGCCGAGCTGGCCGCCTCGGACGACGCCGAAGGTCGTCTCGCGCCGCCGACCCAGCGGCCCGACCGGTGAGCGATGCGCCCTGGGCCCGGGCGGGCTCCCGCCTGCTCGTCACGGGCGGCGCCGGCTTCATCGGGTCGTGCTTCGTGCGTGACGTCCTCGCCCGACGGGACGGCACCCGGATCGCCGTCCTGGACAAGCTCACCTACGCCGGTACCCGGACGAACCTCGGCACGGCCCTCGACGACCCCGAGCAGGCGGCGCGGCTGAACTTCGTCGAGGGCGACATCGCCGACGGGGACGCCGTCCGACCGCTCGTCGCCGATGCGGACGCCGTCCTGAACTTCGCGGCCGAGTCGCACGTCGATCGGTCGATCCTCGATCCCGAGGCGTTCCTGCGGACCGGCGTCATCGGTGTCCACGTGCTGCTCGAGGCGGTCCTCCAGGAGCAGCGGGCCGGCCGGTCGATCCGCTACCTCCAGGTCTCGACCGACGAGGTCTACGGCTCGGTCGCGACAGGCAGCTCGGTCGAGACCGATGCGCTCGGGCCGCGCTCGCCGTACGCCGCGGCGAAGGCGGCCGGCGAGCTCCTCGTGCGTTCGTACGTCGTGACCCACGGGGTCGACGCCGTCGTCACCCGGGGGTCGAACACCTACGGTCCCTACCACCACCCCGAGAAGCTGATCCCGCTGTTCGTGACCAACGCGATCGACGACCTGCCGCTGCCGATGTACGGCGACGGGATGCAGGTCCGCGACTGGCTCTATGTCGGCGACCACGCGACCGGCGTCGAGCACGTCCTCCGCCACGGGAAGAGCGGCGAGACCTACAACCTGGCGGGCGCGACGGAGCTGCCCAATCGAGAAGTGGTCCGGCGGATCCTCGAGCTCCTCGGCAAGCCGTGGTCGCTCGTCCGGACCGTGGAGGATCGCCCGGGCCACGATCGGCGCTACGCGATGGACGGGTCCAAGGCGGCCGCGCTCGGCTGGCGGCCGCGGACGTCGTTCGAGGACGGTCTGGCCGCGACGGTCGCCTGGTTCGTGGCCAACGAAGCCTGGTGGCGGCCGATCAAGGCAGGCGACTGGGACGCCTACTACGCGCGCCAGTACGGCCAGCGGCTGGCCGGGTCCGCCGCGGCCGAGGTGAGCGACCCGTCGGTCGGCGACCCCGCGACGGCACTCGGGTCCGCGACCGAGGCGGACTGACGTGCGCGTCGCCGTGACGGGGGCGGGCGGTCGACTCGGCCGAGCTCTCGTCGGAGCGCTGGCCGAGGCACCCTTCACCGGTCTGGCGGGACCGATCGCCTGGACGCGTCCCGACTACGACCTCGACGACGTCGAGGCTCCGTCCCGGCTCATCCTTCGGGATCGGCCCGAGGTCGTCGTCCACAGCGCGGCCTGGACCGACGTCGACGGGGCGACCCGGGACAGCGCCCTGGCGGATCGACGGAACACCGCCGCCACGCGAGCGCTCGCCGCCGCCTGCGCCGGGTCGGGCGTCGACCTCATCTACGTGTCCACCAACGAGGTCTTCGACGGCCGGCGGACCGACGGGCGAGGCTATCGCCCGGACGACCCGACGGGCCCGATCAACGCGTACGGCCGGAGCAAGCTCGGTGGTGAGGCCGCGGCGCGCGAGAGCTTCGACCGGGGCAAGGCCACGACCGCCATCGTCCGCACCGCCTGGCTGTACGGTCCGCCGGGCGACGACTTCCCGACGAAGATCATCGCCGCGGCGCTGCGCGCCAGGGCCGCCGGCGAGCCGCTCAAGGTCGTCGGCGACGAGTACGGCTCTCCGACCTCCACCGCGGACGTGGCCGAGGCCGTCACCGAGCTGATCGGCTCCGGCGCGGTCGGCGGGACGGTCCACTACGTCAACCTCGGCGCGGTCTCGCGGGCTGACTGGGCGCGCGAGGTCCTGCGTCTGGCTGGGGTCGGGGTGGAGATCGAGGAGGTCCCGGCCGCGACCTGGGCGCGTCCGTCGACGCCACCCCGCTGGGGCGTCCTCGAGGCGAGTCCGCTGCCCTCGGGTGAGCCGATGCGACCCTGGACCGAGGCGCTGGCCGACTACGCGCCGATCCTCCGCCGGGCGGCATCCGCGACAGGTGTCGGGACAGGGACCGGAGGACCAGTGTGATGGATGTCGACCGGCCCGCTTCCACGTTGTCCGGCGTCCGATACGGCGCCCTCGTCCGGCACTCCGACGCGCGCGGATCCTTCCGCGAGCTGTGGCGGGCGAGCGCCTATCCGCCCGATGGGTTGCCCGCCGACCTCACGGGCCTGCCCGGCGCCCGATTCGTCCAGGCGAACCTGTCGACCTCGGCTCCGGGGGTCCTCCGCGGGCTGCACTATCACCGACGCCAGCTCGACCGCTGGATCGTGGCGAGTGGTCGCGCCCTCGTCGCGCTCGTCGATGTGCGCCCGGTCGTGGCCGGCACCGGCGCGGCCGTCGTGGAGACGCGCGAGCTGCGCGCCGACGACACCGTCGAGATCCCGGCCGGTGTCGCCCACGGGTTCCTCGCGCTCGAGGCGCTCGAGCTGATCTACCTCGTGACCGGCGAGTTCGACGCGAGCGACGAGCTCGGCTTCGCGTGGGACGACCCGGCGGTCGGCGTCCCGTGGCCGACGCTCGTCCCGGGTCCGAGCGACGGTCGCCCGATCCTGTCCGACCGAGACCGGTCGAACCCGTCGCTCGCGGAGCTCGTGGCGAGCCTCCGCGGGTAGGCCCCGGCGGGCCTCGAGCTCACGGTCATCCGCCGGCCCGGCGCAGGTCGCGATGGTGGAGCGTCGGCGCACCACCCCGCGGGGCCCGTGACCGCACCGCTCCGCTCGTGCCCGCACCCGGTCGACGGCGTTCGGACCATGGGCCCCCGGACGATGTTGTCATTGAGCGTCCTCGAGCCCCCCGGGAGGCTGGATCCGTACTCATCCGGCTCGTCGGGTTCGTGCGGTCCGCGCTCATCGCGAGGCTGACGGCCACGACGGCCACCACTCGACGTGGAGACGCCTCCGGTGCGAAGGATCGCGGCCGCGGCCGCCAGCGGCCTGATCGTCATGGCCCTCTTCGCCCTGTCCGCGGCGGGCGCCGCCAGCGCGGCGACACCGCAGCCCAAGGTCGTGATCATCGTCGGTCCGGTCGCCGGCTCGACGGCCTACTACAAGTCCGACGGCGATGCGGCGTACGCCGAGGCGCGCAAGTACACCTCGAACGTCATCAAGGTGTATACCCCGAACGCGACCTGGGCGGCGGCCAAGAAGGCGCTCCAGGGCGCCTCGGTCGTCATCTACATGGGCCACGGCAACGGGTTCCCGAGCCCGTACCGGACGAGCGCCTGGCCGTACTCGCAGAACGGTCTCGGCCTCAACCCCAAGGCCGGCGTCAACGACAGCACGACCGAGTACTGGGGCGAGTACTACCTGGCCAAGGAGGTCAAGCTCGCGCCGAACGCGATCGTGCTGCTCAGCCACCTCTGCTACGCATCGGGCAACTCGGAGTCGGGCAAGCCCAAGCCGACGCTGGCGCAGGCGAAGCAACGGGTCGACAACATGGCGGCCGGCTGGCTCAAGGCCGGTGCCCGGGCGGTCGTCGCCGAGGGCCATTTCGGGCCTGCCTTCTACGTCCGCCAGCTGTTCACGACCCATAAGACGGTCGACCAGATCTTCCACGACTCGCCGACCTTCAACGCCAACGCGTTCACCTTCGGATCGAGCCGGACCCCCGGCGCGACCGCCGAGATGGACCCTGACGGGACGCCGGGCGGCTACTGGCGCGCCGTCACCGGGTGGCTGGGCACGACGACCGACGACATCACCGGTGCGGCGTATGCCGACACCGGGACGGACCCGGCCGACTTCCAGGTTCCCGGCGCCGCATCCGTCGCGGTCGACGCCGCGAGCGTCTACCAGGACGCCACGCTCACTCCGCCCGGCGACAGCGGCCCGCTGGCCACCCTGGCCCGCGACACCCGACTGCGCCTCCTGACTCGGGCCGTGGCGACGACGCCGGCGGGCAAGCCGATCTTCGAGGTGGCGTCGCTCGACGGCGCGACGACGGGCTGGATGTCCGGAGCGGATCTCGTCCCGCGCGACAGTGCCGGCCCGGTCGTCTGGACGACCGATGACGGGGACGGCGCGTTCTCGCCGAACGGCGATGGCAGCGGCGACACCTACCGGCTGACCGGCCGGATCTCCGAGGTCGCGGATTGGACCGCCACCTTCGAGAACGCCGATGGCGAGGTCCTCGGCACGAAGACCGGCTCCGGCGACGCGTTCAACGTGACATGGTCCGGGCTCGTCGCCGGGGTGCCGGTCCCCGACGGCACGTATCGGTGGCGGATGACGGTCACGGACGGCTGGGGCAATCCCGTGGGCACGAAGACCGGGACCTTGGTCGCCGACACCGTCGCTCCGACCCTCGACGACCCGGTCGTCGCGGCCGCGGGAGCGAGCGACATCCCGACGTTCAGCCCGAACGGGGACGGCGCAGCGGACACGATCTCGTTCAGCTACTCCACCAGCGAGCCTGGCTACATCGACGTGACGGTCAAGGACGGGACCGGAGCCGTGGTCCGGACGGACTCGACCAGGGTCGCGTCGGGTCCGGGCAAGGTGGGCTGGGATGGCCTGGACGATGCCGGGCACGTGACCAGGAACGGCGTCTACACGGTGACCCTGGCTCCGCGCGACTACGCCGGGAATGTCGGCTCCGGGCGCGACATCGCGGTCGGCGTCTACAAGACGCTCAGCCACGTCGTCAGCGCCAAGACCGTGTTCTTCCCGCAGGACCTCGACAAGTACGCCAGGACGATGCGCTTCTCGTACGACCTGTCGGTCTCGGCCGTGGTCAGCGGGGTGATCGAGAACGGGACCGGTGATGTCGTCCGGACCTTCATCGACAGCGTCTCGACCGGGCCCGGGACCCATGTCTTCGACTGGGACGGCCGGCTAGACGACGGGACGATGGCGCCGCGCGGGACCTACGTCGCAGCGATCGGCGCGACCGACGGCGAGCTGTCCACGACGGGCTTCGCGACGGTCGTGGCCGACGGCTTCCGGGTCACCCTGAACGACTCGACGCCGGCCCGCGGCCAGACCGTCACCGTCTACGTCACGACCCCGGAGCTGCTCAAGGCGGCGCCCCGGGTGAAGACCAGCCAGTCCGGGACGAGCGCCTTCAGCCTGACGATGACCAAGATGAGCTCGACCACCTACAAGGTCACGGTCAAACTCAAGTCGACCGGCACCGCCGGCACCGTCCGGTTCTCGGTCAGCGGGACCGACGGGGCCGGGAAGGTCAACCGCGCCGCACGGGTGTTCGCGCTGCACTGATCCGGGACGCCGCGTCGCGCCGACCGCACAGCACCGCACCGGATCCCACCGTACGGCCCCGGACCGGGACCATCGGGCGATATCCGGCGACGGGCCCCCGAGCGTACGGTCGTCCTCCGACTGCAAGCCGTGAGGATCTCGTGACCGACGACCGCCCCCGGCCGCCCTCCCGTCGACGTGCCCGCCGCGACCATGTCCGCGCGTTGGCGGTCGTCGTCTTCGTGGCCGTCCTCGTGGCCGGGACGGGCAGCTCGGCGGTCCTGGCCGTCCGCGCCGACCGCGACGTCGGTCAGGTGGGTACGCGTCTCCCCGACGCTCCGATCGCCGCCTCGACGCGCGATGGGTCCGCCTCCGGCGACCCCGCCGTGACACCGACCGCCGACACGTCCGACGCCGGCGCGCCGACAGACGCGCCGCCCGACCGCGTCCAGGAGCCGTCGATCATCGCGGTCGACGCCGCCGCCCATGAGCACGACCGGATCGTGTTCGCTCCGGGCGGCGTCGTCGACGTCCCGTTCACGCCGCGTGTGGACGACGGCTGGACGGTCGGCGGCGTCGCGCCCCGCCGACTGCCGGCCGGCGCCGCCTCCGGGCGGGCGATGGCAGCCAGCCGCGAGGGGACCGTCTGGGCGCCGGCTTCGAGGGCACCGGAGGCCGTCGCCGACCGGACCACAGGCGGCCCGGACCCGGGTCCCGTCGACGTTCCGTCGGGCGCACCGGCGATCGCCGCCGTCCCGGCGTCGTTCGAGGTTGCCACGAAGCGGCCGCTCGACCCGCCGGCCGCGACCGACCTCCGGCGCCAGGTCTTCGGGTTCCTGCCGTACTGGGAACTCAGCGACGGCTCGACGCGCCTGGACTACCAGCTCCTCTCGACGATCGCCTACTTCGGGGTCGGAGCCGATGCCAACGGCGACCTCATCAAGCGCAACAACAACGGATCGATCTCGACCGGTTGGTCGGGCTGGACCAGTGCCCGCCTCGCCTCGATCATCCGGGCGGCGCACCTGCGCCATACACGGGTGGTCCTGACGGTCCAGTCGTTCGCCTGGACGACCAACCAGGCGGCCAACCAGTCCGCCCTCCTGGGCAGTGCCGCGGCGCGCCTCCGGCTCGCCCGGCAGATCGCGGCGGCCGTTCGCGACCGCGGGGCCGACGGCGTCAACCTCGACTTCGAACCGCTGGTGTCGGGTCGCTCCGACGAGTTCACCGCCCTTGTCCGGACCATCCGGACCGAGCTGAACAAGGTGGCCCGGGGCTATCAGCTGACCTTCGACACGACCGGCTGGATCGGCAACTACCCGATCGAGGACGCCACGGCGCCCGGCGGCGCCGATGCCATCTTCATCATGGGCTACGACTACCGCAACGCGGGATCCGCATCGGCAGGTTCGATCGCCCCGCTCGCCGGCCCGAGCTACGACCTGCTCGATACCGTCCAGGCCTTCACCGACCGCGTACCCGCGAGCAAGCTGATCCTGGGCATCCCGTACTACGGTCGGGCCTGGTCCACGACCAGCGACCAGCCACGGGCGGCGACCCACACCGGTGCCAAGTACGGCTGGTCGACGTCGGTCACGTATGACAACGCGGCTGCCCTGGCCAAGGCCCACGGACGACGCTACGACACCCGTGAGTCATCGGCCTGGTTCGCCTACAAGCGACGCAACTGCACCGCGGCGTACGGCTGCGTGGCGACGTGGCGCGAGGTCTACTACGACGACGCCCGAAGCCTCCGCGCCAAGTACGACCTGATCAACCGGTACGGGCTTCGCGGGGCCGGGATCTGGGCGCTCGGCTACGACGGGAGCCGGCCCGAGCTGTACAGCGTGATCGTGGCCAAGTTCCTCCACGACACGACCCCGCCCGAGACCGGCATCGACGTCCTCGACGCCCGTCAGGGGGACGAGGGCTTCCTCGTCACCTGGACCGCCCTCGACATGAACCCGATCCGGAGCTACGACGTCCAGGTGTCGGTCGACGGCGGGCCCTGGAAGTCCTGGCTCGGCCGGACGCACGCGACCGAAGCGATCTGGGCGGGTCACGACGGGCACGCCTATGCCTTCCGGGCGCGAGCGACGGACGCCAAGGGCAACCGCGGCCGCTGGAATGTGGCCACCTTGCCGAGCGCTCGTCCGACCCTGCACGCCGGTGGGTTCGCCGTGGTCAAGTCGACCGGCCTGACGACGCGCACCCGCCCCGACACCTCCGGACCGGCCGTCTCCACGCTGAAGGTTGGGGCGGTCGTGGCCCTGACCCGGGGCCCGATCCTGGCCGACGGCTACGTCTGGTACCAGGTCGCCGGCCCGCTCAGCACCTGGGCCGTCACCGAGCCGGTCCGGACCGGGAACTGGGTCGCCGCGGCCAGCGGCTCGACCGCATACCTGGCCCCGCGAACGCCTCCGAACACGACGATCGTCGACGCCGGGCTCAGTCACCTGTCGTTCGGCGCGAGCGGCGCGACCTCGGTCGGCTCGTCGCCGGCGGCCCTGGCCGCCCGCGCGTTCTCGCCGAACGGCGACGGCTCCGAGGACGGGCTGATGCTGCGTTGGACGAACGGCGTCGGGCTCGATTCCCTCACGCTCAAGGTGCTCCGCGCGAACGGGACCACGGTCGGCACGCGCGCCGTGCCCGATGTGGGGGTCGGGAGCCACGCCTGGGCGTGGGACGGGACCGTGGGCGGTCGTCGCCTCGGCGACGGTCGATACGTCCTGCAGCTGATCGGCCGAGCCGGCGCGCGGACTTACACGGCGCCCTCTGTCCGCCCGATGACGCCGGCCGAGGTCACGTCATACGCGGTCACGATCGACACGATCGGTCCACGGTTGACGGCTGCTTCGATCGGCGGCCGAGTGATCTCCCCGCCGCGGGACGGCCGGCACGACGCGGTGAGCCTGTTCGCGAGCTCGACCGGAGCCAGTCGTTGGCATTTCACGGCCGTGCGCTTGACGGGCGCCGCCGCCGGCACCGTCGTCCGGACGATCAACGGTCCGGGAGGGACGCCCCGGACCGCGTGGGATGGCCGGGCCGACGGTGGGGCGCCGGCACCCGACGGGGTCTATCGGGTGACCCTCGCGGTCCTCGACCCGGCTGGGAACGGCGCAGCGCGGTCGTGGCAGGTGGTCGTGGATGGGACAGCGCCGACGATCGCCGTCGCCGCCGGCCCCCCGACGTTCTCGCCTGACGGCGACGGGACCGCGGATGCGACCGCCATCCACTGGACGAACGCCGAACGAGGCGTCACGTCGGTCCGGATCACCCACGGGACGAAGGTCGTGCGCATCGTCGCGCTGAGCGGCGCACGCAGCGGCGGTTCGCTCCGCTGGACCGGTCGGTCGACATCCGGGGCCCGACTGCCCGACGGCACCTACCTCGCCCGGATCACCGTCCAGGACGCGGCCGGGAACCGTCGCACGACGGCGACGACCGTTCGGATCGACCGGACGGCCGGCTGGCTGCGCTGGGCCCCGACGGCGTTCTACCCGCAGGACCTCGACGCCCTGGCCAGGACGGCACGGGCCACGTATCGGCTCGGTCGGGCCGCGACGACGACCCTGCAGATCGTGGCCGGCGACGGGACCGTGGTCCGGACCGTCTGGACGCGGCGGAAGCAGCCCGCCGGCCCGGTCGCCTGGACGTGGGACGGCCGGGCCGGAAGCGGGGCGATGGTCGCACCCGGCAGCTACACGCTGGTCCTCACCGCGACGAGCGCCGGCGGCACCACGGTGCTCCGTCGACAGATCGTCGTCGACGCGTACGCGGTCGCGCTGTCGTCGACCCGGCTCAGGGCCGGTCGAACGCTGACCGTCCGGTTCAGCTCGGTCGAGGCGCTGAAGTCCAGGCCGGTGGTCACCTTCGACCAGGCCGGTCGTCCCCCGGTCCGGCAGTTCGCTCGCCTCGTGGCGCCCGGGAGGTACATCGCGACCTTCCGGGTGGCGTCCGGCGGAAGCGGCCCGGCGACGGTCCGGATCAGCGCGACCGACAGCGGCGGACACCGGAACGCAACGGTGCGGACGGTCTCGGTGGTCTAGGTCGTGTCGACCGGATCGAGGTCGGAAGCGCGGCCCAGGTCCGCTTCTCGTCCCGTACACTGGGCGCGATGACCGTCGAGTCGAACGACCCAGTCACGCCCGAGGTGATCGTGACGATCTCCCCCATGCCCGGACCGGACGCGGGTCGGCCGGTCGGAACCGGAGCGTGGGTGGTCCTGCCGACGTACAACGAGGCGGAGAACCTGCGGCCGATCTCCGCGGCGATCCTCGATCGCCTCCCCGGGGCGACCTTGCTGGTCGTCGACGACGGATCCCCGGACGGGACCGGCACGATGGCCGACGATCTCGCCGCGACGGATCCGCGGGTGCGCGTACGCCATCGAACATCCAAGCAGGGTCTCGGCCGGGCGTATCTCGACGGGTTCGGAGTCGCCATCGCCGGCGGTGCCTCGATCGTCATCCAGATGGATGCGGACTTCAGCCACGACCCGGGGGTCCTTCCCACCCTGATCGCGCCGATCGTCGACGACCGCGCCGACCTGGTGATCGGGTCACGCTACGTGGCCGGGGGCGGCGTGCGCGACTGGGGCATCGTCCGGCGGGTCATCTCGCGGGGTGGCAGCCTGTTCGCCAAGGTGGTCCTCGGGCTGAAGCCGCACGACCTGACCGGCGGGTTCAAGGCCTGGCGGGCGACGACGCTCGGGACGATCCCGTTCGACGGTGTCCACGCCGGCGGCTACGTGTTCCAGATCGAGATGACCTACCGGGCCAGCCGACTGGGGGCACGGGTGGACGAGGTCCCGATCGTCTTCCAGGATCGACGAGCGGGCCAGTCGAAGATGTCGCGCCGGATCATCGTCGAGGCGCTCATCGTCGTCCTGACCCTGCGCTGGGACGAGCTTCGCGGCCGCGGTCCGGCCAAGCCTCGCGCCTGACCGGCCGATCCGCGACGGTCCGTCAGACGGCGGCCCGGTGACCCTCGCCGAGACCTGACGGTGACGGCGACGCGCCGGGGGAGGGGGATGTCGTCGGGGCCGGCGGCGGTGCGCCCGGGGTGATGAGGACCTTCGTCCCGGTCGGCATCACGTTGATGAACGTCTGGCCGGCCGTGAGGGTGACCTCGGCTCCCGCCGCGTTGTAGAACTTCGTCGGCGCCGTGAGCGACTTCTTCCGCCAGGTGCCCTTGATCGTCTTGCCGTTGGTCGAGATCCAGGCCGGCCCGCTGCCGACCACCTTGGCCTCAAGGCGATGCTTCTTGGGATGGCCGTCGTTGAGCGGTCCGAAGCTCATCAGCATGATGATCACGTTCTTCGGGGCGACCCGCTTCTTGGTCGAGGCGTCCTTCTGCTTGCCCTCGACGCTGACCGTCCGCGGGTAGGTGTTGGTCGCTCGGTCGTAGTCGTAGCGGATGATGCTCGTCGGATAGGCGAACGTGATCTTGCCGCCGACGGGACGCTGGTCCAGCGGTGCGTCCGGGGCGAACTGCCAGACGGGCCCGGTGGTGATCGGCTTGGCACCCAGCCGCTTGGCCAGCGCGGTGAGCTGCGCCCCGGTCGTGTACAGGTTGTGCGGCGGGAACCGGCTGGTGATCCGCCGGAAGGTTCCGGCCCAACGGAACTCATCCGCGTTGTACACGAGCTTGCCGTTGCCGTTGGCGGCCAGGGTCTGCAGGGCTTGGGGCGACCCGCCGGCATGGGCGTAGACCGCCTTCCACTCGGCGGCCCAGGCGATGTAGTAGTAGCGCGAGCTGCGGACCGGGCCCACGTCGCCGGGCTGGTTCTCACCGAACACCATCATGTAGCGGGGGATGCCGCCTTCGGCCGGCGCCTGCCAGACGACGGACGCCGCGCTGAACCCGGACTGGGGTCGAGCTGCCCCGAGATCGTCGACCATGACCGCGATCGGATGCCGTCGGGCCTGGGCCGGGGTCACCGGCAGGCCGGTCAGGGGAGCCGGTACGGTGACCGGCGTCGGTTCGGGGGTCGGTGTCGGTTCCGCTGTCGGACTGGTCTCGGGGGTGGCGCTCGGGACCTCGCTCGGGAGCGACGCAGCCGCGCTCGGGACGGTCGAGACCTGGGCGATCGGGGTGACGCTCGGGTTCGTGCTGCCGCACGCACCGACGAGCAGGCCGATCGCCAGCGCGAGGCCGATCGCGCGACGTGGACGGGGAACGAGGACGGACATCGGGACCCTTTCGGCGGACGGCGCGGAGCGTCCGTCGCCGGGCAGGATATACCGAGTCCGCCGAAGACCACGTCGGCGACCGGATGACCGGAGGGCGCGCGCGGGCAAAGGCGTCGTCCGCGGGGTAGTCTGACCTCGAGAAGTCCCACCCGGAGCCGACCATGACCGCCGTTCCCGACCCGACCCCCGACCCGATCCCCGACCAGGCCCACGAGCCCCGCCCGACGCGGGTCGACGTCCAGCGCGGCGCCCTCGGCGTCGCCCAGGCGGACGACCTGTCGGTGTCGTTCGGCGCGATCGGCGCCGCGCAGGCTCAGCGGGCCTCCGTCGAGCTCGGAGCGGTCGGCGCCCTCGCCGCGAACGAGGCGACGCTGACCATGGCGTCCGCCGGTCTGGTGGCGGCGCAGAAGGCGCGCATCTCGCAGGCGCTCGTCCGGTCGGTGGTCGCCCAGGAGGTCCATTTCGAGCGCGGTTCGGGCGCCGCGGTGGTCATCGCCGCACGGACCGATGGCGAGGCGACCGTCCTGCTCGACTGGCGCGGTGGGCTGGCCGTGGGGACGATCCTCGGCCTCGTCTGGCTCGTGGTTCGGCGGCTCCGCTGACCCGTCCGAGGCTATACTCGAGGTTCGGTCGGCGGTGACCTCGCGGCGGGTTCCCGCAGCCGACCCAGGCACCACCGGAGGCTCCGTGATCGATCGGTCGGCGCGCGGCGCGAGCGCGCAGATGATCCCGGCGGTGCGTCCCGATGTCGGGCCTGAGGAGTCCGAGGCCGTCGCCGAGGCGCTCCTGTCCCGGTCGACCGTCCCGGGTCGCCGGGTCGCCGAGATCGAAGCGCGCTGGGCCGAGTTCATCGGCGTCCGTCACGCGGTCGCGGTGGTCAACGGCACGGTCGCCAGGATGTGCATCCTGGCCGGCCTCGGGATCGGCCCCGGGGACGAGGTCATCACGGTCAGCCACACGGTCAACGCCACCGTCAGCTCGATCCTGTTCACCGGCGCCAGCCCGGTCTTCATCGACATCGAGCCCGACACCTACCTGATCGACGCCGCGCGGATCGAGGCGGCCATCACGCCGCGGACGAGGGCGATCTACCCCGTCCACCTGCACGGCCTGGTCGCCGACATGGACATGATCACGGCCATCGCCGACCGCCACGGGCTGGCCGTCGTCGAGGACGGTGGGGGCGCCCACGGGGCGACGTTCCGCGGTCGGCGGGCCGGCTCCTGGGGGCACGGGGCCTTCGGGCTCTACGGCGCCGGCGAAGGCGGCCTGGTCAGCACCGACGACGACCGGCTGGCCGACTGGATCCGCCGCTATCGCGACCACGGTCGACGTGGGCGGCAGGCGGAGATCCTCGGCTTCGACTTCCACCTGTCCGAGGTCGCAGCGGCGATCGGCCTGGTCGGTCTCGACCGGATCGAGCCCGGGATCCTGGCCCGGCGGGCGATCGCCGCCCGCTACGGCGCGTCGTTCGCCGCGCTGCCGATCCGCCGGCCGCTCGTGCCGGTCGGCCGGCGCCACGTGTTCCATCGGTACACGATCGGGCTCGGGCCGGCCCGCGACGATGTGGCCGCGGACCTCGCCGATCACGGGGTGGAGGTCGCGATCGAATACCCGGTCCCGATCCATCGCCAGCCGTACGTCCTCGAACGCGGCATCCATGCCGAGCTGCCGATCACCGATGCGGCCGCCGACGGCTCGCTCGGCCTCCCGATGTACGCCGGCCTGACGGTCGACGATCAGCAGCGGGTGATCGCCGCGGTCCAGGCCGCGGTCGGCCGTCACGTGCGCGAGCCGGTCCGCGTGCCGAGGCGAGCCCCGGTCCGATCGACGCACGCCCCGCGATGACCGGTCCCGGGCCGGTCCCGGGTCGGCTTCGGGTGGCCATCGTCGCGGCGAACACGTTCGAGCACGAGTCCCGCCTGCTCAAGACGGCGTCGACCCTGGCCGATGACGGGCACGCCGTCACGGTGGTGGCCTTCGCCGGTCCCGGACTCCCCGCGGCGGCGGCGCTCGGCGACCGCGTCGAGCTGCATCGAGTGACACTCGACCGACGGATCGGGAGCGGTCTCGAGCCGCTGCCGAGCGGGCTGCGCTCGGCGATCCTCCGGGCGACCGGCCTCGCTCCCGACGCCGAGGCCCTCCCGGCGGGCCGGGCGCGCGGCGCGGACCGGCTCCGGGCGCCGCTCCGCCGCGGCCTCGAGATCGTCGCGACCGTTCGGCGGGGTCGCGAGTGGTCCGCGGCGGTCGCGGCCGCGGCGCCGGACGCCCAGGTGGTCCATGCCAAGGCCTTGATCGCGCTGCCGGTCGCCCGCGACGCCGTCAGACGGACCGCCGGGCGGGATGGTCGGTTCGTCTACGACGTGGCCGACCTGCATACCGAGTCCGCCCGGCTGGCCAAGCTGCCGAGAGTGTTCCGGGCGCTCATCCGTCGGCGCGAGCGACGCCTGGTCCGGCAGGCGGCCGGCGTCCTCGCCGCCACGCCGTCGATGGCGCGCGAGATCGCCCGCCGATTCGGCGTGCCCGAGCCGGTCGTCCTCCTCAACTGTCCTCCCGCCTGGCACCCGGAGACGCCCGGACCGGTGTCGTCGGATCGACTCCGGCTGGCCGTCGAGTCCGTCCTCGGACCGGCGGGGTCGACGCGGCCCCTGGTGCTCTACCAGGGTGCGTTCCGGGTGGACCAGGGGATCGAGGAGCTCGTCGCGGCGCTGGACGACCCCGCGCTCATCGAGACTGGAGCGGTGGGGGTCTTCCTCGGCTTCGGCCACCTGGAGTCATGGCTCGTGGGTGAGGCGGCCGGGCGGCGCGATCGGATGGTCGTCCTGCCCGCCGTTCGGGAGCCCGAGCTGCTCGAGTGGACGGCGGGTGCGGACGTCTCGTTCGTGGGTGCGCCGCCACGCACGCTGAACCAGCGTCTGACCCTTCCCAACAAGCTCTTCCAGTCGCTCATGGCGGGCGTCCCGATCGTCGTCGGCGAGGGCACCGAGCACTGCCGGCTGACGCGCGCCGAGGGCGTCGGCCGCTGCTGCGACGTCGACTCGCCGCATGCGATCGCGCTGGCCGTCAACGAGCTCCTGACCCTTCCCGCCGCCGAACGCGATGCCCTGCGCCTGCGCTGCCGGACCGTCGCCCTCGAGCGATACAGCTGGGAGACGGCCCGCGAGGGGCTCCTCGCGCTCTACCGCCGCCTGTCGACCGACGGGACGGGGACCGTCGGGTGAGCGCGGATGACGGTCCGGGCCGGACGCGCAGGCTCGTCCTGATCCTCAACAACCCGTTCGTGTCCGACTCACGCTCGTGGAAGATCGCCCGCAGCCTGACCGCCCTCGGATGGTCGGTGACCGTCGTGGCCCGCCGCAGCGATGGCCTGCCGGGCCGTGAGGAGCGCGATGGCTTCGTCGTCGTCCGGGTGGCCCAGCCCCGTCCGCTGCCGTGGCTGCCGAGCCCTCGCCTGCCGGACGCGGATCTCGGGAACGTCGTCGGTGCCACGCCGACGCGGCCGTCCGGCCTTCGGGCGTCGGTCACCGCGGTGGTCGGTCGGCCGGTCCAGGCGGTGCGCTATCTCCTGCTCGCGCGTCAGTGGGCGGACCGCATCGCGGACGTTGTACCCGGTGCCGACATCTGGCAGGCCGAGGGCCTGATCACCCTGCCGGTCGCGCTGGGGCTCCGCAAGCGCACCGGCGGTCGCGTCGTGTACGACGTGCGCGACCTCCAGGTCGAGAGTTCGCGGTTCGCGCGGCTGCCCGGGCCGTGGCGCCGGCTCCTCGCCCGCCGAGAGCGGCGATGGGCACGGTCGGCGGATGCCGTCCTGACCGCCAACCAGGTGTATGCCGACGTCATCGTCGGGACGCTCGGGGTGCGACCCGCGGTCATCTTCAACGGACCGGTGGGCGTCGGTGCCGAGGCACGGGATCCTTCTGGATCGCAGCCAGTGCCGGTCCGCGAACGCCTCGCGCTCGCGCCGTCGACGCGGATCGTCCTGTGCCTGGGCAACGTCGCGCCGGGCCGTGGCGTCGAGCAGCTGTGCCGGGCGATCGCCGACGTCCCCAACGCCGCGCTGCTGATCGTCGGGCCGGGGGGAGCCTTTCGTGACCGGCTGGTCGCCGATGCCTCGGCCCTGCCAGCGGCGGATCGGATCCGCTTCCTGCCTGGGGTTGCCCCCGAGGACATCCCGGCCTGGACGGCGGCCGCCGACGTCGCCGCGATCGCGATCCAGCCCACCACGCTCAACCATCGCCTGACGACGCCGACCCGGCTGTTCGACGCGCTGGGCGCGGGCGTCCCGGTCGTCGCGTCGGACCTGCCCGGGATCGCCTCGATCGTGCGCCCGGCGGGGTGCGGCATCCTGTGCGATCCGACCGACCCGACGGCCATCGCCGCCGCCCTGCGGGAGGTCCTCGACAGTCCCCCGGAGCGGCGGTTGGCGTTCCGCGAGGCCTCGCTCGCGGCGGCCGACCGGTACGCCTGGGAGCGCCAGGTCGAGGCGCTCGTCGAGGTGTACGAACGGATCGGCGAGGTGGCGCGGGCCTGACGGGCCGGGTCAGCGCCTCGGCAGCTTCCTTCGGGCTCGCCTGGCGAGCCGACGACCCGCGACCGACAGATCGTCGACCCGGCCGAGGCCGTCGGCGAGGCTGAACTCGACGAACCGCCCGACGTCCCGGTCGCGTGCGGCGCTCCTGGCGCGGCGCCGCGCTTCGGGCCTGGCCCTCGACCGGAGTGGCGTGTCGGCGACGTAGAACGCCTCGAGGATCTCGGCGAGCAGCCGCAGCTTCAGCGCGGGTGACAGCGCCGACGCACGGACGGCGTCGGACAGCGACTCCTGGAGGTGCGTGGATGGCGTGCCCATGATCTCGGCCTCGTCCCGGATCCCGCCCTGCCGGGCCGCTCTCGCGATCTCGGTCCGATCGGGGAACCGCCGGTACCAGAACAGGACCTCGGGGACGCGGAGGATCGGCCCGGCCATGGCGAGCTCCAGGGTCAGGACGACATCCGGGCCGTACACGTCCTGGAACAAGCGCGTTCGCTCCAGGGCTCCGCGCCGGGCGAGTCCATAGACCTGGTACCAGCCGCCTCGCCGGAGCAGGTGGCGGACGCGCTCGATGGTCGACTCCGACGAGAGATCCGGGTTGTCGTATCGGGCATAGTCCGCAACGATCAGCGTGCCGTCCCGATCGATGAAGCGTAGGCCGGAGGTCGCCATCACGGCAGCCGGGTCCCGGGCAAGCGCAGCCAGACAACGACGGACATACGCGGGATCCCACCGATCGTCGTCGGCCGCCCACATGAACCACGATCCGCGCGCCAGCTCGAAGGCGCGGTTGAAGTTCTGCGGCGCACTCGTCCTCTGCTCGATCCGCTCGTGTCGGACCCGGCTGTCGCGTCGCGCGAATCGGCCGACGATGTCGGGCGTCCGGTCGGTCGAGGCGTTGTCGCTGACCACGATCTCGAGGTCACGATGGTCCTGGTTCAGCAGCGACTCCAGGGCCTCCGCGAGGTAGCCCTCGCCGTTGTGCGTCGGGAGACCGATGCCCACCAGCGGCTGGTCGATCCGAGGCCTCCTGATCGTTCTTCGAGGCCGGTTCCACGAGCCGCACGGCATAATGCCGACGTGAAGGTTGTCATCCTTGCCGGCGGTCTCGGGTCGCGGCTCGCGGAAGAGACCGAGGTACGGCCGAAGCCGATGGTCGAGATCGGAGACCGCCCGATCCTGTGGCACATCATGAAGCACTACGCCCAAGCCGGGTTCACCGAGTTCGTCGTGGCCCTCGGCTACAAGGGCGACGACATCAAGCGGTTCTTCGTCGACACGCTCTCGCTGAGCGGGAGCCTGACGGTCCGGACCGGCGAGGCCACGGTCGATCGCCACGAGCAGGATCGGGACGCGTGGACGGTCCATCTCGTCGACACCGGCGCGGACACGGGCACCGGTGGCCGGGTCGCTCGCCTGGCGCCCTGGCTCGGCGACGAGCCGTTCATGCTGACCTACGGCGACGGGGTGTCGGACGTGGATCTCCGGGCACTCCTCGCATTCCACCGGACGGCCGGCCGCCTCGCCACCGTGACCGCGGTTCGGCCGCCCGCCCGCTTCGGCGGGCTCGCCTTCGGCGAGGACCGCACGGTGACCTTCACCGAGAAGCCCCAGATCGGCGAGGGCTGGATCAACGGCGGGTTCATGGTCATCGAACCCGACGTCCTCGCCTCCATCCCGGCCGACTCGACCAGCCTGGAGGCCGATGTCCTCGAGCGGCTGTCGCACCGGGGCCAGCTGATGGGGTTCGCTCACGAGGGATTCTGGCAGCCGATGGACACGCTCCGTGACGTCCGTTACCTCCGGGCGCTCTGGGCGGCTCGGACGGCGCCGTGGGTGACCTGGGATTGACTGATGAACGAGACGATGCCTGGTCGGGTCGCCGGGTCCTCCTGACCGGAGCCGCCGGGCTCCTCGGGCGGGCGGTCACCGCCGAGCTCGTCGCACACGGCTCGACCGTGCTCGGCCTCGACATCGACTGGCCGACCGACGATCCGGACGCCGAGACGGGCCTCGTCCGCGTCCCGGGCGACGTTCGAGACCGCGAGGCGGTCGACCGCATCCTGCGCGAGGAGGCGGTGGACTCGGTCATCCACCTCGCCGCGCAGACTCTCGTCGGGCCGGCACTGCGTGAGCCTGCCGATACCTTCAGCCACAACATCCAGGGCACCTGGACCATCCTCGAAGCCTGTCGTGCCCAGCGCCGCGTCGCGCGGATCGTCGTCGCCTCGTCGGACAAGGCTTACGGCGACGCCTCCGGCCGCCCCTACGTGGAGACCATGGCTCTCCGACCGCGGCATCCGTACGACACCTCGAAGGCCGCCGCGGACCTCCTTGCCCAAACGTACGCCCAGGCCTACGGCTCGCCGGTCGCGGTCACTCGCTGCGCGAACCTGTACGGCGGCGGCGATCTCAATTGGAGCCGGATCGTTCCGGGAACGATCCGTTCGATCGTCCTCGGGGAGCGCCCGGTGATCCGCTCGGACGGGACCTTCCTGCGCGATTACCTGTTCGTCCGCGACGCGGCCATCGGGACGATCGCCCTGGCCGATCAGGTGGGTCGCCGCCCCGACCTCCATGGGCAGCCGTTCAACTTCGCCGCGGGCCAACGACTGACCGTGCTCGAGATGGTCGATCGGATCGTGGACCTGATGGGCTCGCCGCTGACCCCGCGGATCCTGGCAGAGCCGCTTCACGAGATCCAGGTCCAGCGGGTCTCGGCGGCGCGTGCCCGGCGCGAGCTCGGTTGGCGACCTCGATCGACGCTCGCGTCCGGTCTGCGCCAGACGATCGCCTGGTACCGGACCTACCTGGCGGCGTCGCCGCCGTGACCGCGTCCTGCGGGAGCTGTGGCGCCGGACTCGTCCCGGTCCTGTCCCTCGGCGACCAGCCGCTGGCCAACGCACTCCTCACCGAGGAGACGCTCGCCGATCCTGAGCCGCGCTTCCCGCTCACGCTGGCGGTCTGCCCCGTGTGTGGCCTCGTCCAGATCACCGACCCGGTGCCGCCCGAGCAGATGTTCCGCGAGTACGCCTACTTCTCATCCGTGTCCGAGGCGTTCGTCGAGCATGCCAGGATCATCGCGACCCGGATGATCGCCGCCCGGCATCTGACCGGTGACAGCCTCGTCGTCGAGATCGCCAGCAATGACGGGTACCTGCTTCAGCACTATGCCGCCGCCGGCATCCCGGTCCTCGGCATCGACCCGGCCCGCAACGTCGCCGCCGCGGCGATGGCGCGCGGGGTCCCGACGGTCGCCGAGTTCTTCGACCCGAACCTCGCCCGCCAGCTGCTCGCCTCCGGTCAGTCGGCGGACGTCGTCCACGCGAACAACGTGATCGCCCACGTCACGGACCTGGACGGGTTCGTCACTGGGATCGGGTCGATCCTCAAACCGGGTGGTGTCGCCGTGATCGAGACCCCGTACGTCCGGGAGCTGGTCGAGCGACTGGAGTTCGACACGATCTACCACGAGCACCGGTACTACCACTCCCTGAGTGCGCTCGAGCGGATCCTGGACCGCCGAGGTCTCGCGGTGGCCGGGGTCGAGCGACTGCCCGTTCACGGAGGATCCCTCCGCATCTTCGTCAGGCATCGGGAGGCCGTCGGGGTCGAGACCGACGACCTGTCGCCGAGCGCCGTCGCGGTCATCCTGTCCGAGGAGCGTGCGCTGGGGATCACCACCCCGGGCTACTATCTCGACTTCGCGGCCCGGGTCGACGCGCTCGGCCGGGACCTGCTCGCGCTCCTGGACGGACTCCGTCGGGACGGTCGGAGCATCGCGGCCTACGGCGCCGCGGCCAAGGGCACCGTCCTGCTCAACGCCTTCGGGATCGGGACCGCGACGATCGATTTCGTGGCGGACCGCAGCCCGTACAAACAGGGTCGGTACATGCCCGGCGTCCACGTCCCGATCGTGCCCGCCGAGCGGCTGGTCGAGACGATGCCGGATGTCTGCTTGCTGCTCGCCTGGAACTTCGCCGATGAGATCCTGGCGCAGCAGACCGAGTACCGTGAACGCGGCGGGCGGTTCCTCATCCCGATCCCGGACCCGAAGCTGGTGTGACGATGATCGATGGAGTGCGCATCGTTGCGCGTGCCCGTATCCCCGACGAGCGGGGTACGGTCATGCACATGCTCAAGGCCACGGATCCCGAGTTCCAGGCGTTCGGCGAGATCTACTTCTCGACCGTCTACCCAGGGGTCGTCAAGGGCTGGCATCGGCATGCCGACATGACGCTGAATTACCTGTGCGTCCACGGTCGGATCAAGCTCGTGCTCTACGACGATCGCGAAGGCTCCCCGACCCGCGGCGAGGTCATGGAACGGTTCCTGGGCCCCGACGACTACAGCTTGGTCCAGGTCCCGCCCGGGGTCTGGAACGGGTTCAAGGGGATGGGCTCGGAGGCCGCGATCGTCGCCAACTGCTCGACCCATCCGCACGATCCGACGCGGTCGACCCGGCTCGATCCGTTCGACAACGACATCCCGTACGACTGGGGCATCCGGCAGCACTGATGAAGGTCCTCGTGACCGGGGCGGCCGGGTTCATCGGCGCGCATGTCGTTCGCGAGCTGCTCTCCCGCGGAGACCACCCGTACGCCCTGGTCCGGCCCGGGTCCGCGAGC
>JADGQI010000148.1 GCA_017881905.1 Chloroflexota bacterium
GGGTGGGATTCGAACCCACGGATCTTTCGATCAACGGTTTTCAAGACCGCCGCATTCGACCGCTCTGCCACCTCTCCGACGGGCATTCTACGGTCGGGCGGAGCGCTACCATGCCGGATGTCCGTTCCGATGGCGCGACGATGGGGTCGACGACCCGAGCGGACGGCACGGTCGGCGAGACGATGACGATCCCCGAGCTCCTGGCGGCGGTCCTGACATTCGTCGTGGTCGCCGGGTACGCCGGCGTCGGCTGGCTGCGGCGGGGACGCGACCCGGTCTACGGCGACGACCCGTCGATCCTGCTGGCCGCACCGCCACCGGGGATGACGGCCGCGACGGCGACGATCGTCGACGGCGGGCCGACACGCCAGGCGTTCACGGCGGCCCTGCTCGACCTGGCGAGCCGGGACCTGATCGCCTTCCGTCCCGACGATCCGCACAACGGACAGCCGACGGTCGGCATCGCCATCTCCGGTGGCGAGTCGACCGACCCGCGAGTGCTCGCGAACCGGCGCCTGCCGACCGGTGAGGGTGAGACCTGGCTCCTGGCGCAGCTCAAGCTGGCCGCCCTGATGGCGGATCGGCCCACCGGATCCGGCCCCGACGACCTGCCGTCGCCAGCCGCGATGGAGGTGGGAGCCGAGATGATGAGCGCCATGGCGGCGATCGCCGGCGGGACGACCGGCGATGCGCCCGGCGGTGCGCAGGCCGACGCCCGGGCGGCTGAGATCCGCCGGATGACGAGTGCCCTCGACGTGCTCGGGGACCCCGCGTCGGTCGCCCGGGATCCCGACGGCGCCGCCCGGACGATCGAGGCGAAGACCGGCCGCGCGTTGACCCCGGAGCAGCTCGCCGGGTTGAAGGCATGGGCGGCCCGTCATGCGGCTGACCCCACCGGCCCGGCGACGCCGGGCTACATCGCGGCCGACGCAGCGCGTGAGCTCCAGGCCCCATTCCTGTTCGGGACGCTCCTCCAGACCTACGCGGCTCGCCACGGTTGGATCGCCGGTCTTCCGCTGATACGGCGGATCAAGTGGCGAGCGCTCGGACTGGCAGAGGTCGGCGTCGCCCTGCTCGCGCTGATCGCCGCGGGAGCATCCGACAGCGCGATGGCGACCGGGGTCGCCATCGGGGTCGGGGCGGGCGGGATCGCGACGTACCTCGTCGCCCCGGCGATGGCGACGAAGACGCCCGAGGGTGCCAGGATGAAGGCCCAGCTCGCGGCGTATCGGCGGACCCTCAAGATGACCTTCGAAAAAGCTCCGTCGATGGACGACGTGGTGGCTAGAGCCGGGCTGAGCTGGGTGACGACGCCGGACCAGGCGCTCGTGTGGGGGTTCGCGCTCGGTCTGCGGACCGAGATCGAGGCGCTGCTCGGGCGGACGAAAGACGAGCGCGCGGAGGCCAACGGAAATCCGGCCGGATCCAGGCCCGCCTGGTACCCGGTCGCGGTCGCGGAGACGGCGTCGGGCGGGGCGTCGACCTCGCC
This sequence comes from Chloroflexota bacterium, assembly GCA_017881905.1. Taxonomy (GTDB): domain Bacteria; phylum Chloroflexota; class Limnocylindria; order Limnocylindrales; family CSP1-4; genus Chersky-267. The sequence goes on from JADGQI010000148.1 coordinate 1,490, forward strand.
GTCGGACGCGCCACCGTCGCCGGTCGATCCGTCCGCTCTGCTCACGGCCATCGAGGCGATCGGCAGCGAGCGCCGCCCACGGACCTGATCAGGTCGTCAGGTCGTGGACGATCCAGACGTTGGGGTCGTGGTAGGTGCCCGAATCGGCGGCGATGTCGATCGCGACGGTCGAGGCGCCACCGTCCACGACGTAGAGACCACTGACCGGGAAGTCGAGGCCGGTCCACGACCGCCACTGGTCCAGCGTCCCGGTGATCGTCATCGAGCTCGGTGACGGTCCGACGATCCGGCCGCCGGCGCGGACGTGGATCCGGATCCAGGGGTCGGCGGGCAGGCCGTCGGACCGCCGCCATCGCGCGTACTCCTCGATCGGCATGAGCGGGTAGCGAGGCTTGTCGGTCGGACGCACGCACGCGATCAGGGAGGTCAGGCCGTGCCGGCGTCCCGTCGCGCGCATCTCGTCGAGGGTCGCGCCGGCCAGACCCCGGCCCTGGTGGCTGGGCGCCACGACGATCTGGATCGCGCCGAGCGTGTTCGGCTCGCGACCGGCCGTCAGGTCGGCGACGGCGCGCTCGAACTGGTGGTCCCACCCGATCGGCAGGCCGGCCTCGGTCCCGTCCCACCACAGCGGGGTCGAGTTGAAGGCGGCGACGACGGCGTCATCCGGGCCGAGCAGGCAGCCTTGGAACGCGGGCCAATCCTCGAAGAGTCGATCCCAGTTCCGATCCGCAACCGGGTCCTCGAGCATGAACGCCGGCCAGACGGCGACGTTGTGGTCGCCCATCGGCCCCCGCAGCTCGGGCCGGTCCGCCAGCGACACGAACCGGTGACCGGCCGGGAGCCCTCTCGCATCCGCTCCGGCGACGATCCGGGATGGCTCCGCGGTGTCTTCGGCGGTCACGCGCGCTTGACGACCACCGTGCCAGCGATGAGGTCGTGCCAGCAGCGCTTGCGCTTGTCGATGAAGATCCAGATGAACCCGAGATAGAGCACGAGGCCATCGAGGACGTACAGCCCGAACAGCCGGAGGAGCGCCGACCCGACTCCGATCGGCCCGCCGTCCTGGTCCCGGACGACCCGCATCTGGAACATCCGCAGACCAGGCGTCTGGCCGCTCTTCACCCAGAAGTAGGGGAAGTACCCCAAGCCCACCGCGAGTCCACCGAGGAACCACACGAGGAGCGCCAGGATCGGGAGGACGAACGCGAGCAGGAGACCGGCCAGGCCGACCAGGATCAGCAGGCCGGTGATGATCAGGGCGTCGACGAGGTAGGCCACGAGTCGCTCGCCGGCCCCGCCGAAGGCATAGCCCGGTGCCGGGCCCGCCACCGCCTCGGGTGCTTCCCACGCCTGCTCCGGCGCGGCGATCGGGGGTGGTGGCGAAACGGGGGGAGTCGTCATCGGCGGAGGCGCATCGGCGGGCGAAGTGACCGCCGGCGGAGGCGTCATCGCGGGAGGCGAAGCGGATGTGGACTCCGAGCCTCCCGGCGGCGCCAGATCCGGCACGGCCGGACGATCGTCGGGAGACCAGCCGGGACCGTCCGCTCCGCCGGCCTGCGGATCTCGTGGTGTTTCCATCGGCGGCCTCCCTCGAGCCCCGGCGACAGCGTCAGCCGGGCAACGGGATGGTATCGCGCCCGAGGTAGGGCCGAAGGACCGCCGGGACCTCGACCGACCCATCCGGGCGCTGATACGTCTCGAGGATCGCCGCGACGATCCGCGCCAGCGCCAGACCGCTCCCGTTGAGGGTGTGGACGAGCTCCGGCTTGGCGCCCGGCTCCGGTCGGAAGCGGACCGCCATCCGACGCGCCTGGTAGTCCCGGAAGTTCGAGCACGAGCTGACCTCGAGCCAGCGTTCGACGCCGGGCGCCCAGACCTCGAGGTCGTACTTCTTGGCCTGGACGAAGCCCATCTCGCGTGTGCTCATGAGCAGGACCCGGTAGGCGAGGCCGAGGCGTTGGAGGAGGTCCTCCGCACGCCCGGTCATCCACTCGAGCGCGTCGGACGAGGCGTCCGGGCGCTCGAACAGGACCATCTCCACCTTGTCGAACTGGTGGACCCGGAGGATCCCTCGGGTGTCCTTGCCGGCGGCGCCCGCCTCGCGCCGGAAACACGGCGTGTAGGCGACGTACCGGACGGGCAGATCGCTCGCCTCGAGGATCTCGTCGCGGTGGAGGTTGGTCACCGGGACTTCGGCCGTGGGGACCAGGTACAGGTCGTCCCGCGTGACGACGTACATCTGGTCCTCCTTGTCGGGGATCTGTCCGGTGCCGCGGGCCGATGCGGCGTTGACCACCGCCGGGGGCCAGATCTCGGTGAAGCCGTTTTCGCGCGAGTGGACGTCGAGGAACCAGCTGATCAGCGACCGCTGGAGGGTGGACCCGAGACCGCGATACACGGGGAACCCCGATCCGGCGATCTTGGCCCCCCGCTCGAGGTCGAAGATCCCGAGCCGGTCCCCGACGTCCCAGTGCGGCAGGCGCTCCCACGACGCCCCGCCGGCGGGCGCGTCCGCCCCGACCGACCCGCTCAGCGGCTGGATCCGCGGGAGCTGTTCGCCCCACTCCCGGATCGTCACGTTGGCCTCTTCGCCGCCGATGGGCACCTCCGGGTCGGCGGGGTTCGGGATGCGCAGGAGGAGGTCCTCGACGCGCGCCTCGACCGTCGCCAGCTCGGCATCGATGGCGCCGATCCGCTCGCCCGCGGCCGTCGATGCGGCCTTCAAGGTCGCGATCTCCGGCCCGGCGGCATCGGCGCCTGCCCGGATCGCCTCGCCGATCGACTTCGACGCCTGGTTCCGCTCGGCCTTGAGCCGGTCGCCTTCGGCCAGCAGGACCCGTCGGCGCGCGTCGGCCGCCAGCGCCTCGTCGACGAGCGACGGGTCCTCGCCCTTGTCGATCGCCCCCTGCCGGACGGTCGCGGCATCCTCGCGCAGGCGCTGCAGTCCGACGCTCATCGTGCGACCTCCTTGATGTCAGCCGCGTCGCGCAGGCGCTCGAGCACGAACGGGGGCTCGAGGCTGGCCAGCAGCCAACCCGCGCGCGGGCCGTTCGATCGTCCGAGGAACGCCAGGTAGATCGCGCTGAACGCTCGACCATTGGCCAGGCCGACCCCGGCGGCGACGGAGAAGATCAGCGCCTGCCAGCCGTCCCCGGCGACGGGCGGCGAGGCCTCGGCCGCAGCGGCCAGCGCGGCCAGATACGCCCGCTGGTCGGGCTCCAGCGCTCCGGCCTCGATCGGGAGCGCGTCTCGCACCGTCATCCGGGCACGCTCGGGAGCGTAGGTCGCGATCCACGCCCGGGCTGCCCGGACCCGCTCGACGAGGACCGCGCGCTCGCGATCAGTCAGGGCGCTCCCCTTCTCGGCCTCGACCCGGCCGTCGACGTCGACGCCGGGGACCTGGACGAGCAGGGCCAGGTGGCCGAAGTCCGCCCGGAAGGCGGCGGCCTCGGCCGCGACATCGGCCGCCGGATCGAGCAGCGAATAGCGGAAGATCGACTCGTAGCCGGCGGGCAGCTCGCCCTTGACCTCGCGACCCGCCGTGGCGGCCGCGAGCTTGTCGAACTCGTCGAACAGGCGAGGGACGGCGTCGGTGCCCTCCGGGTCGAACTCGATGGCGCTGTTGGGTCGCGGCCGCAGGAAGAGCAGGCGGGTCTGCTCCGGGGGCACGACCTCGGTGAACGCGTGAGCGGACGCCCCACGGCCCTTGGACGTGGACATCTTCTTGCCGCCGATGTTCAGGAACTCGTACGGCACGTTGAGCGGCGGATCGATCTCGAAGACCTCCCGGGCGATCGCCGCGGAGCGGTCCCGAGAGCCGCCGGCGGTTGACAGATCCTTGCCGCCGGGCTCGATCGTGACCCCGAACAGGCCCCATTGGGCGGCCCATTCGAGGTTCCAGGGCAGCTTGGCGTTGCCGCCGAACGGCGAGATCCAGCCCGACGCGCCGCAGCCTCGGGCCCACGTGACATGGTCCGCCCGGCATTCGTAGAACACCAGCTCCCCGTCCCAGCGGGTGACGATGGTCGTGCCGACCTTGCCGCAGGTGGGACAGATGACCCCGATCGGATGCCACTCCGCGGGGTGCTGGACGTTGGCGACCCGGCGATAGATCTCCCGGACGAGCTCCGCCCGGTCGAGCGCGAGGCGGATGTACGGGTCGATCGCTCCGGTCGGGTAGATGTCGCTCATCCAGTAGTAGCGATCGGGCAGGATCCCGAGCCCGGCGAACGTGTCGATGAAGACCTGGGCGTGATGCCGGGCGTAGGACGCGTGGCAGTCGCCGGCCTGGTCCGGCACGTGGGCCAGTGGCCGTCCCATCTCGTGCTCCACGGCATCGGGGGTCAGCAGCGCCTGGGCGTCCATCGGGTCGAGATCGTCGACGCCGTAGAGGAGGGTCGTCTCGATGCCGCGCGCCCGCAGCGCCCGGGTGATGGTGTCCAGGATGACCGGTCCGCGGAGGCTGCCGACATGGACCGTCCCGGACGGTGTCTTGCTGTCGTTGACGACCTGCGGGCCGCTGACCGAAGCGGCGAGTTCGTCGGCCCAGTCCATGACGTCCTCGCTCCAGGCTGGGGTGCCGGCGCTTGACCGGCGGATAGCGGTCCTAGCGGATCGTGACGATCGTGTAGCTGAAGTCCCCGGCCGGGACCCGCACGACGACCTTGTCGCCCTTCTTGCGACCGAGCAGCGCCCGACCCACCGGCGACTCGTTCGAGATCCTGCCCTCGCGCGGGCTCGCCTCGGTCGATCCGACGATGGTGAAGGTCTCCTTGCCGTCGTCGCTCTCGACCGACACGGTCGAGCCGATCTGGACGTGCTCGGTGGAGTGCTTCTCGTCGATGATCGTCGCGTTCTTGATGAGCGCCTCGAGGGTCTGGATCCTGCCCTCGACGAACGCCTGCTCGTTCTTGGCGTCCTCGTACTCGGCGTTCTCGGACAGGTCGCCGTGCTCCTTGGCATCGTGGATGCGTGTCGCGACCTCGGCCCGTCGGACGTTGGTCATCTCGTCCAA
>JADGQI010000149.1 GCA_017881905.1 Chloroflexota bacterium
GCGTCGGAGACGATCAGGGACCGCTACCCGCGCCACTGGGACGGGGTCGTCCTCCTGGTCGGCCGCGCCGCAGGCGAGGTGCTCTTCCACGAGACTCTGCGGATGACCCACCTCCGCGTCGTCCAGGCGGTCGGGCTGCGGCTGCCGGGCGGGGCGACCTTGACGGTGGCCAACACCCACCTCCACCACCCCGACGGGCCGCCGGGTTACGTCGCCCGGCTCCGCCAGGCGCGGGCCGTCCTCGGGTTCCTCGAAGGCCTGCTGGCAACCGACGCGACGGTCCTCGGCGGCGATCTGAACGGGATGCCCGACGAACCGTCGCTGACCAGCCTGTTCGACGCGGGATTCCGGTCCGCGAGCCGGGAGGCCGGCATCGGCGATCCGGGGACATTCGGTAGCGGGCTGGTGGCGCCGACGATCTACCGCGGCCCGAGCTTCTGCATCGACTACCTGCTCGTGCGCGGCTCAGCGCGGGTCGTGTCGGCCGGCCTCGCGTTCGACCGGCCCGCCGAGGACGATCCCGGCCTGTACCCGAGCGATCACCTCGGGCTCGTGGCGGACCTCGAGATCTCGTCCGGATGAGGTGCCAGGCGCATCGACACCTCGGCCGCCACCGCGACCAGGCGTCGCCCGACGTCCTCGATCCGCGCGTCGGTCATCCGGGCGCGTGGCGCGGAGACGCTCAGGGCGCCGACGACGCGCCCGCCGTCGAGGACCGCCGCGCCGACGCACGCGACGCCGGCCGAGACCTCCTCCATGTCAACGCCGTAGCCCGTGGTCCGGGTCGGGGCGAGCGATGCGTTGAACGCCTGCCAGGTGGTGGGGGTCGCGGACGTGAACCGCTCGTACGGCTCCGGTCCGAGGATCGCCGCCAGCCGCTGCGGCTCGAGGTGGACCGCCACCGCCTTGCCGAGCGCGGTCGCGTGGATCGGGACGACCGAACCGGGCACGTCGGCCATCCGGAAGGCGGCCGGGCTCTCGAGGATCTCGACGTAGACCAGGCTGGAGTCGCGCAGCAGCGCGAGGTTGACCGTCTCGCCGGTCTCGTCCCGGAGCCTCCGGAGGCTGGGCAGGGCGACGGTCCGGACGTCCAGTCCCGCCAGCAGGCGCGACGCCCAGCGGATCGCCTCGACCCCGGCGCGATACCCGGACTCGGGCAGTCGCTCGGCCAGACCGGCCACCTCGAGGGTCGCCAGCAGTCGATACGCCGTACTCTTGCTCACCCCGGCGATCTCGGCGGCCTCGCCGAGCCCGAGGACGTCGCGCTCGGCGATCGCCCCGAGCAACGCGAGCGCGTTCTCGACCGCCCCGATCGAGTAGCGCTCCGCCTGACGCTGGCGGGCCGAGCGACCATTGGTCGCAACCACGGTGCCTCCTGTCGAACGTATTCGGAGCGTACGGGAGCGTCGATCCGCCGTCAATCCGGCCCCGCCATCGCCGCCGTTTTCGCGGTGCGAACCTTCATTGACACCGCCGCTGGACCCGGCGTAGATTCGCCGCCGGGTTTCCTTTGCGGGCACAGACGCTCCACGGTGCGAAACGCGGACGCCTGGTGGCACCGGTCGAACCCGGGGACGTAGAGAGCGGTCGCGGCCCATCGGCCGAACCGTCCTAGGAGGAGTCTCGTGCGCAGATCCAGGGCCATCACGGCCGTCTTCGGCCTGGCGCTCATCTTCCAGGCCTGTTCGTCAACGGCCGCCACCCCGGCCGCCTCGACCGGTGGATCCACGCCCGCCGCGTCCGTCGCCGCCCCGTCCGTCGCCGCCCCCTCGGTCGCCGCCGCGCCGGTCGAGCTGACCCTGCTCGAGCATCAGAAGCCGCGGCTGGACGTCCTCGCCAAGATCATCCCGATGTGCGAGGCATCGCTGGCCCAGCAGGGCATCAATGTCAAGGTCAACCTGACCGGCAACGTCGTCGAGGACGAGGCCTTCCGGCAGACCGTGACGACCCTCTACCAGGGCGATAACCCACCCGACATCACGTCCTATCCGGGCGCCTGGGTGCCGGACTTCGCGACGGCCGGGTACCTCCTCGACATCAGCGACCGGCTGGCGGCCTGGCCCGATTGGCAGGCGCACTTCTACCAGGTCCTGCGCGACCGGGCCCAGCAGGCCGACGGCAAGTACTACTCGATGCCCCGGCACGGCACGGTCATCGAGTTCTTCCTCCGCAAGGACGTCCTCGAGCAGAACGGGATCTCGACCGACCAGCCGAACTCGTGGCAGGAGCTGATCGATCGACTGACCGCCCTCCACGCCAAGACGAACCTCCCGGCGATCACCATCCCGGCCGGCAAGACCTGGGGCGGCGGCACGTTCGACGAGGGCTTCATCCACATCTTCAACGGCACCGGCGACAAGCTGTACGACGACGCCACGAAGAAGTGGATCGTCAAGAGCCAGGGCCTGACCGACGCCTTCAACTTCTACTACACACTCCAGAAGGGCGGACTGCTGCCGACGAAGGCGCTGCTCGATCCCAACCCGTGGGAGCCGACCAAGTACGACGGCTTCACGGGCACGACCGCCGACGGCAAGGCCGTCCCGGTCGCCCCGCCGATCACGACCCAGGGGTCGTGGGGCTGGGTCTACGACTGGGGCCCCGCACCGACCGGCGCCCGGCCGATCCCCGGCATCTACGACGGCAAGGTCGACACCTGGGCGTTCCCGAGCAAGGCTCCCAACGACAACTTCGTGTGGGCCGCCGAGGACTGGATGTGGACGATCTCCGCGAAGTCCAAGCACCCGGACGAGGCATTCGCCCTGCTCAAGTGCCTGAATACGGGCGAGCCGCTGGCGATGGACGTCGCAGCCGTCGGCAACCTCGCGCCGCGTGACGACATCCAGAACATCGCTCCGTACAAGGACATGCCCTACCTGATCAACATGGAGAAGCTGCTGACCACCGGCCGGACCTTCAAGGCCCAGGTCGGGATCGACAAGATCCAGCAGGCCGTGGGCGCCGCCACCGAGCAGATCCTGCTCAACAAGATGAACGGCGACCAGGCAGCCGCCTACTTCACCCAACAGGCCACCGACCTGCTCGGGCCCGACGCCGTCGAGTCCTCGCAGTAGCGTCCCGACCCAAGCGCTCGGCGCCATCGACCCTCCGCCTCCAGGCGGTGCGGGTCGGTGGCGCCGACGCACCATCCGCGGGAGTCCTCTGATCCGATGACCTGGGCCGCCGCCCGATGATCGCTCGTCGCCCGCGCGGCCTCCGCCAGCATCTGATCGTGGCCGGGTTCCTGGCCCCGGCCCTGATCCTCCTTGGGATCTTCGTCGTCGCGCCCGTCGTCTGGGCGCTCGGGTTGAGCGTGACCGACTGGCGACTGACCGGCCCGTCCGCGCTCCACCCCAAGATCGTCGGCCTGGCGAACTACGGGCGCCTCCTAGCCAGCGACGATTTCCGGGCGGCCTTCTTCCGGACCGGCGTGTTCGTCATCTTCTCGGCGATCATCGGCCAGTTCGTGTTCGGGCTGGCCTCGGCCCTGGCCCTCCATCGCCGCGACGTGCGGCTCAAGGCGCTGTGGGGCGCGGCCATCCTGATGCCGCTCGTCGTGCCGGAGACGGTCGCGGCCTTCGCCTGGTCGAGCATGCTCGAGTCGAGCGACCAGGGAACGGTCAACCGGGTCATCGGCCTCGCCGGCGTCGCGCCCGTGGCCTGGCTCCAGGACAACGCGATGCTGTCGATCATCGTCGTCAACATCTGGCGCGGGATCGCCTTCGCGATGATCCTGTTCTCGGCGGCCCTCGAGGGCGTGCCCCAGGAGGTCAACGAGGCGGCCACGGTCGACGGCGCGTCGCCGCGCCAGCTGCTGACCAAGATCACCCTGCCGCTGATCAAGCCGGCCATCGTCCTGTACATGCTGCTGACGACGATCGGCACCGTCACGGTCTTCGGCCTGATCTACTTCCTGACTCGGGGCGGCCCGGGCGGCGACACGACGACGCTCGCGATCTTCGTCTACGAGCGTGCGTTCAAGTTCTTCGAGATCGGGCTCGGCAGCGCGGCCTCGGTGATCATGCTCGGGTTCGTCCTCGGGATCGGGCTCATCTACGTCCGCCTGCTGCGGGCGCAGGTCTGACATGGCCGTTCGGACCGGCGCCGCGCCCGCCGCCGTGGCCGTGACCCCGACGCATCACCGGCATCACCGCAGCCGCGCCCTGCCGCTCGTCTACCTGTTCCTGGCCGGTCTGGCGATCTTCTGCGTCGTCCCGTTCCTGTGGATCCTCCTCGCCTCGGTCGACCCGCATGCCGGGGTCCATCTCCAGATCCCGGCCTCGGTCGACCTGAGCTCATATGTCAGGTTCCTGACGGATCCCATGTTCAGTCGCTACATCCTCAACAGCATGATCATGGCCGGCGGGTCCACGGTCCTGGTCATCCTCACCAGCGCCCTGGCGGGCTATGCGCTGTCGCGGTTCACGTTTCGCGGCCGGCGCGTGCTGATGTTCGGCATCCTGATGACCCGGATCGTCCCGGTTTCGGCGACGATCGCCCCGCTCTACCTGATCGTCCAGTACCTGAAGCTCGTCGATACCTACCAGGGGATGATCGTCGTCCTGGCGGCGCAGCAGCTACCCCTCGCGATCTGGCTGATGAAGGGGTTCTTCGACACCGTCCCGGGTGAGCTCGAGGAGGCCGCCTGGGTCGACGGCGCGTCCCGCCTCGTCAGCGCCTTCCGGATCGTCCTGCCGCTGGCCGCGCCCGGCGTCGGAGCCGTGGCGCTGTTCGCGTTCATCGAGTCGTGGGGTGACTTCCTGACCCCGCTCATCCTCATCACGTCGTCGGACAAGACCCCGATCTCGATCGGGTTGTTCCAGGCCTTCAGCTACCGCAACCAGGTCGACTGGGGGCTCCTGACAGCGATCTCGGTCGTCTACATGGTCCCGACGATCATCCTGTACCTCCTCGTCCGGCGGTACCTGATCAAGGCGACGGTGGTCGGCGCGCTCCAGGGCGCCGGGTGACCCCCGTGAGCGGTGCGGCCGGCGCCGCCGGCCCGGCCGGGCGTTCGATCGATCTCGGGCTGTTCACCGACTCGGTGCCGCGACTGACGTTCGAGGCGGCGCTCGATCTGGCCGTGGAGGTCGGAGCCACTGCCATCGAGATCGCCGTCGGCGGCGTGTCCGAGATGACCCATGCCGACACGACGGCCCTGCTGTCCGACCCGTCGGCTCGATCCCGATTCAGCGACGCGTTCGCACGACGCGGGCTGCGGATCGCGGCGCTGAACTGCTCGGGCTTCCCGCTTCACCCGGTCATCGGCGACCAGCAGCGGCGGAGCATCGAGGACACCATCCGCCTGGCCGCGCTCCTCGGCGTCGACAAGATCGTGACGATGTCGGGCTGCCCCGGGGATGGTCCGGACGCGACGACCGTCAACTGGATCTGGTACCCATGGCCGCCTGACGCCGTGGCCCTGCTCGAACGCCAGTGGGATGCTGCGATCCCGTTCTGGCGCGAGATGGCCGGCTTCGCGGAGGACCACGGGGTCCGACGCATCGCCTTCGAGCTCCATCCGCTGTATCTCGTCTACAACGTGCCGACGCTCGAACGCATCCGGTCGGCGATCGGACCGGTGATCGGGGCGAACGTCGACCCGTCCCACATGTTCTGGCAGCAGATGGATCCGCTGGCCGTGATCCGGGCGCTCGGCCCGGCGGTCCACCACGTCCATCTCAAGGACACCGAGCTCGTCCCCGCCAACGTCGCCCTGGCCGGCGTCCTCGACCAGCACCCGTTCGAGGACCCGGGCCCCCGCGCCTGGGGGTTCCGGACGATCGGACGCGGTCACGGCGCCGCGTTCTGGGCGGCGCTCGTCGCGGCGCTCGTCGAGGTCGGCTACGACGACGTCGTGTCGATCGAGAACGAGGACGAGTGGCAACCGGCCGAGGAGGGCGTCCGGGAGGCGGCCGGGTTCATGCTCCCGATCCTCGAGCGGGTATCGTGGGCCGATGCCCGGCCTCAGCGCGTCGACGTCTGACGCCTCCGACGTCGTCGTCGTCGGCGGCGGCATCATCGGGTGTTCTGCGGCCGCGTTCCTGGCCGGCGCCGGCGCGCAGGTGACGTTGATCGAGATCGGCGACGTGGCCGCCGGTGCCTCCGGCCGCAACTCGGGTGTCGTCCAGCATCCGTTCGATCGGGCGCTCCGTGACCTCCACCTCGAGACGCTGGCCGGGTACCGCGAGCTGGCCACCGAGGCCGACCTCGACTTCACGATCGGGCCGGACCCGGCCGGGCTCCTGCTCGTGGCCCTGGCGGCGGATGGCCCTCGCGCGGTCGCGACCGCCCTCCGCGACGCCTGGCCCGAGCTCGATCCGGTCGTCGTCGAGGGCGCCGACCTGCGACGCCTCGAACCCGCTCTCGCTCCGGAGGTCGCGGCGTGCTACGTCCCGATCGGGTACCCGGTCCCGCCGGCCGCCGCGACGCGCGCCTACGCCGCGCTCGCCCGGCGACGCGGCGCCCGGATCGTGACGAGGGTCGGCGCCGTCGCCCTGGTCCACGGCTCGCGCGACGGTGCCGTGGGCCGGGTCACCGGCGTGCGGCTGACCGACGGCCGGATGCTCGCCGCGGGGTCCGTCCTCGTCGCCGCCGGCCCGTGGTCGCCGGCCCTGCTCGACCCGACCGGTCGGTGGCGGCCGATCCGGCCGTTCTGGGGCGTCGTGGCGGACGTCGGCCTGGCCGATCCGCCGCGGCACGTCCTCGAGGAGTCGGGGATGGAGGAGGCGCTCGTCGGCGTCGACCCGGCACCGACGCCGGTGGCGGCGGACGCTCCGCCCGCATCGGACCGGTGGGTCGGCGATGGCGATGACGACGGCGACGGATCACCCTTGTTCGGGCGCCTCGGTGACGGGCCGGATGCGAACGGCGACCGGCCGGACTTCAGCCTGGTCACGGCGCTCGGCAGAAGCAGCCTCGGGTCGACGTTCCTGGCCGACGAACCCGATGCTCGGGCCTGGGTCCCGCGCCTGGTCGCGCGTGGGCGGCGGTTCGTGCCGGCCATCGCGGGCGCACCGATCGTCGCGGTGCGCGCCTGTGCCCGGCCGTTGTCGGTCGACGAGCGACCGTTGCTCGGCGCCGTGCCCGGGAAGCCCGGGGTGTTCGTGGCCGCCGGTCACGGACCGTGGGGCATCTCCACCGGGCCGGCATCGGCCCGGTTGGTCGGGGCCGCCATCCTCGGTGAGCCGGTGGCGATACCGCCGGAGCTCGACGCGGCCAGGTTCGGCATGCCGGGAGCGGGGTAGCCGACCGGTCGACGACCGCTATCCTGCGTGGATGGAGACCTCCGCCCGGGCCTACGGTGCCCAGAGCATGACCGCACCGCTCCTCGAGGTGCTGGTCAAGCGGCCGGGGCCTGCGTTCGGCCGGGCCTTCGACGATCCGGCCCACGGGTTCCTGCGGCCGGTCGACCTCGCGATCGCTCAGCGCGAGCACGACGCCTTCACCGCGCTTCTGACGAGCCTGGGCCCCACGGTCCACGAGCTCGGGGTCGAGACCGACTCGCCCGACCTTGTCTACCCGTTCGATCCGGTGCTGGTGTCCGACATCGGCGCGATCCCGCTCCGGCCGGGAAAGCCGAACCGGCAGGGCGAAGAGCTCGTGCTCGAGGCCTGGCTCGACGCGCACGGGATCCCGAGCGTTGCCCGGGTGGAGGCCCCCGGGACGATCGAGGGCGGTGACACGCTGTGGCTGCGGCCGAACCTGCTGTGCATCGGCCGCACGATGCGCACGAACGTCGAGGGCGCCCGCCAGCTCGACGCGATCATCCAGGGTGACATCCGTGTGTTCGACCTCCCGTTCTGGAAGGGTCCGGCGGAGCTCATCCACCTCCTGTCGGTGATCTCCCCGGTCGCCGACGATCTCGCGGTCGTCTACCTTCCACTCCTCCCGATCGGCCTGTGGCGGCTCCTCGCGGATCTCGGGATCGAGACGATCGCCGTGCCCGACGAGGAGTTCCCGACCCTCGGCTGCAACGTGCTGGCGGTCCGGCCCGGTGTGGTGATCGTCGCGGAGGGCAACCCGCGGACGGCCGCCGCGTTGGCCATGGCCGGGTGCGAGGTCCACACCTACCCGGCGACCGAGATCGGCATCAACGGCGCGGGCGGCCCGACCTGCCTGACCCGACCGATCCTTCGCGATACGGACGGATGAACGCGACCGATACGCCGATCGGTCTGGTCGAGCCTCCCGAACTCCCCGGTGCCGGCGTCGTCCTCGTGCCGCTCCGCCCCGAGCACATCGAACCGCTCGCGTCGATGATCGCCGAGCCGTCGGTCGTGCGCTGGTGGAGCGACCCGCCGACGTGGATCCAGAGGCGCCTGATCGAGCCGGACGCCGAGGCGCTCGGCTTCGCGATCCTGGCCCTGCCGGATCGGACGGTCGTCGGCTACATCCAGGCCTGGGAGAACGCCGACCCGGAGTTCCGCCACGCGGGACTCGACCTGTACCTCGGAACGGCGCACCAGGGGAAGGGGCGCGGACCCGAGGCGATCCGAAGCGCGTGTCGCTGGCTGATCGAGGCGCGCGGTCACCACCGGATCACCATCGACCCGGCGTTGGACAACGCGCGCGCGATCCGGGCCTACGAGAAGGTCGGGTTCCGGCGGGTCGGCGTGCTCCGGGAGTACCAGCTCCACGGCGACGGCCGTTGGCACGACGGACTGCTGATGGACCTGCTCGCGGGCGAACTCAACGCGGGTTGACCTCGACCCACTGGTCCTGTGGCGCGGGCTCCTGTTCCGCGGCGACCTCGACGAGCCGGCAGAACGCGTTGACCATCTTCATCTGTTCGGCGGTCCGGCAGGCGACCCGCAGCAGGTCCGGGCTGGACACGAGGATCGCCAGGCCCCGTGCGCGTGAGACCGCGACGTTCAGGCGGTTCCCCGAGTACAGGAACTCCATGTCGCGCGGCAGCTCATCGGCGCTGGAGGTCGCCGTGCTGAAGATGGCCACCGGCGCCTCCTGGCCCTGGAACTTGTCGACCGTGCCGACGCGTGCGCCAGGCCCGAGCCGTCGCTCGATCGCCGCGTGGATCTCGGCGACATGGGCGTTGTACGGGGCGACGACAAGGATGTCCGCGAGTCCGAGCCGACGGACCGTGCCGAAGCGGTCGGTCCAGGCCCGTCCGACGAGTGCGGTGACGAGATCGGCGACCACCTCGGCCTCGGCGGTCGATCGCGAGCCGTCCCCGGGATGGGTGACCGGAACGTAGCGGATCCCCGTTCCGGTGCCGGCGATGGCCTGGTGGGCGGTCGACGGATCGGTCTCCAAACGGCGTTCGTAGAACAGCTCGGAGACGTAGGCGTTGACCCGGGGGTGCATCCGGTAGGTGACCGGCAGGAACAGGCCGCGGTCCGGCGAGAGCGTGCGCGCGTCGCCGAGGACGTGCTCGAGGGCCGAGGCGCCGGCGCCGTCCGGGTGGGTCCCCTGGCTGACCTGCGGCAGCTGGTTCGGGTCGCCGAGCAGGACGATCGATCGAGCCGCCGTCGCGGCGGCCACGGTGTTGGCGAGCGACTGCTGGCCTGCCTCGTCGACGAACAGGACGTCGAGCGCGCGGTCGAGCTCGAGTCGGGCGAACAGCCAGCTCGTCCCGGCCACGACATCCACGGTGCCGGCGGCGAGCGCCTTGATCACGTGCTCGTTGCCGCCCTCGATCACCTCGTCGAGCTCGCCCGCACCCTGGCCCGCGTCGACCCGCTGGATGGCGCGGATCCGCAGGCCCTCGTCGCGCCCGGCCCGGACCGTCTCGGCCAGAAGGTTGGTGATCGCCTTGTGCGCCTGGGCGGAGATACCGACGCGGCGGCCCGACCGGACGAGCTCGACGATCATCCGGGCGCCCGTGTAGGTCTTGCCCGTCCCCGGTGGCCCCTGGATGGACAGGACCCCGGCCGCGTCGGAAAGCGCGAGCGCGACGTCCCGAGCGAGGTCCACGATCGAGCGATCCGGTCCGACCGCGGCGGCCATCAGCGCGGTCCCGTCCACCCCGAGCCGGGTCGGCCGTCGGAGCAGCAGGTCGCGGATCGCGCGGTAGGGTCCGGGTCCGTCGATGCCATCGTCGATCACGGCGTCCGCGACCCGGCCGAGCGCCGACCGGAGGGCCTTCGAGTCGAGCGGCGTGCCCTTGAGGATCGCCTTCGGCAGCGCCAGATCGCTGTTCTTCGCTCGCAGGATGTCGAGGACGCCGTGCTCGTCGTCGATGGCGTGGATCCTCACCGTGTGACCGCGTTCGTCCTGCCAGCCATCGCCGCCGGCGGACACCTTGTGATCCTGCGGCGGGAAGGTGAAGCGTTGGATCGACGAGCTCTTCACCTCGCCGATGACGTCGACGTATTCGAGCCCGCCGAGGGGCTCGGTCTCGCCGATCAGGTCGTCGAGCGGGAGCTCGCGCAGCCGGAAGTAGTCCCACCACCCCTGCCGCGCGTCGCGACGGTGCCAGTCGAGCAGGCCGGCCAGCAGCCAGCGCGCCGACTCGTCCTCCGACCGGGCCGCGGGATCGACCGACAGGCCCCCGGTCAGGGCGGCGATCCGGCGGCGGGTGTCCTCCGCGACCTCGACCTGGGCCTCGCTCGGGAGGCCGGTCCCGAGCGACGGGCGAGCGAGCGGCTGGCCGAACTGGACCTGGGCCTCGACGCGAAGCGACTCGAGCCAGTCGCGTAGCCCGCGCGTCGACACGCAGTCGTCGCGGTTGTAGTCGGCCAGATCGAGCAGGTGTCGCCCATCGCCGTCGCCCAGCCAGCGCTCGTATTCGACGACGCTGAACCCGGCCCGGGTGATGGGTCCTTCCCGCTCGCGGAGGTAGAAGTGCTCGATCTGCTTGAGCGAGTACGAGCCGACCGAGGCGCGCAGCCCTTGCCGCACGACCTGGTAGAGGTCCACCAGCACGCCGGCGCGGAGGATCCGATCGAGCTCGTCCTCGCGGGTGGCGTAGCGACCGACCAGCCGCCGCAGCGCGGTCTTCTCATACGCCGCGTAGTGAAAGACGTGCATCGCCGGATCGCGCTCGAGACGGTCGACGACCGCGTCGATGAACGTCTCGAAGGCGGCCTTCTCCTGCACCCGATCGTGGGCCCAGATGGCGTGGTAGCGATCCGCGCCGTCGTCCAGCTCGGACCAGCCCAACAGGTACTCGAGGCCGGCGTCGCCGATCCACGGATCGGCTTCGATATCGAAGAACACGTCGAGCGCCGACGGCTCCGGCAGGGCTCCGAGGCCGTGCACCGGCTGATCCGGGTCGGGAGGCAGGAGCTCGTACTCGAGGCGTCCGCTCCGACGTCCGTCGAGCTGGATCGCCGCTTGGCCCTGGAGTCGGGCGAAGGTCGCGGGGGCCATCTCCGAGACCGACGTCGTCGCGGGGGTCTCGCCGAGCCGCTCGAGCGTGTCGATCCCGGCCTCGACGAAGCGCTCGGTCGCCGTCCGGCTCATCCCGGCGACGAGCGACAGGTGGTCATCCGCCTCGCGCCGCTCGACGCAGGTGAGCCACCAGCCGCAGACCCGGCAGTGGTCGACCGGGTCCGGGTACGTCAGGGCGGCCGTTGCGGAGCCGAACACCCGGTCCTCGAAGCGCCCCTTGACCAGCCGGTGGAAGGCCGCGAAGTCGGCATACCGGTGGTCGTGGAGGGTCCCGTCGCCGGTGACGACGGTCAGCGTCTCGGGCGGGACGCCCTGGACCCGCTCGAGCAGATCCGCGTAGACGCACATCTGGAGAAGCGCGCTGGCCTTGACGTGGCGCGCGAGCTTGGTGTCGGCCACGTCGTAGGCCCACGGTCCGAGCCGGCTCGGTCGATCGGCCCGGACGAGGAAGTCCGCGTGACCTCGCCACCGCCCGTCGAAGAAGGTCGCCTGGAAGACGACCTCCGCCCCGGATACCATCGCGGCGCGCGTCGCCTCGGCCGCGGCATGGAGCTCGGCGAGGTCGCGCGCGGACCGGAGCGCCTCCGGGATCTCGACGATCGACCGACCCGAGGCGCGCAGGCGTTCGAGGTGGTCTCGTTCGTGCCGGTCGCCGCGTTCCTGGAGAAGCTCGAGCTCCGGGTCGTAGCGGTCCGGCTTCCGGCGCAAGCCGGCGATCCGCTCCAGCTCAAGCGTCGCGAGGTGGTCGCACGCCAGGTAGCCGACGAGGTCCGTGGCACTGACGACGACGGTGCCATCCGCGTGCTTCTGCATCGACTCTCCGGGCGGGTTGGACCCCAAGCCTAGCCGGCGTGCGTGCCAGCTCGGATGGCGACCGTGCGGATGAGCCCGAGCGCCGCCCGATTAGCGCGCGGCGATCACCTCCACCTCGATCAGGAAGGGCGGCACGAGCCCATTGACCGCGACGGTCGCGCGGGTCGGCGGATCGGTCGGGAAGATCTCGCGGAAGATCGAGTTGTAGGCCGCCCAGTCGTCCATGTCGACGAGGTACACGGTCGACTTGACGACGTCGCCGAGGCCGAGGCCGACCGCCGCCAGGCAGCGCCCGACGTTCGAGAACATCGCCCGGGTTTGGGCTTCGATCCCGCCGGGGACGACATCGCCGGTGACGTGGTCGTCACCGACCTGTCCGGCGATGAAGACGAAGCCGTTCGCCTCGACCACCGCGCTGTACGACGACTTCGACGGCTGGATCCCCGGCAGCGCCGGGACGTGCTTCGGCATGGATCCTCCTCATGGCGTTCGGGCCTACGGTAGCGTCTGACGACCGGTCCATCTCGCTGCGCCGTCGCTCCTCGTCGAATCGCGTTCAGACACGCTCGGCTGACCTCTGATATCGTTGCGCAGTCAATCAAATGCGCGACGGTCGCCGTCCGCCGAACTGGAGCCGACATGACCACCGAGACCACCGAGACCACCGAGACCGACCCGCGGGCAGCCTACGCCGCCTTCACCGCGTCCCTGATCGACGACTTCCGTGCCAACAGCGGGAACGTCAGCGAGGGCCCGCTGGCCGGACGACAGATCGTCCTGCTCACGACCACCGGCGCGAAGACCGGCCAGCCGCGGACGAGTCCGCTGGTCTACTCGCGGGACGGGGCCGACTACATCGTGGTCGCCTCGAAGGGCGGCGCGCCGACCCACCCGGCCTGGTACGCGAACCTGCGTGCCCACCCGGTGGTGACCGTCGAGGTCGGCGGCGAGCGCTTCGCGGCCCGAGCGACGGCGATCACCAGCGGCCCCGAACGCGACCGCCTGTATGCCCAGCACGCCCGGGTCGAGGCCGGTTTCCTCGAGTACCCGAAGAAGACGGACCGGGTGATCCCGGTCGTCCGGCTCAGCCGGATCGGCTAGTCGCCGAACAGCTCGTCGACCGCTGCCGCGAAGACGTCGGTGTGGCGGTCCACGTCGGCCTCGGTGCTGGCCGGGCACATCAGCGCCATGTTGTGGAACGGCGTCATCAGGATCCGGCGGTTCATCGCGTAGAGGTGGAGGAACCGCTCGAGCTCAGGGTCGCTCGCCGCGTACTGCTCCGCGCCGTCGTGGGGCGGATGCGGGATGAAGTGGTACTCGGCCCGGCAGCCCAGCCGGGTGACGTGCCAGGGGACCTCCCGCGAGGCGATGACGTCCTCGACCCCGGCCGTCCAGCGCTTCCCGAGCTCGATCATCCGATCGAACGCCTCGTCGGTCATGACCTCGGTCAGGGTGGCGCGGACCGCGGTCATCGACAGGGCGTACCCCGCGAGCGTCCCGCCGATCCCGCCGATGTCGGACACGTCGCGCTCGAGCGTGTCGGTGATCCGATCGCCGATCGCATCGGTGAAGCCGTAGGCACCGACGGGGATCCCGCCGCCGATCGTCTTGCCGATGACAAGCATGTCTGGGTCGAGGCCCCAGGCGCCGGTCGCGCCGCCGGGACCGGCGCAGAACGTATGGGTCTCGTCGATGATCAGGATCGTGTCCGTGTCCCGGGTCAGCCGGCGGACCGCGTCGTGGTACCCCGGGTCGGGCAGCACGATGCCGATGTTCGTCAGCGCCGGCTCGAACAGGACGGCGGCGACGTCGCCGTCGGCCAGCACACGCTCCAGCGCGTCGATGTCGTTGAACGGGACCACCCTGGTGGTCTCGACCGGGTCCACCGCGGGTCCGATGTTGCCGTAGCTCGGCCCGACCCGGCCGTCCTCATCCAGGGACGCGAAGGTCTCGTCGACCGTGCCGTGGTAGTTGTGGTCGTGAACGACGATCTTCGACCGCCCGGTGATGTGACGGGCCAGCCGCAGCGAGAATCGGTTCGCGTCGGTCGCGGTGATCGTGAATTGCCAGAAGTGGAGGCCGAACCGGCGACGGAGCTCGTCGCCCGCGGCGATCGCGTCCTCGATCGGCAGCATCAGGGTGATCCCGCGGGCCAGCTGACGTTCGACCGCGGCGACCGTCGAGGCCGGGGAGTGGCCCGCCATCGCCCCGGTGTCGCCCAGGCAGAAGTCGATGTAGTCGTGCCCGTCGACATCCTGGAAATGCGCCCCCCCGGCTGACTCGACGAACAAGGGGAAGCCGCCGGCCCAGCGGACCATCCAGTTCATCGGGACACCGTCGAGGAGGGACCCCTTGGCCCGCTCGTGGAGCGCGAGCGAGCGCGGGTGGTCGGTCTCGAAGGTCGACAGCTCGCGCTCCATCAGGCGTCCGAGCCGAGCGCGATCGAGGGTTCGGGTGGCGGGCACGCGCGACCTCCGCTTCGACCGGCGTGGCCTGGGCCGGCGCAGTCATCTTGCGCCAGGCGGACCGGACCGGTGGGCCGGGGTCGCGGAGCGGGACGCGGCGCGTCCCGGGGGTCAGCCGACCCGGCGGGTGAAGCCGCAGATCTGGCAGGTCGCGACGCCGCTGGCCGGGTCGAGCTCGAGGAAGCTGGGACAGCCGTTGGTCGAGCAGAAGATCCGGCCGGACGTTGCCGCCGTGGTTCGCCGGCGCATCCGGCGGATGGACCCGGCGCGTGCCGAGGTCGTGTGGGTCAAGGTTCGCGAGAGCATGGTTCCTATCGATTCCCGGGAGTCGCCGCGGACGTCGATCGTCCGGCGCCTACCCGATGGGCCGCTCGGCGCGCGGGATGCGCGAAACCGGAGCGGTGCTGGATCTGAGTGCCTGGCGCGTCGCGGGAGCGGAGGTTGAGATGCTCTGACCTGCGACGCCGCGCTGGCGTTGATGGAGGAATCATGGGTGACCGACCGGTTCCTGTCAAACGCCCGATGGTCCGGGTCGACCCGTCCGGTGGTAGGCTCCCGCCGATGGACGACGATCGGGCGCCGGCCGACCCGCCCGCAGCTGCCGCTCCGACGGCGCCGGGCCAGCCCACCGGACGACCGATCGGGGCGAGCGCGAACCGCCGCCGGACCGACCGGGAGATCGTCCTGTTCGCGCTCGGGTTGCTCGCCGTCGCGGCCATCCTGGTGCTGCTCCCCGACCTCACCCCGACCGCGGCTCAAGGACTGGTGTCGGAGCGGATCCACGCCCGGATCGTCGAGCTGCCAGCGGCGACGGACCAGAACGCCCCCACCGCCATCGTCGAGTTCCTCGAGGGCCCACGCCGCGGTCAGCGCGAGACGGCCACGCTCGAGGGACCGTCCGGCCAGCTGCAGCTGCCCGACTACACCGTCGGCGACGAGATCGTCGCGGCGATCGACCGGCAGCCCGACGGCACGACGACGTTCTCGGTCATCGATCGGTGGCGACTCCCGCTCATCGGCGCGCTGGCCCTGCTGTTCGCGATCGTCACCATCGCGATCGCCGGCTGGCGGGGCGTCCGTTCGCTGGTCGCCCTCGCGCTGTCGCTCGTCCTCGCGATCCGGGTCCTCATCCCGCTCCTGCTCGCCGGCTGGAACCCGCTGGTCCTGGCCATCGGGCTCGGCGCGACGGTCACCATCGTGTCGTTCGTGCTGACCCAGGGACTCACCCGAACGACCGTCTCGGCGATCGCCGGGACGATGGTCGGACTGGCGATCACCGGGATGCTGGCCGCCGTGGTGACCGTCCTGGCCCGGTTCACGCCCGCCCAGGGCTCCGACCAGATCCTGGCCATCGGTCAGCTGGCAGGCAACACGATCGACCTGTCGGGCCTGCTCCTCGCCGGCGTCGTGTTCGGCGGTCTCGGCGTGCTGAACGACGTGGCCATCAGCCAGGCGGCGACCGTCGAGGAACTCCAGGCGGTCGACCCGACCCTCGGCCGGCGGACGATCTACAGGCGGACGATGAACGTCGGCATCTCGCACCTCGCCGCCACGGTCAACACGCTCGTCTTCGCCTACCTCGGGACGGCGCTCCCGCTGCTCGTGCTGTTCTCCATCCAGGTTCGCGGGCTCGGGTTCCCGCTCAACGAGGAGATCATCGCGGTCGAGGTCGTCCGGACCCTGATCGGCAGCGTCGGCATCGTCCTGACCGTGCCGATCACGACGGCGATCGCGGTCTGGCTCCTGACCCGCACCTCGACCGGGATCCCGGCTCGACGGCGGATACGGTCACGGGCCGATCAGCCGGCGCGGACGACCACCGAGATCAGCTCCTCGCCGTAGCGGTCGAGCTTGGTCGGGCCGATCCCGGGGATCCCAGCCAGATCCGCCAGGGACCGGGGACGCCGTTCGGCGATGGCGGCCAGCGTCGTGTCGTGGAAGATGACGTAGGGCGGCACCGCGTCGGCGCGAGCCCGCTCGAGGCGCCACGCCCGGAGCGCCTCGAACAGCGGCGAGCCGGCCGCGTCCGCGCCGCCGGTCGGCCCGGCACGGTGTCCGCCGGTCCCGCCGCGGCCGGAGATCCTCGCGTCGGCTGCCTGGTCGCCCCGGGAGTGCACCCCGACCGGCACGACCTCGAGCAGGAAGCGCGACCGCCGGCGCTGGGTCGAGCGGCCGTCGCGGACGCGGGCCGACGACAGCCACAGATGGACCCGGGCGCGGGTGATCCCGACGTACAGGAGGCGCCGTTCCTCGTCGATCTCGGCGGGGTCGGTCGCCTGGCGGATCGGCAGGATCCCTTCCTCGAGCGCCGGGAGGAAGACGGCGTCCCATTCGAGCCCCTTGGCGCGGTGATAGGTCAGGAGCTCGACGCCGACGCCCGTCGCGCCGCCCGCCTCGTCGGCCGATCGACGATCGACCTCTGCGAGGAAGTCGTCGAGGCCGGCGGTCGAGTCCTCGGTCTGGCAGCGCCGCCCGATATCGAGCAACGTGCCGAGCGCGGCGTGACGCTGGCGCGCCTCCTCGCCCGGGGGCACGACATCGGGCCGGAAGTCGAGCGCAGCCGCCCAGATCGCCGTCAGCCGGTCGGTCAGCGGCGCGGCGGGCGTGTCGTCGTCCGCCTGTGCGTCGTCCTTCGTCGCCGATCGGCCGCGACGGGCGGAGCGGACGGCATCGAGCGCTCGGCGGATCTCCGGACGGGCGAAGAACCGCTCACCGCGGAGCTGGAAGGCGACCCGCGCGGCCCGGAACGCCGCCTCGAACCCGACCAGCTGGGCGTTCGTCCGAACGAGCACGGCGATCTGCTCGGCGGGGACGCCGGTGTCGATGAGCCGGCGCGTCTCGGTCGCGATGGCTGTCTCCTCGTCGCCGCCGTCGGCGAACTGCCGGATGATCGGGGGCGGACCGTCGGGCCGGGTCGGGAGGAGCCGTTTGGGCGGGCCGCCACCGACCCGCGGCGCACCGGCGAGCAGGCGGTTGGCGACGTCGAGGACCTGCGGCGTCGAGCGGTAGTTCGTCTCGAGCCGGACGACGTGCGCCGCTGGGTAGCGTCGCGTGAAGCCGGTCAGCCACTCGGACGAAGCGCCGGTGAAGGTGTAGATCGTCTGGTCCTCGTCGCCCACCACGGCCAGGTCCTCGCGGCCGCCGAGCCACGCGTCCAGGAGCGCCTGCTGGAGCGTGTTCGTGTCCTGGTACTCGTCGACGCTGAACCACCGGTAGCGAGCCCGGATCTCGTCGGCGGCCGCGGCGTCGTCCTCGATCAGCCGGATCGTCAGCTCGAGCATGTCCTCGAAGTCGATCCGGCCGGCCCGCTCCTTGGCCGCCTCGTACCGGCTGTAGAGCGGGGCGAACAATCGGGCCGGCAGGGGACCGTCATGCCCGTCCGCCTCGGTCGCCTCCTCGTACCGGGTGGGGCCGACCCGACGCGCCTTGGCCCACTCGATCTCGCCGGCGAGGTCCCGGACCGCCACGTAGCGGTAGCCGCCGGGCAGGGCCCGGGCGAGGTCGACCAGCATCGCCACCTTGGACTCGAGGATCGTCGGCAGCTCGCCGCCCGACACCCGCGGCCAGAAATGACGGAGCTGGCGGAGCGCGGCGGCATGGAACGTCGCGGCGGTGACGCCCGTCCGGCCGAGCGCCGCCAGCCGCTCACGCATCTCGGTGGCGGCCTTGTCGGTGAACGTGACGACCAGCACGTGGCTTGGTGCCACCACCCCGGTCTCGAGGGCGTAGGCCACGCGGCGGGAGATCGCCCGCGTCTTGCCGGTCCCTGCGCCGGCCAGGATGCAGACCGGCCCGCTCGTCGCGCGGACCGCGTCGCGCTGGGCGGGGTCGAGGTCGGACAGCAGGTCGGACGGGATGTCGAGCACCGCGCCATCCTAGTCGCGCCGGCTCATCGGGCCCTCGCCAGAGCGCGTTCGGCCGGGCTCGGCTATGCTCGGGGCCTCGTGTTCGTCGGGCGCCTCCGGTCTGCGCCCCGGTCTTCCCACCGTTCGATCCCGATCATCCGATGCCCTGACCGGGCCCCGCAACCGTGCGGGAGGGCCCGTCCAGGAGTCTCATCGTGTCCTTCGCACCACTCGGGCTGGAGCCCGAGCTTCTCCGCGCGGTCGCGGACCAGGGCTATTCCGTGCCCACCGCCGTCCAGACCGAGGCGATCCCGCTGGTCCTCGAGGGCCGCGACGTCCTCGCCGGCGCCCAGACCGGCACCGGCAAGACCGCAGCCTTCGTCCTGCCGATCCTCCAGATCCTCAATGGCCGGCCGCCATCGGGGGCCACGCCCCAGGGCGTCGGGTCCGATCCGCGCGACCGCGCCCGCCGCGACGCCTCGCGTCCGGCCGTCCGGACCCTGATCCTCACGCCGACCCGCGAGCTGGCGATCCAGGTCGAGGAGAGCGTCCGGACCTACGGCGCCCGCCGGCCCGTCCGGTCCGCGGTGATCTACGGCGGTGTCGGCTTCGACGCCCAGGTTCGGGCGTTGCGGGCCGGTGCGCCGATCGTCGTGGCGACGCCCGGTCGGCTGCTCGATCACGTCGGGCAGGGGACGATCGACCTCTCCCGGGTCGAGATCCTCGTCCTCGACGAGGCCGACCGGATGCTCGACATGGGGTTCATCCGCGACATCCGCAAGATCATCGCCCTGCTGCCCGCTCGTCGACAGAACCTGCTCTTCAGCGCGACGTTCTCCGACGAGATCCGGCGCCTGGCCGACGGCATCCTCGACCGCCCGGCCCACGTTCAGGTCACCCCGCGCAACACGACCGTCGAGCTCGTCCGCCAGGTCGTCCATCCGGTCGATCGCGAGCGCAAGCGGGAGCTCCTGAGCCACCTGATCCGGTCGGGCCGGATCGACCAGGCGTTGGTCTTCACCCGGACCAAGCACGGGGCCAACCGACTCGCCGAGCAGCTGGAGCGAGACGGCATCGCCGCCGCGGCGATCCACGGCAACAAGAGCCAGCCGCAGCGCAACCGGGCCCTGGCCGACTTCAAGGCGGGCCGTGCCGCGATCCTGGTCGCGACCGACATCGCCGCCCGCGGGATCGACATCGACGCGCTCCCGCATGTGGTGAACTTCGAGCTGCCGATGGCGCCCGAGGACTACGTTCATCGGATCGGTCGGACCGCGCGGGCCGGGATGGACGGCGACGCCGTGTCGCTGGTATGCGTCGACGAGCAGAAGCTCCTGTGGCAGATCGAGACGCTCCTACGGACCAAGATCCAGGTGGAGGTCGTCGAGGGCTTCGAGCCCGATCGCTCGGTCCGTCCGCAGCCGATCGTCCTCCGCTCGGCCGTCGGTCGCGGCGCGGGTCCGACGCGGTCGGGTCGCCCGGCCGCTGCGAACCGGTCCGGGTACGCTCCCGCCCATCGTCCCCAGCATCACGCTGCCGCGGGACCGCGCGAGGTCACCCCGGGACCGCGTCACGGCCAGGTTGGCCGCCAGGCAACGGGGCGCCGGCCCGGGCAGTCGATCGGCGCCTACGCGCCCGTCGGGCGGTCGGACGGTCGACCGGGGAGCCAGCCGTCGTCCCGTCCGAACGGCCCACAGGGGACGCGCGGCAACCGCCCGACGCATCACGTCACGACCTCGCACCCCGGGGGTCAGCGTCCGATCGTCGCCATGCCTGGTGAGCGCCTGGCGAGAGTGGCCGCGCCGCGCAACGACGGATCCGTCGGCCGGCGCCCGGACGAGCGCCACCGCTGAGGAACGGATCGCCGCCGTGGGCCGCCGGAGCGGCGGGTCGCGGACCGCGCTGCCGGCTCAGTGCCGGTGGAACCGGTCCATCAGGGCCGTGACCGCGTCTCGGGCCTCGCGCCAGTCGGGCTGATCGCCGACCAGGCTCGCTGCGTTCGTGCCCCAGCGGCTGAGCTGGGTCATCGCCGTGACGACCGCGTCGTGCTGGATCGCCCGCCGCCGGCCGGCATCGAAGACCCCGGTCACCAAGTAGCGTCGGACGATGTCGAACGGCGCGTCCCACCGGCCGACCCGGATCCGGTCACCGTGGCGGAGCGATTCGAGCCACTCGTCGTCGCCGACGGGGTAGCGTTCGTGCTCGATGAGATGGTCCGCGATCGGGACGCTCCGCCCCGTCCCGGCCAGCGACGGCAGGAGTCCGTCATCGCCGACGGTGGCGTAGCAGATGGGACAGGTCGGCAGCGCGACGTCGTCACGCGGTGAACCGCCGAATGGGATCCCGCAGCGAGGGCAGACCGTCGCACCCGGACGTGACGGCGCCCGTCCGCACTGCCGGCATGAGCTGCCGCCGACGCGAGACGCGGCGGGCTGGTCGCCGCGCGTGGTCAGCATCGCGCGGACGCGGATGGGACGGTCATCGCACCCGACCGTAGCCGGGTCAGCGCGGCGTCGGCATCCCCCGTTCGGCGTACCGGGGCAGCGCTGTTCGTCCCGGGTGGTCGGGCAGCCGCGCTACGGCTGCGCCGGAGCCTCCGGACTCCGGACGTACAGGGCGACCTGCCACAGCGGGCCGCGGCGGAGCAGCTGTCGCTCGAACCCCGCATCGCGGATCAGCCGATCCATCTCCACCTCGCGATGGACGTGGATGCGGAAGCCGTCCCGCGTGAGTCGGTGGGCGACGTTGAAGAGCCGAGCGCCGGTCCGCGTCCACCACGCGTCGCGCGGATAGACCACGCCGAGCATCCGCCGGGCGTGGTGCGCTGACCGACCGAGGAGCTCGGGCATGACCGCGTAGCAGCACACGACGCGGACGAGCGTCACGACGTCCGCGCTCGCGACCTCGGGGGCCAGCGCCACGAAATCGCCCTCGCGCTGGGCGATCCGGTCGGCCAGCCCGCGTCGTTCGGCCTCGCGGCGGGCGACCGCGATGAACGCCGGAGATGCGTCGACCGACACGGCCGAGGACGCCCCCGCCGTCAGCAGCTCGAATTGGACGGCCCCGACACCGCCGCCGATATCCAGCACCGTCGCGGCCTCGACACCCTGCAGCCGGATCGCCTCGACCAGGAGCCGGGTCGGACCGTCGGGGCCGTCCGCGAGGTAGCGCTTCAGGTCGCGCTCAGCCATCCGATCGGAGAAGACGTTCTGGTGCCCCGAGCAGTCGCAGCTCGACATGGCCGGCAGTCTACGCCTCGCCCCCGGTGCCCCGATGCGGCACCATGACCGCATGACCCGACGCTGGAACGGCTGGGGCGACGACGGGATCGTCGGCAAGGTGCCGGGCGGCGCGATCTCCCAACTCGAGAGCCTGGTCGGGCCCGGTCGCCCGACGCCCGACGCGACCCTCGCCGACGTGGTCGACACGCTGCCCGCCGGACGCCTTCCGGACCATCCGCTGGTCTCGGCCGGCGCAGAGGACCGCATCCGGCATTCGCGCGGCCAGAGCCTCGGCGACTGGGTGGCGTTGCGGAGCGCGTCGCTCGGGCGAGTGCCCGACGGCGTCGGTCGCCCGTCGTCGTCGGCCGAGGTCCGGGAGCTGCTCGGCTATGCCGGCGAGGTCGGCGCCACGGTCGTGCCCTACGGCGGCGGCACCACCGTGGTCGGTGGGCTCTCGCCATCGGACCTCGGCCCGCCGCACGGGAGCGACCCGCCGGTCCTCGTCGTGGACCTCGAGCGCCTGGCCGGCCTGCGCGCATTCGATCCGGCGAGCGGCCTGGCCTCGTTCGGTGCCGGCGTCACGGGCCCCGCGCTCGAATCGGCGCTCAAGGCCCACGGTCGGATGCTCGGCCACGAGCCGCAGTCCTGGGAGTACTCGACGCTCGGCGGCTGGGTCGCGACGCGCTCCTCGGGGCAGCGCTCGCTCGGCTTCGGCCGGATCGAGGCGCTGTTCGCCGGCGGGCGGCTCGAGGCGCCGGCGGGGACGCTCGACCTGCCGACGTACCCGGCGTCGGCGGCCGGGCCGGACCTGCGCCAGGTCGTGCTCGGCTCGGAAGGCCGGCTCGGGATCGTGACCGAGGCGACCGTCAGGACGGTCCCGATCCCCGAGTACCAGCGGACCCTCGCCCTGTTCGTCCCGGACTGGGGGCGCGCGATGGAGATCCTGCTCGAGCTGGCCGGTGCTCGGTTGCCGCTGGCGATGGTCCGCAT
Organism: Chloroflexota bacterium; assembly: GCA_017881905.1. Lineage (GTDB taxonomy): Bacteria > Chloroflexota > Limnocylindria > Limnocylindrales > CSP1-4 > Chersky-267. The sequence continues at coordinate 22,687 of JADGQI010000149.1, forward strand.
GTCGACCCAGGACGAGACCCGGACGACCCTGGCCATGGCGGGCCGTCGCCGGCGGTTAGGTCTGGCCATGCGTTGGGTCGGTCTTCGGGGGGGCGGTGGCGACCCGTGCCTGCTCTTGCTCGGCCTCGCCGGCCAGACCCGGATCGCCGAGGCGACCGCCGGTCTGGCGTCGAAGATCGTCCGGCACCACGGTGGCGTCCCGGCCCCGGATGCGTTCGGGCGGCAGTGGGACGCCGGCCGCTATCTCCAGCCCTACCTGCGCAACACGCTGTGGGAGGCCGGCTATGCGGTCGACACGCTCGAGAGCGCCACGGACTGGACTCGAGCGCCGACGCTCGCCGCGGCGCTCGTCCAGACCCTGAACGCCGGCCTCGACGGCGAGAACGAGCGCGCCCACGCGTTCGCCCACCTGTCCCATGTCTACTCGTCGGGCACGAGCATCTACGTGACCTACATCTTCCGCCGATCGCCGCGGCCCGAGGGGACGTACCGGCGCTGGCTCACCCTGAAGACGGCGGCCAGCCGGACGATCGTCGAGCACGGCGGGACGATCAGCCACCAGCACGGCGTGGGTCGTGATCACGCGCCCTACCTCGCGGTCGAGAAGGGTGAGCTCGGGATGGCGGCTCTCCGCGATCTCGCGGCCCGCTTCGACCCGGACGGGCTGATGGATCCGGAGGTCCTCCTGGGCGGGACCGGGCGTCCCGTGCCGGCCGCCGAGTCCGAGGGCGGGACGTGAGCGGATCCGCCGACCACATCCTGGCGATCGACTGCGGGACCCAGAGCCTGCGGGCCCTGATCGTCGATCCCCGGGGCGGGATCGTGGCCATGGCGCGGGTCCCGTTCGAGCCGTACGTCTCGTCCCAGCCCGGCTGGGCCGAGCAGGACCCCGAGGTCTGGTGGGATGCGCTCGGGGAGGCGTGCCGCAGGGTCCTGGCCGATCCGGCCACGCCGGCCGACGGGCTGGCCGGCGTGACGCTGACGACGCAGCGCGGGTCGATCGTCGTGGTCGACGAGGCGGGCGACCCGCTCCGACCGGCGATCATCTGGCTCGATCAGCGTCGGACCGACGGTCTTCGGCCGATCGGCGGCATCACCGGAGCGGCGTTCCGGGCGCTCGGGGTGCGCGAGACCGTCGCAGCGTTCCAGGCCGACGCCGAGGTCAACTGGATCCGTCGTCACGAGCCGGACGTGTGGGCGCGGACCAGGGGCTACCTGCTCGTGTCCGGCTTCCTGACGCGGCGCCTGACCGGCCGGATGGTCGACTCCGTCGGGGCCCAGGTCGGCTACCTCCCGTTCGACTACAAGCACCAGCGCTGGAGTCCGCCCGGGGACTGGAAGTGGCGTGTCGCGCCGGTCGACCCGGCGATGCTGCCCGAGCTCGTCCGCCCCGGCGAGCGCCTCGGCGAGATCACCCCGGCGGCGGCCGATTCCACCGGGATCCCGGTCGGGCTGCCGGTCGTCGCAGCGGCCGCCGACAAGGCCTGTGAGGTCCTCGGAGCCGGGGCGCTCGAGCCCCATATCGGGGCGGTGTCGTACGGCACGACCGCCACCCTCAACACGACCCAGCGACGGTATGTCGAGGCCATCCCGATGATCCCGCCCTACCCGGCCGCCATCCCCGGTGCGTATAGCCTCGAGATCCAGGTCATGCGCGGGTACTGGATGGTGGAGTGGTTCAAGCGGGAGTTCGGTGACCGGGAAGTGGCTCGCGCGTCGCACGAGGGGATCGAGCCGGAGGTCCTCTTCGACGAGCTCGTCCGATCGGTCCCGCCCGGGTCGATGGGCCTGACCCTCCAGCCCTACTGGTCGCCCGGCGTCCGGATCCCGGGGCCGGAGGCGAAGGGCGCCATCATCGGCTGGGGCGACGTCCACACCCGGGCGCACCTCTACCGGGCCATCCTCGAGGGCCTGGCGTACGCGTTGCGCGACGGTGCCGAGCGGACCGAGCGACGGACGAAGGTCGGGATCACCGAGCTCCGCGTGTCCGGCGGCGGATCGCAGAGCCCGTCGGCCATCCAGCTGACCGCCGACGTGTTCGGGCTGCCGACCGGTCGACCGCACACCTACGAGACGTCAGGGCTCGGTGCGGCGATCGACGCCGCGGTCGGGCTCGGGATCCACCCGTCGTTCGAGACCGCGGTCGCGGAGATGACCCGGGTCGTCGAGGTCCGCGACCCGGACCCGGCGGCACATCGGATCTACGACGCGCTCTACCGGGACGTCTATCGGCGGATGTACCCCGCGCTCAAGCCGCTGTATGGAGCGATCCGCCGGATCACGGGCTACCCGCCACCGGTCTGAGGCGCCGCCGGCAACGGATGGTTCGGGTCTAGGCGGCGGGGCCCGATGCCTGGCCCGGATCGGCGCCGGGTGTGTACGTGGCCTGGACGATCTTCGACTCGGCCCCAGGGAAGAAGAAGCCGAGCTCGAGATCGCTCTCCACGCGCTCGACGACGTACCGGTTGACCCAGGCGAGGCCGTGCTCGATCCTCCCGCCGTCGGGTCGCGAGGCCAGCGACAGCGTCACCTTGTCGAGGAGGACGAACGAACCGGTCGGCCGGGCGAGGGCACGGGCGGGGTCGAAGCCGGGCATCGTCGGCATCCGCCCGGAGACGACGTACGGCCCACACAAGAGCAGGACGTCATGCCAGGCCGGATGGACGATCACCGGGGTGTCGGCAGGCGCCACGACCACGAACAGGTCGTCGGTCGCGAGATTGACGCCCCCGGGCGGATCGGGGGTCGCCGGCGACCCGTCGAGCGGGGCGAGGTGGCCCTCGGTGACCTCGATGTGGGGATCGAGCTCGAGCAGGTCGCCCAGTCGACTGTGACCCGTCGCGATGCCGCGACGGACGCCTTCGGACGTATAGGCTTCGAACCGGATCGGCACGATCGAAACTCCCCGGTGTGGCGCCCACCCTCCCATGGATGGGGGACGACCACCAGACCCCCGCCGTACCAGCCGGTTCGATCCGTTCGTACCTGTCAGTAGGGTGGCCAGGGGACCGCCGGCCAATCGTCCGACGGCTCGGGAAAGGACCCGCTGTCGAGCAGGCCGTCGAGCCGCTCGCGGGTGGCATCGACCTCGTCCGGCTCGAGCAGCTCCGCCAGGGCCGGGCCGAGGTCGTCGTCGAGGCGCGCTCGGAGTGTCCGGAGCGTGGCCAGCTCTTCTGCCGCGATGGGGCTTCCGCGCCACGCCCAGAGGACGGTCCGGAGCTTGGGGTCGGCCGAGAAGCAGACCCCGTGATCGACGCCGTACAGTCGGATCCCGTCGCTGTCCGCGAACGGCAGGATGTGACCGCCCTTTCGGTCGGTGTTGTTGACGACCGCGTCGAACAGGGCCATCGGCCGGAGGCGGGGGTCGGCTTCCTGGACCAGCTCCCAGGCATCGACCGACGGGTCCTCGTCGAGCCACAGCTGGACCATCCCTGGGCCGGCCGGGCCGTCGCGCAGGACGGTCGGCGGGACGAGATCCCAGCCGCTCGCCCGGGAGACGAGATAGGCGGCGGCCTCGCGGTTCGCCAGCGTCCGGTCGGGGAAGTCCCACAGGGGGCGCTCGAAGGCGACTGGCTTGTAGACGACCGCGGCGAGGGCCAGATCGGGTCCCGGCGGGTCGTCGCCGAGGAGACGGCCAAGGAGGCGATCAGGGTCGGTGTCGGGCCGGGATCCTGCATCGTCCGCCGGCAGGCTGACGATCCCGACCAGGGCGGCGTTCGACGAGACCGTCAGCCGTCCACGCACCTCGAGCTCCCCGTCCCGGAGGAGCCGGAGCGCGTCCACGCCTAATTCAGGTAGGCGTTCGGCCGGGCGCAGATGTGGCCCTGCGGGTCGAGCGGCTCACCGCATCGCGGGCAGAGCGGCCGACCCGCGGCCACGACCCGGGTGGCCCGGTCGACGAACGCCCGGGCGGTCGGGCCGTCGATCCGGATCCGCACGAGATCCGGGCCGTCCGGACCCTCCTCGGTGTCGTCGGGAGACGCCTCGCCCTCCTCGGGGATCGCGGCCGCCTCGATGACCACGCGATCGTGCTCGCCGTCCCAGGCGAGGGTCATCGCACCCACCCGGAAGGCCTCGACGAGCGGCTCGCCGAGCGGGGCGGTATCGACCTGGTCGGGGTCCGCCGCCACCGGCACACTGTCGATCCCGCGGTCGGCCAGGATGTCGAGGAGGGCGTCGAGCTGCTGGGCCAGCACGGCCACCTGGGTCTTTTCGAGGGCGACGCTGACGACGTCGCCGCCCTTCCGGGCCTGGAGGAAGAACGTGCGGCCGCCGGGCTCGCCGACCGTGCCGGCGACGAACCGGTCGGGACCGTCGAAGGTGTAGACGCGACGGGACATGGATGGACTCTACGACATCTTGGCGGGACGGCCATCCGGGCCGGCGGTCGGACGAGCGCGTCGCTCCCGTACCCGTCTCTTCGTCGGGACGAGGTCGTTCGGATCGCCGCCCGTCTCGTTGACCCGCAGGACGGCGGAGCCAGCCCGCCCGTAGCGGACGACGCTCAGCGATGCCGGCCCGACCACGAGACGCTCGTAGGCGTCGAAGCCGAGTCCGAGCGCGTCGGCGAGGATCGCCCGGATCGGGTCGGCATGGCTGACCACGGCGTAGGTCGCGCCGGGCCCGAGTCGCTCGTTCCAGTCGCGCACCGCGGCCACCGACCGGGCGCCCATCTCGTGGAGCGCCTCGCCGTTCGGGAAGCGGAACGACCCGGGGTCGGCATGGAGCGTCTTCCAGGCGCGTTCGCGCTGGAGATCCTTGAACAGGCGACCCGTCCAATCGCCGTAGCGGACGTCGGCGAGGCGCTCGTCGAGCTCGAACGGCGGCATCGGCTCGCGCCCGGCGACGA
>JADGQI010000150.1 GCA_017881905.1 Chloroflexota bacterium
GCACCTTGAACCGATCCGCTGCGCCGAGGTTCCCGAACTCGTGCTCATCCCAGCCGAGGCCGACGCCGGCGATGACCCGGCCGCGCGTCAGCGCATCGAGCGTCGCCAGCTCCTTGGCCAGCACGACGGCCTGCCGCTGCGGCACGACGATGACGCTGGTGCCGAGCTTGAGCGCCGGATGCCGCGCCCCGAGGTAGCCGAGTGTGACGACCGCCTCGAAGATCCGACCGTACTCCGCCTCGGATGCGTGTCCGACCAGGACGTGATCGGTCGTCCAGACGGTCGAGAAGCCGGCCTTCTCAGCAGCCTCGGCGGCCGCCTCGATCCCCTCCGCGCTCGCACCGGCATGCATCGTCGGGAGGCACAGTCCGTAATCCATTCCCGGATGGTAGAGGTGCCGGCGGCGCGGTGTCGCCCCGCGATGCTAGTCGCTGCATCATCTCGGCCGGCGAGATGCTCAGATCCCGAGATGATGCACCCAGCCGCATCACCGGGGCCCAAGGCTACCCGGCCCCGCGATCCGAGTCGGTGCATCATCTTTGCTAGCGAGAGGCTCAGATCCCGAGATGATGCGCCGAGCCGCATCACCGGGGGCGACCCCACCCGAGCCGAAGCTCGGCGACCAGTCGGGTGGTGCCGCCGGTCCGGCGGCATCGACCGCCACCGGCCCGGCCGGGTCGCGACCGCGTGCTGACGCCCGACCCGTCGCCGGATCGGGCGTCGCACGACACACCTCGCTACGGTGCGAGACGCTGCCAGGCGGGCTGCTGGAGCGACGACCAGGGTAGGGTCGTCGTCTTGCCGGTCGTCGGATCGATCGACATGGCCCGTTGGCTGAGCTTGTCCACGGCGAGGACCTGGCTGCCGTCGGGCGACCAGGTCGCCATCCAGTCGAACCCGGTGCTCGCGTCGTTGACGCGGTTGTCGGCATCGACCCCGGCGGTGCTTCCATCTGCCGGGATGACGGCGACCCATTTGTCCGCGGTGTTGCCGTCGGCATACTGCCAGCGGAAGACAGCGATCTGGCGGCCGTCGGGCGACCAGAGCGGCGAATAGTCCTGGATCCCGGTCGGCGCGACCGACAGGATGACGTGACCCGACCCGTCCGCGTTGATGGCGTGGACGCGGGCCTGGTACGGGTCCTGCTGATCGAGCAGGTAGGCGATCCGCGAGCCGTCCGGGGACCAGGTCGCATTCCCGAGGTCGTAGCCTTCGGTCGATCCCGGTGCCCCGAGCAAGCGGAGGTCGCTGCCGTCCGGGTGCACGAGGAACAGCACCGGAGCATCGTCCTTCCGGCCTCGGAACAGGAGATCGTGCCCGTCCGGCGGCCGCCAGGCCGGCTGGGATTGGGGTGTCGCGACCGGGAGCGCGGAGGTACCGCTGCCGTCCGCCTGGGCGATCAGGACCCGCTCCGTGCTTGCGTCGAGGCCCACGCCGATCGCGATCGATCGTCCATCGGGCGACCAGGCGTAGGTCTGGACATCGGCGAGCGAGTCGGCGTTGAGCTTGACGGGATGTGCCCCGTCGGCGTCCGCGACGAACAGGTCCGACTGGTTGCCGGCATGCGTCCGGAGGACCGCCAGCCGCGTCCCGTCAAGGGAGAAGGCAGGCGAAGCGAAGAAGGCAGGCGAATCGGTCCTCGAGCCGCCGACGTCATTGGCGTCGGCGATGAGCAGGTGCGACTCCCCGGTCTTCGGGTCGGTCGCGTACAGCGCGGAACCGTCGACGTGGGCGACCAGTCCGTTGCGTGCTACGCCGAAGGGCGGTGCCGGCGTATGTCGCTGCGCGCCGACGATCGTCGCGACCGCCAGCGCGACGATGAGCAAAGCTGCGACAAGGATGGCGAGCGCGCGCCACGGCACGCCCGGTGCGATCGCGCGTTGGCGCGACATGTCAACCATCGGGATCCACCTTCCTGGGAACGTCCAGGCGGGACGCTGCCGTGTCCGGCTCGTCACCGCGAGGACGTCGTCGAAGTAGTCAGGGAAGCGGGGTGCCGCAAGGTCGGCCACGCCGGACTCCAGGCGTCGATCGAACCGGTCGTCGGACGTCATCACAGCCGCCTCCCTTCCAGTTCGGTCTCGGACCTGTCGGGCTCGAACGACCGCCGAAGCGAGCCGATCGCCCGATTGAGCCGTGACTTGGCCGTACCGACCGGGATGCCGAGCATCGCGGCGGCCTCCGGCAACGGCATCCCCAGGTAGTAGTGCAGGACGACGACCGCCCGATGCTCCGGGCCGAGCCGGGCGAGCGCCCGGTCGACCAGGTCGCGGTCGGCGACCATCTGGGTTTCGTCGGGTGTCGACGCGGTGAAGATCGGGCCGATCTCTACCTCGATCGGTCGCCGCCGTCGGATCCGCGCCTGATCGATGCAGGCGTGGACGATCAGTCGGTGGAGCCAGGCATCGAACCGCTCGGGGTCGCGAAGCCCCGGGAGGTCCCGCCAGGCCCGGACCAATGCCTCCTGGACCGCGTCCCGCGCGAGCTCGCGGTCTCGGAGGATCAGTCGGGCGGCCGCATCGAGCCGCGTGACGGCACCGGCGGCGAGCAGGGCGAAGGCGTCATGATCGCCCCGCCTTGCCCGCTCGACGAGCTCTCGCTGCTCCACGGTCCACTCCGGTCAGATCGCGACCCATCTGGTCGCGCTGATACGGTATGGCGCTGCCGTCGCGTGAATCGTTCCATATCGATGGGACGACCTGGCGCGGTGGGCCGGGAACCGCTCCTCGCCACATGATGCGAGACGGTGCATCATCTACGGTGGTGAGATGCTGAGATCCCGAGATGATGCGCCGAGCCGCATCACCGGCGGGAGCCCCACCTGGACCAAATGGCTCAGCCCTCACCCAGCGAGGAGCGAGCCGTGACGGCCGCCAAGGAAACCGCACGTAGCCCCGAGGCGCGCCGCGCCCTCGTGCTCCACGATCGGCCGTTGGTCGTCGACCTCATCCGGCTCACGCTGAACCACGGCCTCTTCGTGGTACGGGCCACGAGCAGCCTCGCCGGTGCGGTCGAGATCCTCGCCGACTGGCATCCCGACCTGACCGTGATCGACATGGACCACGACGACAGCACGGCCCTGCTCCAGCGGCTCGGGGCATCCAACCGCCTAACGAAACGGGTGACGCCCGCGCTCGGGCTGACGCGCCGAGGCGACCTGAAGACCAAGCTCAGGGCGTTCGACCTCGGGGTCGACGACATCCTGACGATGCCGTTCTCTCCCGAGGAGCTCCTCGCCCGCTGCATCGTGATCACGCGTCGAGCGACCGGCACGGATCGGCCGATCGTCCCCACGATCAAGCTCGGGGAGATGGAGATCGACATCGTCGATCGGCAGGTTCGAGCGGGTGACTCGATCGTCCACCTGAGCGGCATCGAGCAGAGTCTGCTCTACCTGCTCGCCAGTCGGAGCGGCCAGATCGTGACCCGCGACGAGATCCTCGACGCCATCTGGGGCCCGGACTTCGTGGCCGAGAGCAACATCGTCGATCGTCACGTCCGGAGCCTGCGGATCAAGCTGATGAACGACTACAAGCAACCGCGCTTCATCGCCACGGTCCCGGGCAAGGGCTACCGGTTCATCCCGACATTCTCGAACGAGGGTTGGGACGGCGGCCAGCGGTCGCACGATGATGACGCCCCGTCATGACGGGCTAGGGGCATCGGGGCGATTCTGGGCCTCTAAGGCCATCATCGGGACGGCGTGTCGCTCATGATCGAGATCCAGGTCCCCGGGGCGGCGGTACCCGACACGATGCCGAGCGGAACCGACCCCGACGGCTGGGAGCGCCTGCCAACGGCGGTCGACCACGCGGCAGGCCGGTCACCGGTGCGCCTGGATCCGGAGGTCCGGGCGATCGGGTTGGCCTCGCTGCGTACCCTGGCGCTGATCGCGTTCGCCGTCGTGCTCGTGCTGGTCGTCTTACCGGCCCTGCTGGGCGCCGCGGGAGGCCAGGTCGCCAGCGGCCTCTGACCAGATCGCCAGCGGCCTCTGACGAGGTCGCCGGCGGTATCTGACCGTCCTCGTCAGCGGCGCATGAGGCCACGCGAACCCGTGGCAAGGTGGACAAGGAACACGACCGCGATCGCGCCGAGGGTGGCGATGACGATGCTCTCGATGTTGATCCCGTTGACGGAGCCCATCTTCAAGACGGACGTTGCGACGAAGCCTCCGAGAAGGCCGCCGACGATGCCCAGGACGACCATCATGAACAGGCCCTCACGAGCGTTCATGACCTGGCTTGCCAGGAAGCCGGCGATCGCCCCGACGACGATCCACGCGATGATGCTCATCGATATCCATACCTTTCGTGTCGCCCCGCTGCCCGGGGCCGATCGAAGCCGACCGTCCGGTGAGCCGGGCTCGCCGCCCGGCCCACCAGTGAGGTCAGGCCTGGCTTGAGGCGGGCTGGCGCCGGAAGATGCCGATCGCCCAGAGCACGATCAGCTCGATGATCGTCCAGCCGACAAAGGCGACGATCGCGGTGATGTCGAGGGTCGAGCCCGCGGCATGCAGCGAATCCGTCCGAAGGATCCCTTCGAACGGTGCGACGAAGATCTGGCTGACGTTGAGGATCGCCGAGACCAGGACGTTGGATTCCCTGGCATCGAGGACGAGCAGAACGATCCGTGCCCCGATGACGATCTGGACCAGTCCGAAGAGGAGGACGACGACCCGTCGAGCGAACTCGGATCCCTCGGGGCCGGTCCTGGTGGTGCGACGGCGGTCCGTCTGGACGGTTTCCTGACCGGCGGCGGCCGGCTCCTGGGTGACGACCGTGCGATCGATCTGTTCTGTGGTCATGCCGTTCTCCTTCGTGCCGTCAGGCATCCGGGGAAGCGGGACCATGAAGGCCACCGCCGGGCTACGCTCCGGCCACTGCTGCGCATACGCGTGAGCTCAATCTGCGGACCCCTCGCCCTGGCGTCATGACGGCCCGTCATGCCGCTGTCGCCCTGGGGCCCCATGGTGATGGTGCGCGCTCGCGAGGCCCTGTTGGCGGGGATGGCACGCGACCGTCGTCCTCGACGTGCATCGCGATGGTGCGACCGAGTCGGACGGCCACAGGGTCCGTCTGACGCCACACGCAAGGAGAGAGATCAATGACCACGAATGGAATCGCCGCAGAGGCGCCTGACGATCGGTCGACCCGCGAATGGGTTTCCCACGCCGCCGGCGCCGTCCGAGCAACGGCAGACCAGGTCGGTGAGCGGATCCCGGTCGTCGTCGAGGTCGTTCGTGATGGCGCCGTCGAGAGCGCCCGCACGATCCAGGCGATGCCGGACAGCAGCCAGTGGTTGCTGGCCGCCTTCTCACTCGGTCTCGGCGTCGGGCTCTCGGTCGCCGGTGCTCCGCGGCTCATCGTGGCGGCGACCCTCGCCCCGGCAGTGCTCGTCATCGGCCTGGTCGCCGGCCGCGAGCGGGTGGTCGTCGAGCCGAGCTGAGGCCAGCGGACAAGGTCTGGACGGGCCCGTTAAGCCCGGTAAGGGCTGCTGCCTGCGGCAGCCCTAGGGAGTCGCCAGGGTCGAGGTGAAGAACTCGCGCACCCAGGCGCCGAAGGCGTCGCGGCAGACGTCGACGGGCATCCCGGCGGGTGCGTCGTGGCCTGACCCGTCGCACCAGTGGAGGTCGACGCGGATGCCGCGCGCGAGCACCTTCTCGTAGAAGGCCTGGGTCCGCACGGGCAGATCCTCATCATCGGCGGTCCCGTGGATCAGCAGGATCGGCCGCTCGCCCACCTTCGAAAGCTGGTCTTCGGCATCGGCGGCCCCGAGATCCAGCCCGGTCCGGAGACGCGTGCCAGCGAAGATCGCCCACGGCCCCGGGTAGGCCGGATGACCGTTCTGCTGGAGGCGTGCCTCGACCTGGTACCTGAGCCGGGTGTGCATCGAGTCCAGCGCGAGCGCCTCGACGCGCTGGTCGGTCGTGGCCTCGAGAAGGGCGGTCGCGGCACCAAGCGAGTTGCCGAGGACGCCGACGTGCACCGGGTGCTTGGTCCGCTCCAGCCAATCGATGATCGCTCGAAGATCCTTCTGCTCGAGGACCCCGGCGGTCGTCTCGTCGCCCGTGCTCCGCCCGAAGTGGCGCAGGTCGAAGGCGACCAGGTTGAACGCGTCGTGGAGGCCCTCGCCGTACTTGAGGACGCCGCTCTTCGAGGCCTGGAAACCGTGGACCAGCACGACGGTCGGCGCGGTCGGCCCGGCCCCGTTGCCGGCGGGCACGTACCAGCCGGCGATGCGGATGCCGTCGTCGGTGACGACCGAGTCGCCCGCCTTCGTGCCCATGTAGGCGCAGTCCGTCAGGTCGGGGTTCCGTGCCTCGAGCACGGCGTCATCCGCGATGTCGTAGTTGATCGCCTCGTACGTCCAGCCGAACTGCACGTCCGGGGTGCGGCAATCCCCACGAGAAGGCGCGTCGGCGACGAGCCGCCGCGAGCCCTCCGCGCCGACGTAGGCGAGGTAGCCGATCCCGGCGACTACTACGACGACGACCCCGATGCCGAGCCAGACGCGTCCTCGCATGGGTGCCCCCAGGATCGAAGCCTGACACCGCACTCGGGACCCTGCCAAGTGCCAGAAGTCCTGACGCGCTCTCGCGGTTCGTGTTGCGCTCTCACCTTTACGTAAACGTCAATGTGTGGTAAGGTCGGGGGGAAATGAGCGAGTCCGTTGACGCGCCCGAGGCGACCCGCGCGCCTGAGGCGACCCCGGCGACACCCGATGTCGAACCCGCGTCCGCCGGTCTGTTCCGGATCCAGAAGGTCGCGGCCGAGCTCGGCTTGACGACCCGCTCGATCCGCTACTACGAGGAGATCGGGCTGCTCGAGCCGGCGGCCCGGTCCGAGGGTGACTATCGACTCTACGACGCCGACGATCTCGACCGCCTCCGCTACATCAAGGGGCTCCGGGACGACGCCGGGTTCAGCCTCGCGGAGATCGCCCAGCTGCTCGAGGACGAAACGGCGCGAGCCCGCAACCGCGAGCGCTTCCGCGAGACGCACGACCTGGACGAGCGGCGGACGATCATCCATGACGCCCTTGCCCGGGTCGACCGCCAGGTCGCCACGCTTCGCGCCAAGGCCGATCGGCTCGAGGCGATGATCGACGACGCGTCCCATCGCCAGGACCACCTGACCGAGCACCTGGCCGAGATCGAGGCCGAGCTGGCCGGTGACACCGAGGCCGCGGCCGAGCACGCCCGAGCTGCCCACGCCGACCACCCCCATGGCCGGCCGCCGACCCACGTCCACGTCAGGCGCGGCGACCCGTCGCCCGCCCGCCGACGGGCGCCGCGATGAGCCCCGTCAAGACGGTCGTCGGGCTGGCCGGCCTGCGCGCGCTCCGCCATCGCAACTTCCGGCTGTTCTGGTCCGGTCAGCTCATCTCGCTGGTCGGCACCTGGATGCAGTCGGTCGCCCAGGCCTGGCTCGTGCTGACGATGACCAACGACCCGTTCATGCTCGGCGTCGTCGCGGCCGCCCAGTTCCTGCCGGTGATGGTCTTCGGGCTGTTCGGCGGGATCGTCGCCGACAGCCTGCCCAAGCGCCGGACGCTGGTCGCCACCCAGACGAGCGCGATGAGCCTCGCGTTCATCCTCGCCGCGCTCACCGCGACCGGAACCGTCCAGGTCTGGGAGATCCTGGTCCTGGCGTTCCTTCTCGGCTGCACCAACGCCGTCGACATGCCGACCCGGCAGTCGTTCGTCTTCGAGATGGTCGGTCGCGAGGACATCGGCAATGCGGTCGCGCTCAACTCGGCGATCTTCAATGCGGCCCGGATCGTCGGCCCCGCCGTCGCCGGGCTGACGATCGGCCTGTTCGACATCTCGATCGCCTTCTTCATCAACGGCCTGTCGTTCATCGCCGTGCTGGCCAGCCTGCTGGCGATGCGCCCGGCAGACCTCCACCCGGCTACGCCGATGATCATGCCCAAGACCGTTCGGGCCGTGTTCGCCAATCTCGGCGAGGGGCTGAGCTACGTGCGGCGGACGCATATCGTCCTGCTCGCGGTCAGCGTCGTCGGGCTGGTCTCCCTGGTCGGGATGAACTTCACGATCGTCATCCCGGCACTCGCCCGGGACGTCCTCGGCAGTGACGCTGCCGGCTACGGCTTCCTCATGGCGGCGTCCGGGGTCGGCTCGCTGGCCGCAGCCCTGTCGATCGCCTTCCTCGGCCGTCCGAGCGAACGCATGCTGATCGGCGGCGCGCTCGTCCTCGGCGCCCTCGAGGTCGCCCTGGCGTACTCGCGGTCGATGCCGCTGTCCCTGCTCTGCATGTTCGGGATCGGCGCCGGCGGGATCGCCATGGCGATGACCGCCAACACGTCGATCCAGCTGTCGGTCCCGGACGGCCTCCGCGGCCGGGTCATGGCCGTATACACGACGGTGTTCGCCGGCTCGACCCCGATCGGCGGCCTGCTCTTCGGGGCGCTCGCCGGCGCGTTCGGGGCGGCGACCGCCGTCCTGCTCGGTGGCGTGGCCGCGATCGTCATCGCGCTGGTGGCCGGCATCTTCGCCTGGCGCTGGGGATTGCTCGGGTCGCGGGCGGCGGAGATGCAGGCAGCCGCCGCGACGGCGTCATCCACGGCCGCGACCGCGGGGTCCGGTCGCACGCCCGCGATCCCGGGCCCGTCGAACTAGCGGTCGAGTCCCGATCGGCCGAGCCCGCTCACAGCCGGACGAGGCCGAGGACCGGCGCCTCCCCGGCGACATAGTCGAACGCGAGCGGCCCATCGGCGCCGCCCAGGCTGAGGCGAAGCCGGATCGCGTCGTCGTCGGGGTGGTTCGGGTCGTAGGTCCAGAGCACGACGGTCCCGGCGGTCGCATCGAGCTCATAGCCGTAGACGACCACCTGGTGATCGCCCACGAGCCGACGCGGGTCGGCCGACGCGACATGGGTCAGGCCGAGCGCGGCCGGCCGGCCCGAGTCGATCTCCCGGCGAACCGCCGGCCACGCATCGCGGACCGCGAGACGGGCGCGGGTCGAAGCCCCCGCCGCGCCCGCCCGCCAGAACCGGACCACGGCCACGCCCCAGCCGAGGCTGTCGATCTGGCGGCGGACGATCTCCCGGAAGAGGTCCGATCCCTCGGGGGGCGGCGTCAGGTCGGGTGGTGGCGGTTCCCCGACCAGCCAGCGGTCGATCGTGGCGAGCGCCATCCCCCCGCACAGCCCGTTCGCCGTGTCGCCGATCCGCAGCTCGAGCTCGACCGGGACGGGTCCGGGGACCCGGACGGCCAGCCGGATGGCCGGTCCGTGCGGCCACTGATTGGCGAAGTGGAACCCCGCGGTTGACGGAAGGAAGCCGGGGACCGCACGGATGGTCGTCATGGTCATGGAACGATAGCCCGATGAGGGCTGGGGGCGGTGTCCTCGGCCACCATCTTGCCATCTAGCTGGGATCATGGGAAGATGGCACGATGAAAGTCACGCTGGACATCAAGGACGACCTGTATCGCGCGATCAAGGTCGAGGCCGCCCGTCAGGACCGAACGGTCCGGGACATCGCCGACGAGGCGCTCGAGGCCTGGCTCGAGGCGGTCGAGGACGCCGAGGACATCGCCGCGGCCAAGGAGGCCGAAGCCGAGTACCAGCGCGACGGCGGTGGGATCGATATCGAGGAGTACTTCAGGCAGAGGGTCGCCGAGGACCGCGCGAAGTACGGCTCGCGCAAGGGGTGACCGGTCGCTCGGCGTACCGGATCGTGGCGACTACGGCCGCACGAAGGGAGATGGATCGGCTCCCGGCCGATGTCGCTGCCAGGGTCCGCCTGCCGTTACGAGCGCTCGCTTCGGACCCTCGGCCGCCGGGGGTCAAGCGACTCGTCGGGGCCGACTTCTGGCGGATCAGGTTCGGGGACCTGCGGATCGTATACATGATCGATGACGGGGCCCGAATGGTTCGCATCGAGCGAGTGGTCCGCCGAGCCGAGAGCTCCTACCGTCGCCTCCGCTGACGACGCCATCGCAGCCCCGCGCCCGACGCGCCACACGCCGCTCGCCTCGACGCGCGACGGCCTGCCTCAGCGGTCCTGGAGGTCGTCGATCCGGTAGGGCATCGTGCTCGACGACCAGGTCGCCGAGACGTCGGCGCGGGAGGCGGTGAAGAAGCGGGTCAGCCCGGACACCGTGAACAGGATGGCGAAGGCAGGGTAGCCCAGTGGCAGGATCGCCAGGATGGCGGCGTTGGACAGCTGTCCGGCAGTGACGCCCATCGCGGTCCCGGCCACGAACCGGCCCTGCGCTCGGATGACGTCGGGACCGTGCGTGATCCGCATCAGGCGCTCGTTGGACGACAGGCTGCCGGCCGCTGCTCCCGCGCTGGCGACCACCGCGACGACGCAGATGACGAGCCACGCCAGCGGGTTCTGCGGGAAGGCCAGCAGCCCGAAGATCATCGACCCGCCGCGCAGCAGGAACGACAGCCGCAGGGTCCTCGACGCGGAGCCTCGACTGAGCATCCCGCCGACCAGCGTCGCCGCGACGAGCGACGCCCCGGACGCGAGCGCCGCGAGCAGGATCGCGAACGCCGGCGGGAGGTGCAGGACGCTGATCGCGTAGATCGACAGATACGGACCGAACCCCGCGCCGAACGCGGCCAGGGTGATCGAACGCAGGAACCGGTCGAGCTCGCGCGGGCCCGGCCCCTTCGCCGGCGTCGTCGGCCGGCCGGTGGCGGGGTCGACGACCGGCTCGGCGGGCCGTGGCTCCGCTACGCGGACCCGGCCGGGCTTGGGCAGGCGCCGGACGACCAGCAGCTCGGCGACGCCCGCGACTCCGGCCACGACGAAGACCGCGGCGTAGATCAGCACACCGACCCGTGACTCCGTCAGCTGGACGAGGATGGCCACGGGCAGGAGGAGGAACGCGCCGAGGCCCAGGTTCGTGCCCATCACCCGGGGTGCGACGAAGCGGCGCTCGCCGTCGGGCAGGATCGCCCCGAACCAGGCGAGGAGGTTCGTCCCGCCGATCGTGGTCGCGGCGCCGGCCATCGTCATGACCGCACCGATCGCGACCACTGCGACTGAGGCGGGCAGGACCTTGGCCCAGACGAGGAAGGTCAGGATCGCCAGGGTGAACCCCCGGGTCTCGCCGACCAGCAGGATGGCCAGGGTGACGCCGCGAAGGTTGCCGTCGAACCGACGAAGGAGCCGTGGGACGAGCAGCTGGGCCGCCGAGAACGCGAACGGCAGCACGCCGATGACCGTCGCCACGGCCGGCGAGGCACCGAGCACGAGCAGGAGCGGGACCGTGAGCCCATCGCCGGCCAGGGCGGAGACGGCCGCCTGCCCCATGCCGATCCCGAGGTAGCGCCGATAGCGCTTGCCGAGGAAGATGCGCCACTCGTCCAGGGCGGTGCGCAGCGCGGGCTGCCTCGGCTGATCCATCGCGCCAAGCCTACCCGCGGCGCGGCGCTGACCCACGCCGGTCGCGGTCGGCGCGGTGCCGCCGGCCGCACCAGGCTCGAGGAGCCCTTCGGCCTGCCGTCAGGCGGCGATCCTCGGGCCGTACCAGACGCTGGCAGCGATGATCAGGTACAGGGCGACCAGGGCGAGGCCCTCGAGCCAGGTCGCCTCACCGTCGAACACGATGAGCGCGCCGAGGATGACGGCCAGGCCCAGCGACCCGAGCAGGAGCGGGGTCAGGACGAGCGTCAGCGCCGGCCCGCCCATGACCATCGAGATGATGACGAGCGCCGGGGTCAGCGCCAGGGCCACCTGCAGGCTCGAGTTGAGGATCAGGCTCGCCGCCAGGTCGACCTTGTTCTTGATCGCGGACTGGACCCCGACCACATTCTCGACCGCATTGCCGGCGATGGCGACCACGACCAGGCCGGCGAACTCCTCGGAGATTCCGAGCGACGCGAGCGAGGGCACGAGGGCGGCCACGAACCAGTCGGACACGAGCGCGGCACCCGCGGCCGACAGCGCCAGCAGGCCGATCGCGAGCGGCAACGGCCAGACCTCGTCGACGGGAGCCTCGATCGCGCTGGCGCCCGGGCCGCCCGAGATCGAGAACGGGATCGAGGCGGCGAACAGGACGAGCAGGACCAGGGCGGTGAACACGCTGAGCTCCTGGGCATGCCCGGCGTCGGGCGCGCCAGGCGCCGTGGCGAGGGTCGGGATGGCCAGGGCCGCGACCGCCAGGACGAGCAGGACCGCGATCATCCGGACCGGCTCGGCGCCGAATCGCAGAACGCCGTTGGCACGCCCGCCGAAGAAGAAGGCGAGGCCCAGGACGAGCAGGCTGTTGGCCAGGATCGACCCGACCAGCGCCGTCTGGACCACGACGACGAGGCCGGCCTGGAGGGCGAAGATCGAGATGAACAGCTCGGGCAGGTTGCCGAGCGCGGACTGGAGGACGCCGGTCTTCCCCGGGCCGAGGCGGTGGCCGAGCTGGTCCGTCCCTGACCCGATGAGGCCGGCCAGGCCCGCCAGGGCGATCGCCGACACGACGAACACGAGCGCGTGCGGCGCCCCTGCGAACTGGAGGACGGCGGTGGCGACGGTCAGCCCACCGGCGACGACGAGCAGGATCGAGGCGGTCCGCCCGAGGGTCCTGGGCAGTGCGGACAGGGCGGTCATGCGCGGGATGATACGGGCCCCGTCGGCCCGCATTGCTACCATCGCCGCATGCCCACCAATCGGCTCGCCGGCGAGACGAGCCCGTACCTCCTCCAGCACGCCCACAACCCCGTGGACTGGTATCCGTGGGGCGAGGAGGCGCTCGCCCGAGCACGAGCGGAGGACAAGCCGATCTTCCTGTCGATCGGCTACGCGGCCTGTCACTGGTGCCACGTGATGGAACGCGAGTCGTTCGAGGACGAGGCGACCGCTGCCGATCTGAACCGTGACTTCGTGCCGATCAAGGTCGACCGCGAGGAGCGGCCGGACCTCGACCAGGTGTACATGGCCGCGGTCCAGGCGATGACCGGGAGCGGCGGCTGGCCGATGAGCGTCTTCCTGACGCCCGATGGGCGGCCGTTCTACGGCGGCACGTACTTCCCGGACTCGCCGCGCCACGGGATGCCCGCGTTCCGCCAGGTCCTCGAAGGCGTCGCTCGCGCGTACCGCGAGCAGCGCGACGAGGTCGAGCGGTCCGGCGGGGCGATCGTGGCGGCGATCGCCGACGCGTCGCGGTTCGGCGCCGCCGGCGGTCCGGCCGACGTCCCCGCCCAGGGCCTGCCCGACCGGACCGTGCTGGACGCGGCGGTCGCCGCCCTCGAGCGGACGTTCGACCCGCGGCTCGGCGGCTGGGGTGCCGCCCCGAAGTTCCCGCAGCCGATGACCATCGAGTTCCTGCTCCGGCGGGCGGCCTCTGGCGACGACGACGGCCGGTCGCTGGCGATGGCGCGGCGGACGCTCGACGCGATGGCCGACGGGGGGATCCACGACCAGCTCGGCGGCGGCTTCCACCGCTACGCGACCGACGCGATCTGGCTCGTGCCGCACTTCGAGCAGATGCTCTACGACAACGGACAGCTCGCCCGGGTCTACCTGCATGCCTGGCAGCTGACCGGCGACCGGGCCTACCGCGAGGTGGCGCTGGGCACGCTCGACTACATGGCCCGGGAGCTGCTCACGGCGGACGGGGCATTCGCGGCGAGCCAGGATGCCGACACCGACGGCGAGGAAGGGGCCACGTTCGTGTGGACCGCCGAGGAGATCCGGCGGATCCTCGGCCCCGACGCGGCGGCGCTCTTCGGCGCGGCGTTCGACGTGACCGAGGCCGGGAACTGGGAGGGCCGGACGATCCTGCGCCGGGTCCGCTCCGACGCCGAGCTCGGGGAGATAACCGGGACGCCCGCCGACGAGGTCGCTCGGCGCCTGGCGACGGCCCGCGAGACGCTCCTGGCGGTCCGCGCCGAGCGCCCGCAGCCGGCCCGGGACGACAAGGCGCTCGCCAGCTGGAACGGCCTCGCCCTCGGAGCCCTCGGGGACGCGATCGCCGCCCTCCAGACGACCGGGGGTCCCGGCGACGCCGGCCTCGCGACGCGCTACCTGAAGCTGGCGACGACCGGGGCCGAGGTCCTCCTGGCGAACCTGCGCGGGCCGGAGGGTCGCCTGCGCCGGAGCTGGAAGGACGGGCGCGCCTCCGCGGACGGCGTCCTCGAGGACTACGCCTGCCTCGCCGACGGCCTGTTCGCGCTGTACGGCGCGACGTTCGACGAGCGCTGGTTCGTGGCGGCGCGGAGTCTCGCCGACACGATCCTGGCCGAGTTCGCGGACCCGGCCGGCGGGTTCTTCGACACGGGTGACCGCCACGAGACCCTCGTCACCCGACCGAAGGACCTCCAGGACAACGCGGTCCCGTCCGGGAACGCGATGGCCGTTACGGTGCTGCTCGAGTTGGCCAGCCTCACCGGCGAGGGCCGCTACGTGGCCGCCGCCGAGCGTGCCATCGGGCAGGTCTCGGGCGTGCTCGCACGGTACCCGGGCGGGTTCGGGCAGTGGCTGATCGCGCTCGACCTCGCCCTCGCCGACGTGGTCGAGGTCGCGGTCGTCGGCGATCCGGCGGACGAAGCCACGACCCGGCTGGTCCGTCCGGCCCGGACCGGCTACCGGCCGCACACCGTCGTCGCCTGCGCCGCCGATCCAGCGGCCAGCACGATCGAGCTCCTCGGCTCCCGGTTCCGCCTCGCGGGCCTGCCCACCGCGTACGTCTGTCGCGACTTCGCCTGCCGCCAGCCGGTCACCGAGCCGGAGGCGCTGGCGGCCCTCCTGCTTGAATGAGGTGATCCGGTGACCGAGTCGTCAGGCCAGCATCCGGGCTCCGAGGCGGATTGCCTCCGATGCGGGGGACCAGCCGAGTCGCTGGGCGTCCACCAGTTCCGCACCGGCGGCACGACCGGGGGCTGGAAGCTCCTGTTCGGCGAGTGGGCCGAGCTCGGCGAGGACATGTTCCCGTTCGAGGTCCGCGCCTGTCGTGCCTGCGGCCATGTCGAGCTCCGCTTGCCATCGAGCGCCGGATGACGCTCCGCGTCCGCGAGATCCGTCCCGAGGAGTACGAGGCGCTCGGCGAGGTGACGGTCGCGGCCTACCTGACGGTCGGCGAGGACGGTCATGACGGCTACCTGGACGTCGTTCGGGACACCGCGCTGCGGGCCGCCTCATGCCCGGTGCTGGTGGCCGTCGACGGTGACGGCCGGGTGCTCGGGGGAGTGACCTACGTGCCGGGACCGGGCACGCCCTACTCCGAGTCCGAACGGGAGGGCGAGGCCGGGTTCCGGATGCTGGCGGTGGACCCCGCCGGCGGCCAGGGTCGCGGGGCCGGGCGAGCGCTCGTCCAGGCCTGCATCGATCGAGCGCGGGCGGGCGGTCGCTCGCGGATCGTCCTGCTGACCCGGCCCCGGATGACCGCAGCCCAGCGGCTGTACCGGCAGATGGGTTTCCGGCGCGCTCCCGAGCGCGACTGCGAACCGGAGCCTGGGATCGAGCTGCTCGGGTTCGAGCTGGGTCTCGAGCCGGAGACGCCGC
>JADGQI010000151.1 GCA_017881905.1 Chloroflexota bacterium
ATCATCAGCTCGGCGGTGTACTTATGCTGGGCGCCCTTCGGGATCATCATGTTGTCGGTCGCGATCATCGACCCCTCCTCGGGGAAGATGAACCGGTCGTTCTTGCCACCGGATGACGCCAGGTCGCCGGACCAGACGAACGCGACCCACGTGTCACCGCTCGCGAAGTCCTTCAGGTAGGCGTTGCCGGTGAATCCCCGGATGTGCGAACTCTCGACGTAGGGCTTCAGGAAGTCATGGACCACCTGCCCGTCGTCGGCGGTCATGGCCTCGGCGGGTGTCGCTGACGCCTTGCCCTGGGACTGGAGCATGAGGTGGATGAGCGGGAAGGAGTCATGCGGGTCCTGGAGCAGGGTGACCTTCCCCGCGAACTTCGGATCGAACAGGTCGGCGATCTTGGTGAGCTCACGCCCGGTCGACTTGATGTTGTAGCCGACCCCGGTCGCGAACGACTGCCACGGGAAGTGGTAGTCGAAGTTCGGATCCCAGGGCGCGTTCTTGAGCTCGTCGCGGATGTTGGCGACGGCTGTCGGCGTGTGAGCATGATCGATCTTCTCGGCCCATCCGGCGGCGACGATGCGCGACGCCATCCAGTCGGTCATGACGATCAGGTCCCAGCCGGTATCGAGGCCCGCCGTGAGCTGCGGGGTGATCGTCCCCATGAACGACTCGTTCTCATCGATCGCGGCGTTCTTGTAATTGATCTGGACGCCGTACTTGGCGGCGAACTCGTCCAGGGTCGGTGACGGCAGGTCGTACTCGTCGTCGTCGGTGCCCAGCTTGCCGTCCGGACCCGGAACGGTCGTCAGGTCGATATAGGCGTCCCAGTTGGCGAAGTTGAGCGGGCCCGTCGGGACCAGGGCGACGGCCGATGTCGGCGCCTCGGACGCAGCCGCGGTGGGTCCGAGGCTCGGCCCGGGCGTGGCGACCGACGCCTCCGACGGGGCGGCCGACGCAGCCGCCGCGGGAGCGGACGTGCCACCTCGCGTCAGGGCGATGAACGCCGCGATGCCGCCGACGGCGACCACCGCGCCACCGAGGAGGAACGCGCGTCGCGAGGTCCCCCGCGGGGCTTCTTCCGGGACCGGAGCGACCCCGGTCGCGAGCGTCGCCGCGGTGACGACATCGGGCGGCGGCGCACCGCCGGTCTCGACCGCGAACGTGTGGTCCGGCGACCAGGTCAGGCGGACCTCCTCGCCCGGCTCCCAGAGTTCGGCGCGAGTGGCTCGCTCGACGTTCTGCTCATAGACGGTGACTGTGCCGCCGCCCCGCGTCTCGACGACGTAGCTGGTCGAGACGCCGAGGTAGGAGGCGTCCTTGACGGTCCCGACCATCTGGTTGAACCCAGCAGGGACGGTCTCGGTCAGCTCGCTGAGACGGATCTTCTCGGGTCGGACACCGATCTCGTAGGCGTCGTAGCCCTCGGTCAGCGCGGTCGGCACGCGGACGGCCGACCCGTCCGCGAGGCGTGCCACGGCATAGCCGCCGTCGGTGCCTTCCGGCGTCGTCGGCAGGAGATTGCTCACCCCGAGGAAGCCCGCCACGAACCGTGTCCGCGGCCGTTCATACAGGCTCGCGGGATCCCCCAGCTGCTCGTAGCGCCCGTGATTCATGACCGCGATGCGATCGGACATCGTCATCGCTTCTTCCTGGTCGTGGGTCACGAAGATGAACGTGATCCCGACCTCCTGCTGGATCCGCTTCAGCTCGACCTGCATCTGCTTGCGCAGCTTCGAGTCGAGCGCGCCGAGCGGCTCATCGAGCAGGAGGACGGCGGGTCGATTGATCAGCGCGCGCGCGAGCGCGACTCGCTGTGCCTGGCCGCCGGAGATCTGGGTCGGCTTGCGGCGCTCGTACCCTGGGAGCTCAACGAGCTTGAGCATCTCGCTGACCCGGGTACGAACCTCGGCGTCGTCGACCTTCGAGCGGCGCAGACCGAACGCCACATTCTCGTAGACCGACAGGTGCGGGAACAGCGCGTAGTTCTGGAAGACCGTGTTGACATTGCGCTTGTACGGCGGCAACCAGGTGACGTCCTGACCCTTGAGCTCGATCAGGCCCGATGTCGGGGCCTCGAACCCGCCGACCATCCGCAGGGTCGTCGTCTTGCCGCAGCCGGACGGACCGAGCAGGGCGAAGAACTCGCCGGACTCGACCTCGAGGTTGATGTGGTCGACGGCCACGGCGTCGCCGAACATCTTGACCACATCCACGAGCCTGACGTCAACGGTCGGCACGGTGGTTCGCACTCCCGGATGGACAGGTCCGACCCCCGGTGGCGACCAGGGGATTGGCGGCGCCGCTCCCAGCGCGCCGGAGTTCGCGTCCCCCACGCGCCCGACCGGTGGCCGGATGGTAGGCCACGGCGGAAAGGGTGTCAACGCGGCGGTCCCCGTGCGGAATCGTGCACGAATGGGCCCTGTTTCGCACGAATCTCGTGTCGAACCCGCGACCTGGATGGGGCGTTCCGCCGACGGCCCACCGGCCACGGGCGAGCCGCGGGGCGGCCGGGACCGAGCGGCGGTAGGATATCGGCGCGCCGCCCGCCAGAAATCGCCCGAAGGCCGGCGTGCATGAGGGATCGCGACGACCGATGACCGCCGCCCTGACCGAACGCTCCGTCAATGAAGCGCTGAGCAACGTCCAGGAGCCCGAGCTGGGCCGCGACATCATCAGCCTCGGGATGGTCAAGGACCTGGTGATCGACGACCGGGCTGTGTCCCTGACGATCGAGCTGACCACGCCAGCGTGTCCGCTCAAGGACGAGATCGAGACCAACGTCCGTGCGGCGCTGGTGGACATCGGGACCGAGTCGATCGCGATCACCTGGGGCGCGATGGTCCGTCGCGCGAGCGCCGCGACTCCGGAGGCACTCCTCCCGGGGGTCAAGAACGTCATCGCCGTCGTGTCCGGCAAGGGCGGCGTCGGCAAGACCACGGTCAGCGTCAACCTGGCCGTCGCGCTCGCCCAGGCCGGTGCGTCGGTCGGTCTGCTCGACGCCGACATCACCGGTCCGAACGTCCCGCTGATGATGGGCCTCGAGGGCCAGCCGGTCGCCAGCGCCAGCAACAAGATCACCCCGCTCGAGCGGTACGGGGTCAAGACCATCTCGATCCAGTTCTTCGTCCCGGAGGGACAGCCGATCGTCTGGCGCGGACCGTTGGTGGGCGGCGCCATCCAGCAGTTCCTGCGCGACGTGGAGTGGGGCGAGCTCGACTACCTGGTGATCGACCTCCCGCCGGGGACGTCCGACGCGCAACTGACGCTCGCCCAGGCCGTGCCGATCAGCGGCGCCGTGCTGGTCACGACCCCGCAGGAAGTCTCACTCCTCGACGTCCAGAAGGCGCACGCGATGCTCACGCGCATGAACGTGCCGGTGACGGGCATCGTCGAGAACATGGCCGGCTTCGTCTGCTCCCATTGCGGCGAGCTGACCGAGATCTTCGGCCGGGGTGGCGGCGAGCGATACGCGCGCGAGCACGACATCGGATTCCTAGGCTCGATCCCGCTCGACGTGACCGTCCGCCAGGGCGCCGACGTCGGGATCCCCGTCGTGGCCCAGCGAGAACCGGGCCCGGCCGCCGTGGCGCTCACGACGCTGGCCCGGACCGTCGCTGCCCGGATGAGCGTGGCGGCCGTCCGCAACGAGGCCCCGGTCCTGTCGATCTCCTAGCGCGACCCGACGCGCCGCGCGCCCTCAGCGTGCCGCGCGGATCGACCCCCGATCCGCCGCCCGCCCGCCGCGCCCCGAGGAGCCGGCCGACCCGCCGGCCGACCGTCGCGTGACCGTCAAGGCGAGGTCCGGTCGGGCCAGGGCGGCCCAGCCTCGGAGAGGATCGAGCTGCTCGGCCATCGCAGCGTGTCGAGCCGAGGGGTAATGGGTGATCAGGAGTCGCTTCACCCCGGCCGCTCGCCCGTGCTCGAGCGTCTCGTCCAGGGTCAGGTGACCGCGGGCGTCCTGGTCGTCCTCCACGGTCGAGGCGAGGGTCGCTTCGCACACGAGCAGATCGGCGCCGCGGGCTGCCGCCACGAGCCCGGGGTTCGGGCCGGTGTCGCCGGCATAGACGATCCGCGACCCGTCCGGCCCGGTCAGCGACGAGCCCCAGGCCGGGACGTAGTGCCGCCCCGGGACGAAGGTCACGTCCACCTCTCCGATCCGTTCCGGCGTCGACGGGTCGTACTCCCGGACATCGAAGGCATCGTCGAAGAAGGTCGCACGCTCACTGACGACGCCGGCCAGCTCGGCGAATCGCGCGAGCCCGCCGGGCGGCAGCAGGAGCGGAACGCGGGCGGCCGTTCGACCCGCCCAGGCGAAGCGATAGCGGAGCGCCGAGACGTCGATGAAATGGTCGGCGTGCATGTGGCCGATGACGATCGCGCTCAGCCGCGCCGGCTCGAGCCGGCGGACCAGGCGGCCGGCCACCCCCTGCCCGCAGTCGAGCAGGATCGCCGTCTGGCCCGCCTCGACGAGGAGCCCCGAGGCGGGGGTATCCGGCTGTGGGGAGGCGGGTCCGCAGCCGAGGACGGTCAGTCGCACGGCGATCGGACGTCTGCACAGAGCGCGGCCCGGGACAGGCAGGTCACGCGCCGAGTATCGGGGCTCGAGCGTGGTCCGGCAACCGCAGGACGACGTAGGAACTGTCGGTCCGCCGACATCACGGGCGGGTACCATCGCACGATGGATGGGGTGGGACCGGCGATCGAGGCGCTCGAGCGTGTGCAGCTGTTCGCCGGTCTCGATCGGGCGACCCTCGAACGCCTGGCGACGGGGATGCGCACGCGCCGCTTCCGCCGCAACGAGGTCCTGTTCCACCAGGGCGACCCGGGTGACTCCCTGTTCATCGTCACCTCCGGCGCGGTCAAGATCATGCTTCCATCGGAAGAGGGGGACGAGGCCATCCTGGCCACGGTCCGACCCGGGGCCTTCTTCGGCGAGCTGGCGCTCCTCGACGGGGCGCCCCGGTCGGCCACCGCGGTCGCGCTCGAGCCGACGGAGACGCTGGTCCTTCCGCGCGAGCGCTTCCGGATGCTCATCGACACCGAGCCGGCGACCCGCGATGCCTTGCTCGCGGCGCTTGCCGGCGAGCTGCGGCGGCTGACCGACCATGTCGAGGAGCTCCACTTCCTCGACATGACCGGCCGGATGGCGGCGCGGCTCCTTCGCCTCGCGCAGGGCTCGGGCGTCCCTCAGGACGACGGCACGATCAGGATCGCCGGGTCATGGACGCAGGGGGACCTGGCGGCCATGATCGGGGCGACCCGCCAGAGCGTGAACAAGCTGCTCGGCCAGTTCGTGGATGACGGGTTCCTCAGGCTCGAGCGCGACACGATCGTCATCCTGGATCCGGCCGGGCTCGAACGCACCGCCCGGCGCTGATCGCCCAGCTCCGATCGAGCGGCGCCGATCTGGCTACGGCTCGGCGCGCAGGACCTCGACCAGGAAGGCCGCCGCCATGAGGGCCGATCGGAGCCGGCCCTGGTCCCCGCCCAGGAAGGCCATGCTTCGACGACGGGCGACCCGGTCGGGGGTGGCGACGGCGAGTGAGACCGCGCTGTCGGCGCCCCGCTGCCCGACCGCGACCGCCAGGCCGACCTCCGCTCCCGTCTCGGTCCGGATCCGCGCTGCGGTCCGGGCCAGATCGGCGGGGCCACCCGGTCGTGGCGTCGCCCGGACCGTCTCGCTGCGGACGAGCCAGTCGCGCGCCCCGAACAGCGACACGAGCGATCCGCCGGTGGCGGTCTCTGAGGTCGCAAGGGACCACCCCCGGGCGTCGAGCGCGGCGCCGACGGCCTCCGCCCAGGTGGTCGCGCCGCGGGCCCAGACATACGCTCCGACGGCGCCGAGGACGACCGGCTCGACCTCGTCGAGCAGCTCGTCGGCGGAGCTTGCAGGGACGCCGTTCTGGGCCGGCCGGCCGACGGCGGACAGCCGGACGTCGACCGCCTCGGCCCGGGCGTAGGTGGCTACGACCGGGTTCGTCGCCCGCAGGATCGCCTCCCCGAGACGCTCCGCGACGGCCGATTCGCCGATCCCCGCGAGTCGGAGCGTGCGGACCGCCTGCTCCGAGCCGAGACCGCGGTCCCGCAACGGTGGGAGTGCTTCGTCGCGCCACATCGGGCGCATCTCGCGCGGCGGACCGGGCAGCAGGACCACCACCCGTCCATCGGGCCGATCGACCCACCAGCCGGGGGCGGTCCCGTTCGGGTTGGGCAGGGCGCGGGCCGACGGGATGAGCCAGGCCTGCTTGAGGTTGATCTCCGCGAACGGCATGCCGCGGCGCTCCCATAGCCCGCGCAGCCAGCGCTCCAGTTCCGGGTCGACCGACGGGGTCTCGGCGCAGACGGCCGCGATCGACTCGCGGGTCAGGTCGTCGGGCGTCGGACCGAGTCCGCCCGTCGACACGATGAGGTCGGACCGCTCGAGGCCTGCCCGGAAGGCTCCCTCGACGTCGGCCCGCCGGTCGGGCAGAACGCTCAACCGCGCGACCCGGACCCCGCTGTCGGTCAGCGACCGGGCGAGCTCGCCGGCATTGGTGTCGGCCGTCTCGCCGGTCGTCAGCTCGGACCCGATCGACAGCACCTCGGCGGTCAGGATCGGCCGCGCGGCTGAGGAGGGCTGGCGGTCCATCGGCTGGCAGCGTAGCACCGGGAACCGGTACCCTCGGCTGGTACTTGCGTGCAGGTGCGTCGCCCGGTCGAGGGCGGCAGGCTCCCCACACCGGCGGATCCGCCACCGCGTTCGCGGGCCCGCCGGACAACACAGCGTGGTGCAAGACGAGCGATGGATCGCAGCGGGTTCTGGGAATTCGATCGCGTGCTCGAACTCATCAGGAGCACGCGCCTGGTCCTCGATGAGCTGCTCCAGGCCGGACACCTCCCGGCGGGCGGGTCGGCCTACCTCGCCGACGCGACCCTGCCCCACGTCGAGGCGATCGAGGCCGGCGTCCGGGGCTGGCTCCGGTCGGACATGGCGGACCTGGCCGAGCTGCGCTACCTCGTCGGCCGGATCGCCGACGGGCGGGTCGACCCGCCGGCGGACCCGGCCGAGGTCGAGGCGGCCCGCACGGAGACGGATCGAGAGCGACTCCGGGTCATGGAGCTCGGTTCGCGGGTGACCCCGGTCGATACCCGTTCGATGGCGGCGCTCGACCACGCCCGGATCGTGTTCGCGTTCCTGCCCAGCGTCCCGGAGAGCGAGGTACGGTTCCCGGGTCGCCGGCCCACATACGCCGACATCCCGACGCCGCGTGGCCCAGCCGAGCTGGTCGATCGGATCGAGGAGCTGGAACGGGAGCTGTGGCGGATGGCGATCGGGGTCCCGGTCCGGCCGGTCGATCCGGCCGTGCGCCGCACCTACGCCTTCTTCGATGCCGCCGAACGGCTCGACGCACGGACCTTCCCCCCGGCGGCCTGAACCGCGCTGGTATCATCGGCTGGCCAGTCCGAAGCATCGCCTCTGGAGCCAGTCCCCTGGACGACCAGCCCCCCGCCGCGAACGAGCCGCAGCCGACCCCGGCCGACATGGGCGGCGCCGGCGGTGACGAGCCTCCGCCTCCGCCTCCGGGCGGATCTCCGGGCGGTGGCACGCCCGGGCGCAAGCCGCCCCGCGATCGCGGGCCCAAGCGCGGGTTCCGGGAGCAGCTGTGGGCCACCGTCGATGCCGCCCAGCGGCTGGTCGCGGCGCACATCGAGCTGGCACGGGCCGAGCTCGAGGAGATCCTTGCGGAGATCGGCCGTGTGGCAGCCCTCATCGGCGCTGCCGTCGCGATGGCGATCTTCGCGATCATCCTGGTCACCGTCGGCTCGAGCCTGTTCGTCGGCGAGTGGCTGTTCGGCTCGATGGGCTGGGGGATCCTGCTGTTCACCGAGCTCGCCGCGGCGATCGCCCTGGTCAGCGTCCTGATCGCGCTCGATCTGCCGGCCGGTCATCTCGGCCGGGGGCTGCTCGTGTCGACGGTCGTCGGAGTGATCGTCGCGCTGCTCGCGGGCTTCTACGTCTTCAATCGGCTGTGGGAGGCGATCGGCGTGGCGGTCGCACCGGGCCTCGACCCGGCGACCCGGCCGCTCGTGGTCGGGACCGTCGTCGGTGCCGTCCTCGGGGCGGTCGTCGGCGTGCTCGGCGGTACGCAGACCGGCGGCGGTCGGTCCGCCGGACAGGTCATCGGCAGCGCCATCACCTGCTTCATCCTCGGCGGCCTGGCCGGGGCGGCGCTCGGCGCGTTCAGCGCGATCACGTTCGCCTGGAACGTGGCGGTCGCGCTTGGGATCGCCGTCCTGCTCGGGACCTGGATCGCGCTCTGCGCCCTCGAAGCGAAGCGCGCCCAGATCGATCCCGAGCGATGGGGCCGCAAGTTCTATCCGTCCAAGTCCATCGACAGCGCGAAGGAGACGATCGAGTGGGTGCGCGAACGAGCGCCGCTCAAGCGGAAGTCCTAGCGGCGCGCAACGCCCTTGCGCAGGAGACCGAACGGATGGGGCCGGCCACGCGCGACGCGGTCGACATCCCGGCCAAGATCCGGCGCGCCCCGGTCAAGTCGGCGGCGGTCGCCGGCACGGCGGCGTTCCTCGTGGTCGGCGGTCCGGGGCGGGTCCTCGGTCGCGCCCGACGAGCCGTCTTCGGCAAGCCGACGCCGCTGCCCGACTCGATGCTGCCCGACGAGATCGAGAAGGCCGTCCGGTCACTCGGGGCCGACGGCGACGCCGTCCGCGGCGCGATCGAGCGGTCGTTCGCCGACTACCTCGATGAACGGGGCAGCTACGCCAAGCGGAACGTCTCGCGCGCCGGCAGCGAGGTGGTGGCGTCGACCATCCGAACGGCGGGCAGACTGGCGGTGATCGAGATCGGTCGGCGGATCGCTACCGGGATGGCCGGGGACCTCAAGCGTCCGACGCGCGGATCCACGCCACCCGATCCGGAGACCGACCCCGAGGCCTGAGCCCCGCGGCCGTCGGCCCGCCGGCCGGCGACGATCGCGGCGGGCTGGTCGAGCCCTGTACCCTGTCCGCGGGCGAGTGGCGGAATGGCAGACGCGCCGGCCTTAGGAGCCGGTGCCCCGTAAGGGGCGTGTCGGTTCGACCCCGACCTCGCCTACCACTCCGCCGGTCGCACCTATAATCTCCGGGCGATGATCGTCACCACC
This sequence comes from Chloroflexota bacterium, assembly GCA_017881905.1. Taxonomy (GTDB): domain Bacteria; phylum Chloroflexota; class Limnocylindria; order Limnocylindrales; family CSP1-4; genus Chersky-267. Next base: position 9,141 of record JADGQI010000151.1, read on the forward strand.
ACGCCCGCCCCCCACTCATCCATCCTGCTCGAGGTCGAGCTGCCGCCCGATCGCCTCGACCGGTCGATGGACGAGGCGGTCCGCCGCCTGGCCCGCAAGACCCGCGTCGCCGGCTTCCGACCCGGCAAGGCCCCCCGGTTCATGCTCGAGCGTGTCCTCGGCCCGACCGCCGTCCTCGACGAGGCCGTCGACATCCTCCTCCAGGATGCCTATCGCGACGCGATCCGCGAGAAGGGCATCGTCCCGCTGGCCCAGGCCAGCGTGGACGTGGTCCAGGCCGAGGAGGGCAAGCCGTTCAAGTTCACGGCGACCGTCCAGATTCCGCCGGAGGTCACCCTCGGGGACTACACCGGGTTCAAGTTCCTGCCCGAGATCGAGCCGATCGACGACCTCAAGGTCGAGAGCGTGGTCGACGAGCTGCGCGACCAGAACGCGTCGCTGCGCCCGGTCGAGGATCGGCCGGCGGCGACGGGAGACTACGCCGTGATCGGCTTCGTCGGGACGCGCGACGGGGTGCCGTTCGAGGGCGGCTCGTCAGAGCGGATGCCGCTCATCCTCGGCGAGGAGCGGCTCATCCCCGGGTTCGAGGCGCATGTCGCCGGCCTGTCGATCGGGGATTCGACCGAGTTCGATCTCGAGTTCCCAGCCGACTACGGCGAGCCGACCCTGGCCGGACAGACCGCCCACTTCGCGGTCGACCTCAAGGAGCTCCGCGAGAAGGTCCTGCCCGAGCTGGACGATGAATTCGCCCGCTCGATGGGCGACTTCGCCGACCTGGCGGCGCTCAAGGTCGAGGTCCGCCATCGCCTCGAGCGCAACGCCCTCGACAAGGCCCGCCATGGCTTCGCCGACCGGATCATCGAGTACGCCGTCGGGAACGCCATGGTCGACCTGCCCGACATCCTGGTCGACCAGGAGGTCGAGGTGATGCACGACGAGTTCCGCTCGACCCTCGCCCGCCAGGGGATCGCCGAACCGGCCTATCTCAAGGCGATGAACCAGACCGAGGCGGATCTGCACACGGAGTTCCGTCCGCGGTCGGAGACGCGGGTCAAGACGCTCCTGGTGCTGTCGAAGATCGCCGAGGTCGAGGGCACCGATGTGACCGACGCCGATGTCGAGGACGAGATCGCCACGGCCCGGATCCGCTACGCCGACGACCCGCGGACGATCGCCTACTTCGACTCCGAGCGCGGCCGGAACTTCATCCGGAGCACCCTTCGCCGGACACGGACCGTCGAGAGCCTGATCGACCGCTGGCTGGCCGACCACCCCGACCATCCGGCGTTGCCGCACGCCGAGCAGGACGACGAGTCCGATGCGGTCGATGCGACCGCAGCCGCCGCGGCGGCGATCGGCGCGACCGACCCGTCGATCGTCCTCGAGGCGGGCGAAGATGTGGAGGCCGAGGCGGTACCCGCCTCGGCCGAGCCCGAACCGATCAGCTCCAGCCCGGCCGCCGATCCGGCGTGACCGGGACCGTCCAGCCGTCCCGAGGGAGTTCCAGCATGCTCGTGCCGATGGTGATCGAATCCTCCAGCCGGGGGGAACGCGCCTACGACATCTACTCGCGCCTGCTCCGGGAGCGGATCATCTTCCTCGGCGATGCGATCGAGGACCATATCGCCAACCTCGTCATCGCGCAGCTCCTGTTCCTCGAGTCCGAGGATCCCGAGCGCGACATCAGCCTGTACATCAACTCGCCCGGCGGCGTGGTCACGTCGGGGCTCGCCATCTACGACACGATGCAGTACGTCCGAGCACCGGTCAGTACGATCTGCATCGGCATGGCCGCGTCGATGTCGGCGGTCCTCCTGGCGGCCGGCGCGCCCGGTAAGCGCTACGCTCTGCCCAACAGCAGGATCATGATCCACCAGGGGTCGGGCGGCTTCCGGGGCAACCCGGCGGACGCGATCATCCAGATGAAGGAGTGGGAGCACCTCGTCGAGGTCAACCACCAGATCCTGTCACGGCACACGGGTCAGCCGCTCGACAAGGTGATCAAGGACACCGATCGGGACTATTTCATGAGTGGTGACCAAGCCAAGGACTATGGCATCATCGACGCGGTCTATTCGGCGACCGGCGATTCACTCATCGCCCAGGCGCGCGACCTCGGCCTGACCGGCGGCGCGACGCCGGACGAGCCCAAGGCCGAACCGCCTCCGTCGAAGAAGAGCAAGGACTAGGAAGGCACGGGCCAAAGGCGGATGTCGACCACCAGCAGCTCCAAGGGACCCAAGGTCCCGTATCGCTGCAGCTTCTGTGGCAAGAGCCAGGAACAGGTCCGCAAGCTGATCGCGGGCCAGGGCGTCTACATCTGCGACGAGTGCATCAACCTGTGCCAGGAGATCATCGAGGAGGAGATGCTCGAGGCGCCCAAGGCGCGTCCTCAGAGCGCCAAGCTCCCGAACCCGCGCCAGATCAAGGCCGCGCTCGACCAGTACGTGATCAGCCAGGATCGGGCCAAGAAGGTCCTGTCGGTCGCGGTCTACAACCACTACAAGCGGATCAACGCCGGCCACTCGGTCGACGAGGTCGAGCTCCAGAAGTCGAACGTGCTCCTCGTCGGACCGACCGGCTCGGGCAAGACGCTGATGGCGCAGACCCTGGCCCGCGTCCTCGACGTCCCGTTCTGCATCGCCGACGCGACCAGCCTGACGGAGGCCGGCTACGTCGGTGAGGACGTCGAGAACATCCTGCTCCGGCTCATCCAGGCAGCCGACTTCGATGTCGCCCGGGCCCAACGCGGGATCATCTACATCGATGAGATCGACAAGATCGCGCGCAAGGCGGACAACCCGTCGATCACCCGCGACGTCTCCGGCGAAGGGGTCCAGCAGGCCCTCCTCAAGATCCTCGAGGGGACCGTCGCCAACGTCCCGCCGCAGGGCGGCCGGAAGCATCCGCACCAGGACTTCATCCAGATCGACACGACCAACGTCCTGTTCATCTGCGGTGGCGCCTTCGATGGGCTCGAGAAGATCGTCGAGGAGCGGGTCGGGCGCAAGTCGATCGGCTTCGGGGCCGAGTCGCAGATGACCAAGCAGGACCGCGGGCGGATCCTCGATCGACTGATGCCCGAGGACCTCCTGAAGTTCGGGTTGATCCCCGAATTCGTCGGACGGCTGCCGGTGGTGGTCACCCTGGCGGCGCTGACCCAGGAGGACCTGGTCCGGGTCCTGACCGAGCCGAAGAACGCGGTCACCCGCCAGTTCCAGCGATTCCTCAGCCTGGACAAGGTCGAGCTGGTGTTCACGCCCGGCGCGCTCGAGGCCGCGGCGGAGGTCGCGCTGGACCGCAAGACCGGCGCCCGCGCCCTGCGCTCGATCGTCGAGGAGTCGCTCCTCGAGGTGATGTATGACATCCCGGAGCGGACCGATATCCGCAAGTGCATCATCACCGAGGAAACCATCCGCGAGGGTCGGACGCCGCTCCTCCTGACGAAGTCCGAGATCGACAGCGGCGTCGACGAGACGAACTACGCCGAGCTGCTCGCCGAGCGGGGCGAGACCGCCTAGTCGACGGGCGGACCGCGCGCATCCAGCGCGCCTGAATGGCGGCCGGCGACCCTGCCAG
>JADGQI010000028.1 GCA_017881905.1 Chloroflexota bacterium
AGCGAGTTCGCCGCCCTCGATGCAGCGTTCGGGATCGGCCTCGGCGAGATGGAGTGGCTGACCCTGAACGCGATGAAGTCGGCGTTCCTGCCGTTCGACGAGCGCCTGCGGCTGATCGATGAGGTGATCAAGCCGGGCTATGCCCGACTGCGCCGCGAGGCGGCGGGGTGATCGTCCGGACCTGGCGCGGCGCGACGAGCGCGTCCGACGCCGCGGCCTATGTCGCGTACCTGATGCGGACCGGGATCCCGGAATACGAGGCGACGCCGGGCAACCTCGGGACGCTCCTCCTCCACCGGACGGCCGGCGAGCGCGAGGAGTACCTCATCCTGTCGTGGTGGTCGTCGATCGACGACGTCCACGGGTTCGCCGGTGCGGACATCGCGACGGCCGTGTTCTACCCGGAGGACGACAGCTTCCTCGTCGACCGCGATCTCGAGGCCTTCCACTGGGAGATCGGCCACTCGCGGGTCGGCCCGCAGCAGTCCTAGGCGCTGGTCGCTCCGGCGGCCTCCTCGATCGTCGTCGGGAGCGAGTCCAGGAGGGGATCCGTCCACGTCCAGGCGGCGCCGTGGTGCTTGCCGACGGCACCGTGGCGAGCGGCCTCGACCCGCAGCGGCAGGCCGAAGATCTCGATGAACCCGACGGCCGCCGCGTGGTCGAAGGCATCGCCCTCGTCGTAGGTCGCCAGGCTCTTGTCGTACAGCGACAGCGGCGACCGCCGACCGACGACGATCGCCGAGCCGTGGTCCAGCCGGATCCGCGCATCCCCACTGACCACGCGCTGCGACGACGCGACGTACCCGCGCAGGTCGCGGTGCAGGGCGCTGAACCACAGGCCGTCGTAGGTCAGCTGGGCGAGCTCGTCGGCGACGAGGCGGTCGAACCGGAGGGTGTCCTTGGACAGCGTCAGACCCTCGAGCGCCCGATGGGCGGCGTGGAGGATCGTCGCGGCCGGGGCCTCGTAGATCTCACGGCTCTTGATCCCGACCAGGCGATCCTCGACGTGGTCGATCCGGCCCACGCCGTGGGCCCCGCCGAGGGCGTGGAGGCGCTCGATGAGCTCGACCGGCGGCAGCCGATCGCCGTCGAGCGCGACCGGGATGCCGCCCTCGAATGCGATGGTCACCTCGACGGGGTCGGGCGCCGCACTCGGGGCGACGGTCCACTCGTAGGCATCGGCTGGCGGGGCGACCCACGGGTCCTCGAGGACGCCGGTCTCGCACGAACGGCCCCACAGGTTGACATCGATCGAGTACGGCGAGCTCTTGGTGATCGGGATCTCGATCCCGCGCTCGTGGGCGTAGTCGATCTCCTGGTCACGGGACAGGCCCATCCCGACCCGCATCGGGGCGACGACCTCGAGGCCCGGGTCGAGCGCATGGACGGCCACGTCGAAGCGGACCTGGTCGTTGCCCTTGCCCGTGCAACCGTGGGCGACCGCATCGGCACTCTCGCGCGCCGCCACCTCGACCAGGAGCTGGGCGATGAGCGGGCGAGCGAGCGCGGTCGCCAGCGGATACGCCCCCTGGTACAACGCATTCGCCTGGAGATGCGGCCAGACGAAGTCGGTCGTGAACCGATCACGCGCGTCGATGACGTAGGCCTTGCTGGCCCCGGCGCTCATCGCTCGCCGCTCGACACCCGCCCGGAGCGACCCGCCGCCGACGTCGATCGTCAGGGTCACGACCTCGACGCCGAACTGCTCCCTGAGCCAGGCGACGGCGACCGACGTGTCGAGCCCGCCCGAGTAGGCGAGGACGACCTTGTTCATGACAGCGCCTCCGACGATGCGACGGACTGGGCCTCGATCGCCCGGAACCGCTCGAGCCAGCGCTCGAGCCGAGCCTCATCGGCGAACAGGACGAGGAGCGTATTGTCCCCGGCCAGGGTGCCCTCCTGCTCGGTCAGCGAGGAATCGTCGATCGCCTGGGCGATGGTGGACGCGGTACCCGGCGTCGCGACGAGCAGCAGGATCAACCCGCTCCGCCCGACCGACACGGGGATGTCGGCGAGGATCCGGCGGAGCTTGTCGTCCGATCGCGGCGGACGGACCGCGAGGTCCTCCGACGCCACGTACACGTGCCGGTCGCCGCGCGGGATCTTGACCAGCCCGAGCTCGGCGATGTCGCGGGAGACCGTGGCCTGGGTCACCAGGTAGCCGCGCCGGCCGAGCTGCTCGGCGAGCTCGCCCTGGCTGCCGATCGGCAGGCGGGCGACCAGCTCGCGGATCGCCCGCTGGCGATCGACCCGCGTCCCGCTCGACGTGCCGTTGCGCATCGTGGCCTCCTCAGACCGCCCCGACCCGGGGCGAGCGGCTGGCCGTCAGACGCGTCCCGAAGGTCGGGTCGTCGAGGGCGCGGGCGAGGGCCTCGGGGGCCGAGGCGTCGGCGATGATCGCCTCCGCGCCGTCCCAGCCGAGCGCCAGCAGCGCGGCCCGGATCTTGGGGACCATCCCGCCGGCGATCGTGCCGTTGTCGATGAGCGCCTCGGCTTCCCCCGCGGTCAGGCTGTCGAGCCGCTGTCCGTCCGCGTCGCGGACGCCGTCGACGTCGGTCAGCAGGACGAGCTGGCGTGCCCCCAGTCCGCCCGCGATGCCGGCGGCGACGTCGTCGGCGTTGACGTTGCAGACGATCCCGTCCTCGTCCCGGGCGAGCGGGGCGACGACCGGCACCTGCCCGCCGACGAGGAGCGAGTCGATCAGGTCGCGCCGCAGGCCGACGACGTGGGCCACCAGACCCATCCCCGGCACGCGCTCCGCGACGAGCATCCCGCCGTCGACGCCCGACAGGCCCACCGCATCGACGCCCAGGTCGCGCAGACCGGCCACCAGCTCGCTGTTGACGACGCCGCGCAGGACCGCGGCGGCCACCTCGAGCGAAGCCGCGTCGGTCACCCGCAGGCCTCCCTCGAACGTCGAAGGCACGCCCAGTCGGTCGAGCCATTCGGAGATCCGCTTGCCGCCGCCGTGGACGAGCACGACCGGACGCCGCCGGGCGACCGCCGCGACCTCGCCGAGCACCTGGCGCTGGTCGGCGATCGTCGTCCCCCCGAGCTTGACGACCAGAACCTCACTCACGTCGTGTACTCCGAGTTCTCGATGACGTAGGCCTCGGTCAGGTCGCAGCCGAACGCCTCGCCGGTCCCGTCGCTCAGGCCCAGGTCGAGGCGGACGAGCAGCTCCGAAGCGTCCATCGCCGCTCGAGCTGCCGCGCGATCGAACGCGATCGGGCCGCCGGCGGGTCCGTCGAACACGAGATGACCGGCGATCGCGACGCGAAGTCGATCGGGATCGACCGTAGCAGGCCCACCCCCGCGCCGGCCGGCATCGATCGGATCGAGGCCGCCGGCCTCGAGGACGCGCGCATCGGCCAGCCTCGCGTTGCCCGCCGCGCCGACGATCCGCCCCCAGTTCGGGTCCCGGCCGTGGGCGGCGGCCTTGACCAGGCTGCTCGAGATGATCGAGCGAGCCACCGCACGGGCGTCGGCGTCGTCGAGCGCGCCCGATACCTGGCAGGTCAACAGCGTCGTGGCCCCCTCGCCGTCGGCCGCCTGCTGACGGGCGAGGTCCCGGGCGACGGCCTCGATGGCCCGTCCAAGGAGCTCCGCCTCGACGGTGCCGGCGAGGACCTCGTCCGACCCCGATGCCCCGGAGGCGAGGAGGAAGACCGTGTCGTTCGTGCTCGTATCGCCGTCGACGCTGAGCTGATCCCAGGTCCGGGCGGCGGCCGGGCGGAGCATGCCCTGCAGGACGCTCGGCGAGACCCAGGCGTCGGTCAGGACCACCGCCAGCATCGTCGCCATCCGCGGATGGATCATCCCGACGCCCTTGGCGATCCCGGTCACCCGGACGGCGACGGCCGGTCGTTCCCGGGCCGGGAGGGTCAGGCCGACGGTCGCGGTCTTGGTCCGCGTGTCGGTCGTCTGGAGCGCGACCGCGGCGGCCTCGAGCCCGGCGTCGGTGGCGTCCAGCCCCGCCGCCCAGAGGCCGGCGACCCCGGCCCGGACCGTGTCGAGCGGCAGGCGGGTGCCGATGACACCGGTCGACAGGAGAAGCGTCGAACCCAGGTCGACGCCCACCGTCGTGGCGACCGTTCTGGCGACCTCGAGCTGGTCCGCATCGCCGAGGGCTCCGGTCGCGGCGTTCGCGCACCCGCTGGTCGAGACGATCGCCCTCGCCCAGCCGGAGCGTCCGTCGCCGCCGGGCTCCGTGCTCGCGGCCAGGTGCTGCTGCGAGAGGCGGACCGGAGCCGCGGCGAACGCGTTGGGGGTGAAGACCGCGGCGACCGAGGCGGGCCCACCGGTCGCGACGATCAGCGCCAGGTCCGGGCGGCCAGATGCCTTGATCCCGACCGCAGACCCGCCGGCCGCGAACCCGCCTGGGACGGCCGGCCGCCGCTCGACCCCCGGCAGGGTCGAGGGCAGTGGCCGAAGGAGCATCGCCTCCGGAGGCTGAATGGTCGTGGCGGAGGCCGGGTCGGTCGTCCGGGTCCGGTCGGCGGTCGTCATGGCGCGACCGGGAGCTGTTCGAGGCCGAGGGTCTCGGGCAGGCCGTGGACCAGGTTGAACGCCTGGATCGCCTGGCCGGCGGCGCCCTTGACCAGGTTGTCGATCGCGCCGAACGCGAGGATCCGCCCCGTCCGGGTGTCCAGGCGCACGTGGACGCGAGCGAAATTGCTGCCGTGGACGTGCCGGGTCGCCGGCGCCGTGTCGACGACATCGACGAAGGGCTCGTCGCCATAGGTCGTCGCGTACAGCTCGTCGAGCTCCGCCTGCGCGACGGGCCGCGTCGGTCGGATATGGCAGCTCGACAGGACGCCGCGGTTCATCGGGACGAGGTGGGGGAGGAAGTCGACCCCGGCGCTGCCCGGGTTGGCCTGGGCGTCGAGACCGGCGGAGGTCGCCGTCGCGGCCAGCTCCTGCTCGATCTCCGCGACATGCCGATGACCGCCGACACCGTATGGCTTGACGCTCTCGTTGACCTCACCGAAGTGGAGCTCGGCCTTGGGTTCGCGCCCGGCGCCGGAGACCCCGCTCTTGGCGTCGACGACGAGGTCGCCGATGAGCCCCGCGCGAGCCAGCGGTGCCAGGGCGAGAAGGGTGGCGGTGGGATAGCAGCCGGGCGACCCCACGATCCGGATCGTCTCGCCCTCGAGCTCGCGCAACCGCTCGCGGTGGAGCTCGGGCAGCCCGTAGACCGCGAGCGGGAGCAGCTCAGGGTGAGGATGCTCGAAGCCGTACCAACGCGGGTAGTCGGCGGGATCCCGGAGTCGGAAGTCCGGGCCGAGGTCGATCGCACTCGCTCCAGCCTCGACGATCCCCGGCACGAGCTCCGCGGACGTCCCGTGGGGGAGGGCCAGGAACACGGCGTCGGCGGTCGGAAGTTCGGCATCGACGAGATGCAGCGTCGAGGCCAGGTGGGGGTGGATCTTGCCGATGGCCTCGTCATCGCGACCGCGCCCGACAAGGCCGACGATGGAGACGGCCGGGTGACGATCGAGGAGCCGGACGAGCTCGGCGCCCACGTACCCGGTCGCGCCGACGATGGCGACCCGGATCGGCGAGACGGCACCAGGCCGGCGATCCTCCTCGGTCGCCGCGTCGAGACTCGCGCTCACGGGCGCGTTCGGCCGCTCGCGGTCGGCCGTCTCGTGCGGGGCCCGGGGTGGATCGCCGTCATGGATGCATGACTATACACTCTTGCCGCATAGTCATGCAAGCGTTCCGGTCGCGAGCGGGCGGGCGGCGGGACGGCGACGCCGCAGCGCGACGGCGCCGCGCTAGCCGGTCTGGTCGGCCAGGACGTCCGGGCGGCGGTACGGCCCCGTGACCAGGACCTCGGCCGATTCGTCGAACGGACGCGGACCGGTGCCGATCACGTGATAGCCGTGATGGACCTCGGTCGCGCCGGCCGACAGCATGGCATTGACCGGGCAATACTTCGTCGCCGACAGCTCGATGCAGCGTCGGATCGCCGCGACCGACACGCCCGGCCCCTCGACCTCGTGGGTCACGTCGATCCGGGTCAGGACCTGCGGGTACTCATCGCGTTGGTCGCCCCGGACGTGGATCTCGTAGCGGGTGAAGTCCTGGCGCTTCTTGAGCGCGATCGAGACGACATCCATCGCGCTGCACGCCGCCAGCGCGACGACGACGGTCTCGACCGGGCTCAGCTCGCCGTCGCCGGCCGCGTCGCCGAAGACCGGCGAGCGGCCCGTACCGGTGACCGTGCTGAACGTCAAGGCGCCTTCGTGACGAAGGACGGCGGTCCGGATCGTGGTCATGTCAGGACGGGCTCCAGGTCGACGGGATGTTCGGACAGGAACTGCTCGCGGTAGAGGTTCGCATACAGGCCGTCCTGCGCGAGGAGCTCGGCGTGGGTCCCGCGCTCGACGATCCGGCCGTGGTCGTACACGAGGATCCGGTCGGCCCGCAGGATCGTCGACAGCCGGTGGGCGATGGCGATCGTCGTCCGACCCTCGACCAGGCGCTCCAGCCCGGCCTGGATCAGCCGCTCGCTGACGGTGTCGAGCGCCGACGTGGCTTCGTCCAGGATCAGGATCTTGGGGTCCTTGAGGAGGACCCGGGCGATCGCGATGCGCTGCTTCTCGCCACCGGACAGCTTGTACCCGCGCTCCCCGACGACGGTCTCGTAGGCCTCGGGGAACTCGAGGATCCGATCGTGGATGGCCGCCGCCCGGGCGGCGATCTCGAGCTCGTCGTCCGTCGCCTCGGGCTTGGCGTAGCGCAGGTTGTCGCGGATCGACGAGTGGAACAGGTACGTCTCCTGGGTCACGAAGCCGATCACCTTGCCAAGCGACTCGAGGGTGACCGCGCGAAGGTCGTGACCGTCGATCAGGATCGCCCCTCCGTCGACGTCGTACAGGCGCGGGATCAGGTAGGTCGTCGTGGTCTTGCCCGAGCCGGACGGTCCGACCAGCGCCACGAGCTCCCCCGGCGCCGCCTCGAAGCTGATCCCGCGGAGGGCGAACCCGCCGGCGACCGGCGCAACGGGGACGCCGGTGCCCGCATCCACGACGGACTCGGGGGGTTGATCGGCCGCCGGGCCGCCGCCGATCGCATCGAGGGCGGCTCGCTGGGCAGCCCGCTCGTCGGCCACCTCGACCGCCAGGGCCGCGGCGTCGGCGGCGGCACCCGCCTCGATCGCGGCGATGCCCGTCTCCTCGGCCTCGTCGACCCGTTCGGCGCTCTCTCCGGCGGTGGCCGTCACCGGCCGCAGGTCGGTCGCCACCTCTGCGGACTCGTCCGTCGTCTGATCGCCGTCGTCGGACTCGGTGGCGACCGGCTTCGGGGGCGGCGCTGGATAGGCGAACGAGACGTCGCGGAGCTCGACCCGGCCCCGGACGGTCGCCGGATCGAGGACCAGCGCATCCGGCGCGTCGACGATCCCGGGCTCGAGATCTAGGTACTCGAAGATCCGGTCAAACAGCGCCAACGAGCCCTGGATCTCGACCTGGACGTTGAGCAGTGCACCGAGCGGGAAGAACAGCCGGCTCTGGAGGGTCGTGAAGGCGACGACGGCGCCCGGACTCGGCGCCGACGGGTTGCCGTTCTGAGCGAGCGTCGCGGCCAGCCAGTACACGAACGCGGGGGTGATGCTGAAGATCGTGCCGATGATCATGAAGAACCACCGACCGACCATCGCCTGACGGATCTGGAGCGCGGCCAGCCGCCGGTTGAGGTCGCGGAACCGGGCGATCGAGGTCTGCTGCTGGCCGAACGTCTTGGACAGCAGGATGCCGCTCACGCTGAGCGTCTCCTCGGTCGCCGCGGACAGGTCGGCCAGCGACTTCTGCGTCTCGGTCGAGACCGTCCGCCGGACCCTGCCGACGCGGTAGGTCAGGTAGAGGAAGAACGGCATCATCCCGAGCGACAGCAACGTCAGCTGCCAGCTGATGATGAACATCGCGACGATCGTGCTGATGGCGACCGCGAAGTTGCTGGTGAGGTTGGCGGCGGTATCGGTCACGACGGCCTGGACCCCGCCGACGTCGTTGGCGAGGCGGCTCTGGATCTCCCCGGTCCGCGTCTCGGTGAAGAACCGCAGCGGCATCCGCTGGAGGTGGGCGTACAACGCGTTGCGCAGGTCCTGCATCACGTTCTGGCCCACGACGTTGTTGAGGTACGCCTGGCCGACGCCGATCAGGCCGGTCACGATCGGGATGACGATCATCAACCCGACGTACAGCCCGAGGTGGGCGTAATCCTTGCCGACCAGGACCTGGTCGAACAGGGCGCCGAGCAGGAGCGGGTTGATCAGCCCGAGAAGGCTCGTGATGATGATCGCCACGAAGACGATCGCGACCTGCGGTCGGTACGGCCGGAAGAACGCGGCGATCCGGCGGATCGTCTGGGCTCGCCGCTCCTTGGGGACCGGCTGGCTCGGCGCCTGGGAACGTCCGTACATCCCGCCGCGCGGCCCCATCAGGCCGCCCCGTCAGGCGCAGGTGCGGACGGTCGGGTCATCGCAGTGACACTGGCACGAAGGCCGTCAGACGGCGGCACGGGCCTCCGTCGGAGTGCGGGTCGTAGCGTCGGCCTCGGCCTGGGCCTCGAGCCAGCGTTCGGCGTCGATCGCGGCTCGACAGCCGTCGCCGGCCGCGGTGACCGCCTGCCGATAGCGATGGTCGTGCACGTCGCCGGCCACGAAGACCCCTTCGATCCGGGTGGCGGTGTGGTCGTGGACCTTGAGGTAGCCCTTCTCATCGACCTCGAGCCAATCCCGGAAGACCTCGCTGTCCGGCTTGTGACCGATCGCCACGAACAGCCCCTCGGCGGGCATCGTCCGCTCTTCGCCGGTCACCGTGTCGCGCAGGCGGAGCCCCTCGACGTGGGCGTCGCCGACGATCTCCTCGACCGCCGTGTTCACATGGATCTCGATCTTCGGGTTGTGGGCCGCCCGCTCGACCATGATCTTGCTGCCGCGGAACTCGTCGCGCCGGTGGAGCAGGTGGACACGGGTCGCGAAGCGGGTCAGGAAGGTCGCTTCCTCGAGCGCCGTGTCGCCTCCGCCGACGACCGCGATCTCCTTGTCCCGGAAGAAGAACCCGTCGCACGTGGCGCAGGCGCTGACCCCCCGACCGCGCAGGCGCGTCTCGCTCTCCAGCCCGAGCCAGATCGCACTGGCGCCCGTGGCGACGATGACCGAGTCGCCCCGGTACTCGACGCCGCGCGCCCACAACCGGAACGGCCGCTCGGAGAAGTCGACCCGCTCGACGTCGACGTCGACGATATGCGTCCCGAACCGTTCGGCCTGGGCGCGGAAGGCGGCCATCAGGTCCGGTCCCTGGATCCCGTCCGGGAAGCCGGGGTAGTTCTCGACGTCGCTGGTGATCATCAGCTGCCCGCCCGCTGCGGAGCCGGCCAGGACGATCGGATCGAGGTCGGCGCGCGCGGCATAGATCGCCGCGGTGAGCCCGGCCGGACCCGACCCGACGATGACGACCTTGGCCTTCGTCCGGCCGTGGTCCGCGCCGTTGAGGCTGACCGAGCCGTCGACGCCCGCGGGACCGATCGGTTCGGCCGCGAAGGCGATCGGGGTGACCGCGGCGGCGAGCGGGACGGCGCCGGTGTCGGCGCTGAAGTCGATGGGCAGCCCGCCGAACGGGCCTGACGCCGCGGGAGCGGCGTCGTCGTCGCCGCTCGTGGGCTGGGTGGTCGTGGGTTCGTCGGTCATCGCCGCGCTGATCCTTCGCGCCTCGAGGGCGCCGTCGTCTGATCTGGTCGTGGCCATCGTACCACGAGGTGGATACTCCAGGGGGGTATGCCCGCGAGGCCGGGTCAGGCCCGCTCGATGACCCCGTCGTCGGGCGGATCCGCCGACACCTTCTTCAGCTCTCCGATCCGCCGGCCGAGCCGCTCGCGGGCCGCCGCAAGGTCGGAACCGACCGTGCGCGACACGGTGATCCGGGGACGGACCGGCTTGGCCATCTTGCCGAAGGTCTGCTCGAACTCGCCGAGCCAGTCACCCCGGAACGCGTCGAGGCGATCGAACAATCCGGCGTCGCCCGGTGTCCCGACGACCAGGAACTCGTCGCCGCCGTCGCGGATCGTGCGGCTGCCCGGGACCCGGGCGAGGGCGCGCCCGAAGGCGCCGATGACATCGTCGCCGCGGACCTGGCCGTGCTCGGTGTTGAAGACCCCGAAGCCGGCCAGGTCGATGAACGCGATGTCCCACTCCGAGGACGCCAAGCCCGGCATCTCCGCCACGCTCCGGACCAGGTCGGCGAACCAGGCGAAGGTCGGCTGCTGCGTCCGCCGGTCGAGGTCGAGCTTGAGGGCGCCCGGCCAGCGGAACCGCTCGAGGACGGGTCCGGTCGCCCGCTCGAGCCAGTCGACCACGGCGCCGGTCAACCACGGGACCTCGGGTCCGAGCGCCCGCCACCAGCCCTCCGGCTCCTGCGCGCGGGCGAACCACGCGATCGTCGGCTGCGGGTCGAACGTCGGGTCGAGCGCGAGCATCAGATCGGCCGCCATCAGCGTCGTGAGCACGTCCGACGGCTGCCCCGGGTCGCTCCAGCCGCCGTCCGCGTTGGCGCTGTCGCCGACGAACGCCGCCAGCTCGGGCACGAGCGAGGGGTAGATCCGGAGCTGCCACAGGACGGTCCCGAGCCCGGCGCTGGCCGAGACCAGTTGCTCGCCGTCGAACGGACCCGTGCCGATGACCGGTCCGGCGACGCGCCGCGCCAGCGTGGCATAGCGGTAGGCGATCGCCGTAGCGAGGTACCACAGGTCGTTGAGCGTGGCCGGGGCCTGCCCGAGCAGCCACAGCGCGAAGAGGTCGCGCCACGGGTCGTCGGCGGCGACGTGGAGCGCGAAGTCGGCCTCGATCAGCGGCAGGAGCTGGGCCCGGATCGGCGCTGCGGCGTCGCCCCGGGCATCGCCGCGGGCGGTCAGCTCGGCGAGGAGCTCGAGGACCTGGACCTGGGCGATCGGCTCGACGAACCAGCGCGCATAGCCCACCGGATCGAGCGCCAGCCGCCGTCGGTCGCGCGGTCGCCAGTGAGCGGGCTCGCCGCCGGTCCGGGCATACATCGGGGAACCTGGACCGCCGCCGGGTTCGAACGTCCATGGGAACCCGCCGGATCGCCCGAGCTGGACGCCCGCCCGATCGTAGGCGGCCAGCAGCCGCGTCACGTTGACCCGGGCGCCCCGCCTTCGGGCGAATCGGTAGGCCGACGCGATGATCGGATCGGTGAGCTCCTTCTTGCCGATGCTGCCGCCGAGACCGATCAGCGCGTCGGTGCCGAGCCGGATCGCGTCGGGGCCCAGCTCGCCCGGTCGACCGAGCCGTCGCGGGCGGATGGGCCGCGGGCGGTCGTCGAGGTGGCCGAGCCGAGCGGCTCCGTCCTGGCCGGAGCGCGCCGCTCGACCGCTCGGAGGCGGTCCGACGTCCTCGTCGGGCGGGAACGGGTAGGGACCCGGGTCGATGGGACTCTTGACGCCGGTCCAGGCAGGGTATCGAACGACGCTGCCCGGCATCCGGGCCTTGCGTCGCGGGACCGGTGGGTCCCCCCAGGCCTTCACGGCCGGGATCGTCCCAGAACGGCCGACTTGGTCGATATGGTACGAACGTACCAGCGACGGGAGGCTACAGGCCCCGGAGGTGCGGGATGACGTCCCGGCCGATCGTCTCCAGCGCCGCCGGCTCGGCGATCCGCCGGACGCTCACGATCACGTGCTGGGCGCCGGCGTCGGAGAGCTCGCCCAGGCGGTCGACGATGCGGGTCGGCGCCTGGCCCCGATCCGTCGGGTGGAGCTGCGGGTCGATGTCCTGCATCGTGCTCCGCTCGATCCCCTCGTAGTCGCGTCCGAGCCGCTCGCAATGCTCGCGCAGGACGCGGTACTTGTGCGCGATCCGCGGCCCGTCACCGAAGACGTTGGTCGCGTCGCCGTACTGGGCCACCAGGCGCAGCGTCTTCTGCTCGCCGCCGCCGCCGATCATGATCGGGACCCGGGGCCGGGACAGGCTCTGGGGGGAGTTGAGCAGGCGGCCGGCGTGGACGTGGCGGCCATCGAGCGCCTCCCCGCTGCCGTGCTCGCCCTGCCACATACCGTGGGCCATCCGCAGGGTGTCCTCGAGCAGCGCGAAGCGGTCGCCGAGCGGCGGGAAGGGGAATCCGAGGGCACGGCTCTCGCTCTCGTTCCAGGCCGCGCCGATGCCGAGCCAGGCGCGCCCGCCCGACAGGACGTCGAGCGTCGTCGCGGCCTTGACCCACAGCCCGGGCTGGCGGTAGTGGACGCCGCCGACGAGCAGGCCGAGCCTGGCCCGGGTCGTGTGCGCCGCCATGTACCCGAGGGTCGTCCAGCCCTCGAGCATCGGGTCCTCCTCCGGGCCGATCGACCGGATCTGGAAGAAGTGGTCCATGACCCAGATCGAATCGAAGCCGACATCGTCGGCGGTCCGGACCAGTCGGGCCAGCGTGGGACCGATCGCCGCCGGCCCGCCGGGCCAGTCGAAGGCGTTGATCTGCAGGCCGAGCTTCACGCGTGCCGACTCCGTGTCTGGTGCCGGACGCTCCGGCCGATGGTTGCAGGGTAAACGAGAACCGAGGGCGCGAGCCCGGCCGAGCCGATGTGCGAGGCCGGGTCAGGCCAGGACGAGACCCTCGATCCCCGCGGAGACGGGATCCGGCTGGCGCATCATCCGGAACGAGTCCAGCAACCCGAGCACGCTTGCCAGGATCGGGATCAGCAGGGCCACCTGCAGGGCGAACGGTCGCGCCTCGGTGTTGATCCGGATGATCTCGGCCTGGACCGCAGGTGGCTGACCGACCAGCATCACTTCGAGATCCGTGTTCGTCATGACCTCCGCGTCATGCTCCAGCGTGTCGGCGACCGCCTGTTGCTGGGTCGGGTCCAGCACCGCGCTCGCATCCGCCAGGGCGGTGAAGCTGAAGGCGAGCGTCGCCAGCATGATCGCGCCGGCGAACGCCAGGCCGAACGACAGTCCGAACGAGCCGGCGGCGGAGTTCACACCGGCGGCCTCGCTGACCCGCTCCTCTGCGATCGGGGCGAGCGTGTAGTTGTTGAGCTGCGAGACGAGGAGCCCCAGGCCGATCCCTGCGACCACCAACGGGAGTGCCAGGTACCAACCGGCGTCGGCGCGCGGCACGATCGGGATCAACAGGACCATCCCGATCAGCAACAGGCCGAATCCGGCCCGGATGATGCTGCTCGGACGTCGGTCCCCGGAGCGCCGACCGGCGACGATCGCCGTGGCGAACATGCTGAGGGAGAGGGGAGCCAGGGACAGGCCGGCCTGCAGGGCGTTGTACTCGAGGACCATCTGTAGGTAGATCGGAATGGTGATCATCGCTCCACCCAGGGCGATGTTCTGAAGCATCTGCCCCGAGATCCCCAATCGGAAGAGCTTGGACGTGAACAGGTCTGGATCGATCAGCGTCGGCTTCCCCTCGCGCTTCCGGCGCACGAGCCAATACGCCAGCGCGGCGAGCGACGTCGCGCCGATGGCCAGGAGCAGGCCGACGGATTCGGCACCTTCCTGCCAGGCGAGGATGCCGAGCACCAGGCCGCCCATGCCGAGGACCGAGAGGACCGAGCCGACGATGTCGACTTGGCGCGGTCCGGTGTACGGCACGTCGCGGACGAGCCGGCTGCCGAGCAGGACGATCGCGATCACGACGACCTCGAGCAGGAATGCCACCCGATAGGAGAGGAATGTCGTGATGAATCCGCCGATGAGTGGGCCGATCGCCGCCGCGATCGCCGCGGCCGCCCCCACCAGGGCGTACGTCGCCTTCTGCGCCGCACCTTCGAAGTTGCCGTGGATGAGTGACTGCATGGCGGGCAGCAGGAGTGACGCTCCGAGCCCGCCGATCACGGCCCAGAAGATGATGATCGCCGTCACGCTCTGGGCCAGGGCCATCGCCAGGGCGCCGACGGCATAGGCGAGCAGGCCCAGCACGTAGGCCCGCTTGCGTCCGAAGAGGTCGCCGACCTTGCTGCCGATCAGGATGAATGCGGCCGACACCAGCGCTTCGAGAGCGATCGCGGACTGGATGGCGCTCACGGTCGTGCCGAGATCGGCGACGACCGCCGAGATCGACACGTTCATGATCGACGTGTCCACGACGAGGACGAACATCGCCATCGCCAGGAGGATCGGAAGTCGCCGATCGGTGGCGGGCGCCGTCGGGACCTGGCTGGTCGTGGCTTCGGTCATCGGCAGGCCGAGATCCGGATGTCGAGAGACCCGCGTCCGACCCTCATCGCAGCCCTCGCCTCCCACGTCCGCCGGCGACCCGGTCGCCGGATCGGAGGCGCATCGTACGACACGCGCGGCCCACGACGCCCGGGGCGCCGACGAGCGCGCGGCACGTTTGCGATGGGAGCCCCGATGTCGTATCGTCCGGCGGCCGCACGGCGCCCTCGAGAGCGGAGACGTCGACCGTGCCTGATCGGCGGGTTCCATGAGCGGACGGATCGAGCACTGGATCCCCGGGGTCCGGGTCATCCGGACCTACGAGCGCTCGTGGCTTTCCCGCGACCTGATCGCAGGCATCGTCCTGGTCACCCTCCTCGTGCCGCAGGGTATGGCCTATGCCGAGCTGGCCGGGCTGCCTCCGATCACCGGGCTGTATACCACCGTGATCTGTCTGGTGGCCTACGCCCTCGTCGGGCCGTCACCGATCCTGATCCTCGGTCCGGACTCGTCGCTGGGGCCGATGATCGCGGCGACGATCCTGCCGCTCGCCGCCGGAAGCGAGGAGATGGCGATCGCGCTGGCGGGCATGCTCGCCCTGCTCGTCGGAGTCGTCACTCTCAGCGCCGGCGCCCTGAGGCTCGGGTTCGTCGCGGACCTGCTGTCCAATCCGGTGCGGACCGGGTACCTGGCCGGCCTGGCGATCGTCATCTTCGTCGGCCAGCTGCCGAAGCTCTTCGGGTTCTCGACCGATGCCGACGGCCTCGTCGCCGAGGTCGTGGCGTTCGTGCGCGACCTTGATCTGACGAACCCATGGGCGCTCGGGATCGGCCTGACGAGCCTCGCCATCATCCTGGGCCTGAGGCGGCTCTCTCCGAAGACCCCAGGGATCCTCGTCGCCGTCGTCGTCGCGATCGCGCTCTCGACCGTGCTTGATCTCGCCGCCCGCGGCGTCGCCGTCATCGGCGTCCTGCCCCAGGGCTTCCCGGTCCCGACGTTCCCGTCGGTGCCGACGTCGGACATGCCGGTGCTGTTCATCGCGGCGGTCGGGATCTCGCTGGTCGCCATCGGCGACACGATCTCGGTCTCGGGTGGCTTCTCGGCGCGCGCCGGCTACGAGGTCGACGGCAACCAGGAGCTCGCGGGGATCGGGGCGGCCAACCTCGCCGCTGGACTGTTCTCCGGGTTCGCGGTCAGCACGAGCGGTTCCCGGACGGCGGTCGCATTCCAGTCCGGGGCCAAGACCCAGCTGACCGGGCTCGTGGCGGCGGCGCTCGTCCTCCTGATGCTGCTGGCCGTGCCGGGCCTGGTGGAGGCGATGCCGCAGCCGGTCCTCGCGGCGGTCGTGATCGCCGCCTCGGTCAGCCTGTTCGACGTCGCTGAGCTGCGCCGGCTCTTCCGTGTTCGCCGGACGGAATTCGGGTTGGCCCTGGCGTGCGCACTGGGCGTGATGTTCGTCGGCGTGCTCCAGGGGATCGTCATCGCCGTGATCCTTTCGGTGATCTACATCTTCAAGCGCACGTGGGCCCCGTACTCCGCCGTGCTGGGGAAGCCACCCGGGGTCGCCGGATACCACGACGTCCGGGCCTATCCCGACGCACGGCAGGCCCCCGGCCTCCTCATCGTTCGGTGGTCGGCCCCGCTGTTCTTCGCCAATGCGAACCAGTTCCGTGACCGGATCCGCGACCTGCTGAAGTCCTCCACGCCGGTGCCGCGCTGGGTGCTTGTCGCTGCCGAGCCGATCACCGACATCGACACCACCGCCGCCGCCATGCTGGCGGACCTCGACATCGAGCTGAACACGGCCGGGATCCATCTCGCGTTCGCCGAGCTCCAGTCGGGCGTCCGCGACACGATCACGAGGTACGGGCTCCTCGAGACCATCGAGGAGGGCCGCTTCTACCGCTCGGTCAGCGAGGCCGTCGAGGCGCTCCAGCGCGAGATGGCCTCACCGGAATAGGTCCATCTCGCCGGGGATGAGCGCCTCGCGGATCGTCCCCTCGCTGCGCGACGGGTGCGCGCCGCGGACGAGCGCCGCCGGGCGGCCCGCGCTCTTGCCGAGCGCGAGCTCGGCCGCCGAGGCGATCTCGTCGGCGACCGCGCGGACCGTCGACCGCATCACCCGTCCGTCGGCGTCCGGGCTGCCGCGCAGGTCCTCCAGCGGGGCGATCCCGGACACCCCGATCGCGACGTCGACGATGCCCCAGCGCCAGGGTCGTCCGAACGAGTCGGACACGATGACGGCCAGGTCGACGCCGA
>JADGQI010000152.1 GCA_017881905.1 Chloroflexota bacterium
CCGCGCTACTGGATGGTCGGGCTCTACCAGATCAGCCGCGGACGGATCCATGCGAGCACGGCGTATTTCGCCGCCCCGTTCCCGCCACCCGACTGGAGGGCGCACTGGGTCGAGCCGTTCGACCCGCTCGGTCCGTCCGCCTGGACCGGCGACGGCGACGGAACGGCGATCGAGCGACCCGAGATGGAACGGATCGCTCGGGCGGCGGCGACCGACGACGTCGCGATCGTGCGCGACGCGACGCATCCGGACTACCGGGGCTGGTACGCGCAGTCCGGCGAGACGTTCGACTTCGAGAGCGTGGTCGCGATCGATGCAGCCTATCCGGGCGGCCTTCCGAGCATGCAGGTGAGCCGGATCGAGGGTGAGAGCGAACGCTGGATCATCGATCCGGCGAACCTCCCGATGCGCGTTTCCGGGGGCGGCGACACGTGGTTCTCCGAGTTCCTCATGCGCTACCCGTCGGGGGAGCATTACCACGGGGTGGCGATCCACATCCTCCGCCGGGGCCTGATCTGGCGCCAGCGGTTCTACTACTGCGCACCATTCGAGCCGGCACCGTTCCGGGCCGATCTCGTCGAGCGGATCGATCCGGTCGCGACCCTCGACTGAGCCTCGCGGACGAGGCGCCCGACGTTTGACACCCCGCTCGGGACGCCCCTACGATGCCCCAGCCCTGATGAGACCCGAACCGCCCCTGTCCCGGACCGTCGCGATCGTCCTCGCCGCGGGACTCGGGACGCGGATGAAGTCGCGACTCCCGAAGGTCCTCCATGAACTGTGCGGCCGGCCGATGCTGGGGTACGTCCTCGATGCCGCCAGCGCGGCGACCGGCCGCCGTCCGCTCGTCGTCTACTCCCCCCAGAGCGCGGCGATCGTCGACGCCTTCGCGGACACGGCGGACTTCGCGCTCCAGGCCGAGCCCCGCGGCACCGCGGACGCCCTGGCCGCCGCGCTCGCCGTTCTGCCGGGGGACGTCGCCGAGATCCTGGTGGTCTACGGGGACGTGCCGCTGCTCCAGGCCGACCTGCTGTCCGCGCTGCTGGACGAGCACCACGAGTCGGGCGCCGCGATCTCCCTGGTCAGTGTCATCACCCTCGATCCGGCGGCGCTCGGGCGGGTCGTCCGGGACGACGACGGCGAGGTCAGCGGGATCGTCGAGGCCCGCGATGCGACCGAGGAAGAGCTCGAGATCGACGAGATCAACGCCGGGATCTACGTGATGGACGTCGGCTGGCTGCGAGTGCGGATCGCCGACCTCGGACCGTCCCCGGCCACGGGCGAGCTCTACCTGACGGAGCTCGTCAGGCTGGCGCGCGCCGACGGTCGAGCCGTCTCCACGGTCGAGGTCGGCGATGACGGCACGCTGCTCGGGATCAACGATCGGGCCCAGCTCGCGGACGCGACATACCGCCTGCGCGAGCGGATCAACGACCGCCACCTGCTCGCCGGCGTGACCATGCACGACCCGTCGACCGCGTACATCGACGCCGACGTCACCATCGCGGCGGACGTCGTGCTCGAGTCGAACGTCGCGCTGCGCGGCCGGTCGTCCATCGGTGCCGGCACGGTCGTCGGATCCGGGGCACAGATCATCGACAGCGTCGTGGGCCGCGACTGCCGGGTGTGGGCCAGCGTCCTCGAGTCGTCCGAGGTCGAGGACGAGGTGACGATCGGGCCGTTCGCCCACCTCCGACCCGGTTCCTCGATCGGCCGCGGGGCCAAGCTCGGGAACTACGCCGAGGTCAAGAACAGCCGGCTCGAGGCCGGGGTCCAGCAGCACCACATGAGCTACCTCGGCGACGCGCACGTCGGCGCCCGGACGAACATCGGTGCCGGGACGATCACCGCCAACTACGACGGGACGCGCAAGACTCGGACGACGATCGGGACCGGCGCATTCATCGGGGTGGACACGATGCTCGTCGCGCCGGTCGAGGTCGGCGACGGCGCGCGGACCGGCGCCGGGGCCGTGGTGACCCGAGACGTGCCGGCCGGCAAGCTTGCGGTCGGCGTGCCCGCCCGGATCCGCGAACCGCGGCCGCCCGAGACGGTCGCCGCCGACGAGCCCGCGTCATCGGACGGACGCCGCACCGAACGATGAACCTGCCGGTCGCCGAGCTCCTGTTCATCGTCCTGCTGACGATCCTCGAGGGGTTCTTCGTCGCCTCGGAGATCGCCCTCGTGTCGATCCGACGAAGTCGGGTCGAGCAGCTCATCGAGGAGGGTCACCGGGGAGCGCGCCGCGTGCGCCGGCTGCTCGACGACCCGGGCCGGTTCCTGGCCGTCGCCCAGATCGGCCTGACCTTCCTCGGGTTCTTCGCCTCGGCCTACGCGGCCGTCAGCCTGACCGAACGACTGACCGGCCTGCTCGAACGGATCCCCGCGCTGGGGGGCTCGGCCGCCGGGGTCTCGCTGGTCATCGTGACGATCCTCCTGGCCGGGTTCACGATCGTCTTCGGCGAGCTCGTCCCGAAGACGCTGGCCCTGGCGTTCCCCGAGCGGTTCGCTCTCGCCGTGGCCGGACCGATCGATGTCATCGGCCGGATCCTGGCGCCGCTGGTCGCGTTGCTCACCGCGATCACCCGCGTCCTCACCCGGCCGTTCGGGGCGGACGTCTCGACCGAGAGCCAGATCACCGCCGAGGAGCTGCGTCTGATCGTCGAGCGCGGCGGCCAGCAGGGGATCCTCGAGGCGGAGGAGGAGCAGATGATCAACGCGGTCATCGAGCTCGGCGACCGACGTCTCCACGAGGTGATGATCCCGCGCATCGACATCGTCGCGCTGCCGGCGACCGCCACCTTCGAGCAGGCCATCGACACGTTCGTCGAGGAGGGCCACAGCCGCGTCCCGGTCTACGACGAGTCGGTCGACGAGGTGCTCGGGATCCTCTATGCCAAGGACCTCCTCCAGTACCTGAAGTCGTCGGCCGCGCCGCGCCCCGCGATCCGCTCGATCCTTCGCACGCCGGTCTTCGCGCCGGAGTCGATGACGATCGACGACCTGCTCCACGACTTCCAGCGCAAGAAGGTCCACATCGCGATCGTCCTCGACGAGTACGGCGGCACCGCCGGCCTCGTGTCGATCGAGGACCTCCTCGAGGAGATCGTCGGCGAGATCCAGGACGAGTACGACGTCGAGGAGGAGATGATCGTCCGGCTGTCGGCCGACGAGATCCGGATCGACGGGCGGGTGGCCGTCGACGAGCTCGCCGAGCTGTTCGACACGTCGATCGAGCTCGAGGACGAGGACGAGTACGACACGATCGGCGGGCTCGTCTTCCATCGGATCGGGCGGGTGCCCGTGCCGGGCGACCAGGTCGAGGTGGACGGCCTCCGCCTGACGGTCGAATCGACCGACGGCCGGCGCGTGGGCAAGGTCCTGGCCGTCCGCGAGCGTCGGGCCGCCGACGACGACGACGACGAGGCGGACCGCTAGGGCCGCCAGGTCCTGGGACGGGAGCTGCGGTCCGGGACGTCGACGGGGCGCCGGCCCCGGTCGGATCAGGCGCTGATGACGGAGACGATGATCCGCTCGAGACCGGCCCGGGCCTCGGCGTCGACCGTGCCCGCCGCATCGAGCTCGGCGAGGGCCGCGTCGCGATGCCGACGCGCCTCGTCCCGGGTGTAGTCGCGAGCGCCCGACCGCTCGAGGATCGCGATCGCCTCGGCGACCTCTGCCCGGGTCGGGGCGTCGGCGGCCTGGATCGTCATGAGCCGGGCGCGGTCCTCGGGGCCGGCGTGTTCGAGCGCATAGATCACCGGGAGCGTCTTCTTGTGCCGGGCCAGGTCGGTCGGCTCCTTGCCGGTCGCCTGCTCCTCACCCCAGATCCCGAGCAGGTCGTCGTTGAGCTGGAAGGCGAGCCCGAGGGCCCAGCCGAAGGCCCGGTAGCGGGCGATGATCGCCTCGTCGTCGGTCGCGAGAAGCGCTCCGGCCTCGATCGAAGCGCTGATCAGCGCCGCGGTCTTCCGGCCGATCATGTCGAAGTACAGCTCGACCGACATCGTCTCGTCGTGCTCCGAGGTCCAGATGTCGATGTACTGGCCCTCGCACAGCGCCACGCAGGTCGTGTCGTACAGGCGGGTCAGGCGGAGGACCTTCTTGTCGCTGAAGCCGAGGTCCGTCAACCGATGGAGGGCGACCCGGCTGAGGCTGAACAGCATATCGCCCGTGTTGATCGCCTGCGGGATCCCGTGCTTGGCCCACAGCGTGGGCCGATGCCGGCGCTCGACGTCGCCGTCCTCGATGTCGTCGTGGACCAGGCTGAAGTTGTGACCGAGCTCGACCGCCGCGGCACCCGGCAGCGCGGGCTCGTACTCCCCGGTGATCGAGGCGTACGCCAGCAGGCCGAGGAGTGGCCGCATCCGCTTCCCGGCGGCGGCCCCGCTGCCGTCCAACCCGAGGTGGTAGCGGACCATCTCGTACACGCCGTGGGTCGACGGGTCGCGATCCCGGACCAGGGACAGGATCTCGTTCTCGGTCGCGGCGATCAGCTCGGCGAGCTCGAAGCCGGGGGTCGTCGTGGTCATCCTGGGCCGAGTGTAAGTCACACCGACCCCTTCGACCCGAGCTACCGACCGGATGGATGGCGACGCGCCGGTCCGGTCGGGGCACGGGTGCTACCGTGACCGGGTGCCCCGACCACGGACCTTCACCACCGACGCCATCGTCCTGAGCCGGTTCGATCTCGGCGAGGCCGATCGCGTCCTCACCCTCATCACCCCGCACGACGGCAAGCTCAAGGCGATCGCCAAGGGCGTCCGTCGCCCGACCTCGCGCCTCGGCGGGAGCGTCGAGCCGTTCGCCGAGCTGCGCGTCCAGCTGGCCCACGGCCGGACGTTCGACGTCGTCACCCAGGTCAGCGTCGGCCATGCCTGGCTGCGGATGCGGGATTCGCTCGAGCCGGCGGCCACCGCCTGGTACCTGGCTGAGCTGGCGGACCGGTCGCTCGAGGAGCGGCACCCCGCCGAGCCGTTGTACCTCCTGCTCCGCCGCGCGTACGAGCTGCTCGACGCGGGGATGGCCCCGGGCCGGGTCGCGCGCTGGTACGAGATGCGGCTGACCGACGAGCTCGGCGTCCGGCCCGAGGTCGACCGCTGCGTCGAATGCGATCGGATGCTCGAATCGACCGACACCTTCCGCTGGGTCCCGCCGCTCGGCGGCGTGCTGTGCCAGCGCGAGGCGGGCCCGCCGTCGGACCGCACCGGGCTGTCGCTCGACGCGCTGAAGCTGCTCAAGGCCTACCAGCGGATGGATGCCGAGGGTCTCGCCCTGCTCCGGGTGCCGCCCGCGGTCGAGCGCGAGGTCGAGAGCGCCATGCGGGACTTCGTGCGGATCGCGCTCGAGCGTGACGCCCGCTCCCTCCCGTTCCTCGACGAGGTCCGCGCCGGGCACTGAGACCCGACCGGACCCCAGCGGACCGCACCGGACCGCAGCGCTCCCGCCACGCCGCGGACTAGAATGACCTGCGGCACGCCGGGAACGAGCCAACGTTGGAAGCGCGAACGCGATCCGGAGGTGGCGTGCGGACGCTGGCGGTCATCAACCACAAGGGCGGCGCGGGCAAGACCACCACGTCGGTCAACCTGGCAGCGGCGATCGGTGAGACCGGCGCCCGGGTCCTCCTGATCGATCTCGATCCCCAGGGCTCGGCCTCGGACTGGCTCGGCGCGCACGACGCCTCGCGCGGGATGTTCGATGTCTTCGTGGGATCGGCCGAGCTCGCCTCGCTCGCCCAGCGGACGATCGTCCCGAACGTCGATGTGGTGCCTGCCTCCCAATGGCTGGTCACCGCGGAGCGGACGCTCCTCGGCGACCTCGCGGCCGCGTTCGTCCGGGCGATCGATCGATTGCCGGCCAACTGGGACGTGGTCATGGCCGACTGTCCGCCGTCGATCGCCTTCCTGAGCGTTGCGGCGCTCGCCGCATTCCGCGAGGTCCTCATCCCCGTGGAGACCCACGCCATCGCCCTGCCGGGCGTGGCCAGCCTGGTGCGGGAGATGGACCAGGTGCGGACCAGCCTCAATCCCACGCTCGAACAGCCGCGGATCCTCGCCGGCCGGGTGAACCGGACCGTCCACTCGCGGTTGATCCTGGCCGAGCTCCGACAGACCTACGGTGAGCTCGTCCTCGAGTCGACCATCCGGGATAGCGTCCGCCTCGCCGAGGCGGCGGGACTCCGCCTCCCGATCACGTTGAGCGCTCACGACAGCAAGGTCGCCAACGACTTCCGGTCGGTCGCGACCGAGATCCTCACCGGGGTCGCGCCGGTCGAGCTGCCGCCGGCGGCGACCGCTGAACCGTCGAGCGGCTGGCGCCGCTTCCTGAGCCGCACCCCGGCCACCCGCTGACCGGACGTGGACGAGGCAACGGTGCTCTGGCTTCTCGTCGTCGTGACCGCGTTGAACAGCGCGGTCATCGCCGGACTCGCCGTGTCGACGATCCGGTCGCGATCAGCGACACCGATGACCGCCAGGGTGACGTCGACGGCAGGCGGGACGGCGTCCCCGGTGGCAGTGACGACGCCCCGTCCGGCGCTGGCTGATCCGGGTCCCGTCAGCGACGACCCACTGGCCGGCGCGATCTCGGCGTTCCTCAGCCGCCCGGATGGGCTCTTTCGGTCGGGCGGCCCGCCGACCGGACCGGGATCGCCCGAACCGTCCGCGGTTCGCCCGACCTCGACCGCGCCGTCCCCCGGGGTTGCGACGCCGCCGGTGCGCTACGTGGCCTCCGCCCCGAGGCCGACCGTCCGTCGGACGCCCGGTCCGCGACCGGCCGGGACGTCGACCACGGCCACGCCTGGCACCGCGCCCGCAACGCCGCCGCCGCCGCCGGCGTTCCGCCCGGGTCCGGTCCCGGCACGTCTCGCGGCACCCGTACCGGTCGCGGCACCCCGTCCGGCCGCAGCGCCGGCAGCCGCTCCCGTGGCTCCACGGTCCGACGCCCCCGTTTTGCCCGTCAGCCGGGTCTCGATCTGGTTCGTCGGTCGCGATCCGTCGCGATCGACCGTCGAGCCCGGTGCGGTCGGTCGCCTGGGACCCGTGATCGCCGGTCTGCTCCACGAACGGACCCGAGCGGATGACCGGGTCGCGGTCGAGGGCGGGCGTCGGTTCGTCGTGACCCTGCCCGACACGTCCATCGATGGCGCCGCGGCCCTCACTCGACGGCTCGCCCGGAGCTGCGATGCG
>JADGQI010000153.1 GCA_017881905.1 Chloroflexota bacterium
AGCGGGTCTGGATCGCTCGACGACGGTTCGTCTCGTCGATCGCCGCCTGCATCGACTCGGTGACCCGGTCGGCGTACATCACCACTTCCCCGCCGATGTTGCGGGCGGCCCGTCCGATCATCTGGATGAGCGACCAGGCGCTCCGCAGGAACCCTTCCTTGTCGGCATCGATGATCGCGCCCAGAGTGACCTCAGGCAGGTCGATCCCCTCGCGCAGCAGGTTGATCCCGACCAGGACGTCGAAGACGCCGAGCCGCAGGTCGCGCAGGATCGACACCCGCTCCAGGGTGTCCACCTCGCTGTGGAGGTACTGGACCTTGACCCCGAGCTCGTGGAGGTAGTCGGCCAGGTCCTCGGCCATCTTCTTGGTCAACGTCGTGACGATCGATCGCTCGCCGCGCTCGACCCGTCCCCGGATCTCCTCGAGGAGGTCGTCGATCTGGCCCTCGGTCGGGCGGACGGAGATCTGCGGGTCGACGACGCCGGTCGGCCGGATGAGCTGCTCGACGACCCGTTCGCTCCGTTCGAGCTCGTACGGGCCGGGCGTAGCGCTCATGTAGACGGCCTGGCGGACCGTGGCCTCGAACTCCTCGAACGTCAGCGGGCGGTTGTCGAGCGCCGACGGCAGGCGGAACCCGAAGTCGACCAGGATCTCCTTGCGGGTCCGATCGTTCTTGTACATGCCGACCACCTGCGGGATCGACATGTGACTCTCGTCGACGACGAGCAGCCAGTCCGGCGGGAAGTAGTCGAGGAGGGTCCACGGGCGCGATCCCGGCTCGCGCCGGGCGAGATGGCGGCTGTAGTTCTCGACGCCGGAGCAGTAGCCGAGCTCGCGCATCATCTCGAGGTCGAAGGTCGTCCGCTGGCGGAGTCGGGCGGCCTCGAGGATCCGGCCCTGCGCCTCCATCTCGCCGACCCGGAGCTCCATCTCCGCTTCGATGTCGACGAGCGCCTCACCGAGCTTGTCGGCCGGCGTGACGAAGTGGGTCGCGGGATAGACGTTGAGGTCGTTCCGCTCGGCCAGCAGCTCGCCCGTGAGCGGATCGACCTCGGTGATGCGCTCGACCTCGTCGCCGAAGAACTCGACCCGGACGATCCGGTCGTCCGACGCCGGTCCGATCTCGAGCGTGTCGCCGCGTACGCGGAATCGCGCGCGCTGGAGCGCCTGGTCGTTGCGCTGGTACTGCAGATCGACCAGATGGCGGAGGACCGCGTCGCGCCGATATTTGCCGCCCTTGCGCAGCCGGAGGACGGTCGCCCCGTAGTCGACCGGCGCGCCGAGCCCGTAGATGCAGCTGACGCTGGCCACGATGATGACGTCCCGACGCTCGAACAGCGCGTGGGTCGCCGCATGGCGGAGCTTGTCGATCTCGTCGTTCCGGCTCGAGTCCTTCTCGATGTACGTGTCGGAGCGCGGCAGGTAGGCCTCGGGCTGGTAGTAGTCGAAGTAGCTCACGAAGTACTCGACGGCGTTGTCCGGGAAGAACTCCCGGAACTCGGCGTAGAGCTGAGCCGCCAGGGTCTTGTTGTGGGCGAGCACGAGAGTCGGCCGCTGGTGCTGGGCGATCGTCCACGCGATCGTGGCGGTCTTGCCGGTCCCGGTCGCCCCGAGCAGGGTCTGGTGACGGAGGCCCTTGGCCAGGCCGTCGACGAGGCGCTCGATCGCCGCGGGCTGGTCTCCGGTCGGCTGGAAGTCGGCGACCATCTTGAACTCGGGCATCTCGGAAGGATAGCACGGCAGCAGGCAAACCGAACGGGCGTTCTCCCCTGACCGAACCTCGTTTCGGACGTTCGGGGCGGTGCGTCGGCGCCACTCCCGTACGAACGCGCGACACGCTCGGGACGAATCGCCCTCTCGGCTCCGGATGGCCCGCTGTCATCCTCGGACCACGGCCCGGTCGGAGTGCGCGCGGACTTGAGACTCCCCGTCGGTCGAGGTGGAGAGGAACGGGTCAGGGATGGTGCGCGACGTTCGCCGCCGCCGGCTCAGCGGGCGTCCGGCCGAGGCCGGGCAGGGCCTGGTCGAGTTCGCCCTGACGCTGCCGATCTTCGTCCTGCTGATGATGGGCGTGCTCGAGTTCGGCTTCCTGTACAACAACATCCTGACCGTGCAGTACGCCTCCCGGCAGGGCGTCAGCGCCGCCGCGCAGGCCGGTGGCGTCGACGGCGCCGACTGCTCGATCCTCAAGGCGGTCGAGCGCGCGCTCACGGCCCCGATCGACAAGTCCCGGGTGACCTCGGTCCAGATCTACAAGTCCGACGCGAACGGCGACCCCATCCCCGGGATCTCGAACGTGTACGTGCGCACCGGCGTCCTCGACTGCCCGGGTTCCGAGGACGAGCCGTACTCGCTGGTCGGCACCGAGGGCTATCCGCAGGCCGATCGACACGACTCGCTGGCCGAGGGTCTCGACGTCGTCGGTGTCCGGATCGCCTACCTGTATGCCGGCATCACCCCGATCGGATCCGGGCGGACGTGGGGGGTCTCGGACGGGGCGACCCTCCGGATGGAGCCCAAGCAATGACGTCCTCGCTCCACCGACCGTCTGCCCGACGACGCCGGGCGGGGAGATCGCGCTCGCGTGGCCAGGCGCTCGTGGAGTTCACACTCATCCTGCCCGTCTTCCTGATGATCCTGATGGGCATGCTGGAGTTCGGCGCGGCCTACGACCATCGGACGGCGATGGCCTATGCCGTCCGCGAGGGCGCTCGCGTCGGGGCGACCCTCGGCAACGGCGGCTCCTACCCGGACACGGTCGACCCGATCATCCTGGCGGCGGTCCAGCGCGGGCTGACCGATCCGATCCTCGTCGAGAACATCAACTACATCGAGATCTTCAAGGCGGGTGCCGACGGCAAGCCCGTCGGCACGGCCATCGACCGGTACGACCGCTTCGGGAACCTGATCGGGACGGCCGGCTGGCCGGCGACGAGCCGGGTCGTCGGCCTCAACGGCGATTCGATCGGCGTCCGCGTCCGCTACGACTTCCACCCGACGACCCCGCTCGGCAACCTGCTCGGCCTGTTCTTCGGCAGCATGCCGCCCTACACCACGATCCCGATGACCGACGCCACGGTCATGCACCTCGAGCCGACGCCGTGACCGGTCGGGATCCGAGGCGCGACGAACGACCGCCGATTCGCCCCTTCGATCCGCACCCGCCGACGACAAGGCGGACGGCCGTCCGGGGCGGCCAGATCCTCGTGATGTTCGCGCTGTCGACCGGCCTCCTCTTCGGCGTCCTGGCCATCGTCGTGGACGTCGGCAACCTGTGGAACTCGTCGCTCCACGCCCAGCACGCCGCCGAGGCCGCCGCGCTTGCCGGCGTGCCGTACATGCCGGGCGACTTCCCGACGGCGTCGAGCAAGGCCCAGGCCGAGGCGGCCAAGAACGGCTACTCGGTGGCGACCGGGGCGACCGTCACCCCGGCGATCAACCTCGAGTCGAACCGGCGGCTGGACGTGACCGTGTCGGTCAACGCCCAGACGTATTTCCTGCGGATCATCGGCGTGTCGACCGTCCGCGTCACCCGGGTCGCCACCGCCGAGTACACCCTGCCGGTCCCGATGGGCAGCCCGCTCTCGACCTACGGCGACAACTCTGGCTTCTTCTGGGCGGCGGGTGAGGCGCAGGGCACGAACCGCTCGGCGGGCGACGCCTACGGCACCTACTACAACCCGAGCCCGACCCAGAACAACCAGTACGACCCGAACGGCTACCAGTACGCCATCGACGTCCCGGCCGGCGCCGGCTCCACGAACATCGACCTGTACGACCCGACGTTCTGCGCCGTCGACGACAAGAAGGGCACGGGCGACCACTGGATCCCCTGGAACCTGGGCGGGTGGCCGGCCGTGTCGACCTACTACACGCTCTGGTCGGATCCGGCCTCCACGCCGCTCGACTACTCGGACGATGTCGTGGTCGCGTCGAGCGGGACGCTGTTCGAGGGCGACCGCCAGGTGGACAAGAGCGCGGCGCTCCGGGACACGAATGCCAGCTGGCCCGGGGCGAGCTTCTTCGCCCTGCCGGACTGCACCAGCGATCCGTATCACGACCAGTGGTGGACGCTGACGACCGTAACGACGCCCGGGACCTACCGCCTCCAGGTCACGACGACGAACCCGGTCAACGTCAACGACCAGAAGGGCACCAGCGCCGAGAACATGTGGGCGCTCCGCGCGGTCAGCTCGGATCCGGTCTACAAGGCGTACGTCTACGGCCTGGGCAAGATGGTGATCTACGCCAACGTGGCCAACGGGACGACGCTGTTCTACCTCGGTCGGATCGAGGCCGTCCACGCCGGCAAGACGATGGTCGTCCAGCTGTTCGACCCGGGCGACGCATCCGGGAACTCGAGCATCGAGGTCCTCAAACCGACGGCGACCGGGTACACCCCGGCCACCTTCAGCTACACGGCCGATTCCAATGCGTCCGGCTCCAAGAGCGGCTCGAATGTCACGTCGCTCAAGACGACCATCGCCGGGGTGGGGCAGTACAACAACTCGTGGGTCACCCTGACCATCCCGCTGCCCAAGACGTACACTGCGCCGCTCCCGCCCGGTGAGCCCGCCGGGACGCTGGGCGGGTGGTGGAAGATCCGCTACTCGTTCGACAGCACCACGACCGATACGACCACCTGGCAGGTGTCGATCCGGGGCAACCCGGTCCACCTCGTCCTGCCGTGACCGTAGGCTCGCCCCCGACCCAACGGTGGGTTCGACCCGTACTTCCGAGGCGTGGGACGGACCCGCGCGGGTCGCGATGATCGAGCGGCCCACCCGACCCCAGCGCTGACGACCGCGGAGGATCCTCGACCGAATGGAGATGGAGTACAACGATGGCCGTGGGCGCGGCAAGTTCGTCATCGTGGTCGGCCTCATCCTGGCGGTCATCGCGGGCGGCGCGGCGTTCTACCTGATCAGCCAGGCCCAGCAGCAGGCCGCCAGCTCGGGTGCGACCGCGGCGATCGTCGTGGCGACCAAGCAGATCCCGGCCCGCAAGCCCATCGAGGCGAGCGACGTGACGGTCCGGGATGTGCCGATCGACCCGACCAACGCGGAGGGCGTGTTCACCGACCCGACCAAGGTCATCGGGCTCATCCCCGGGGTCACGATCCTCGAGGGCCAGCCGGTCTACGCCAACTTCCTCGCCTCGCAGTCCCAAGGCGGGCAGTTCTCGATCCTCCAGCCGGGCGAGACGGTCGGCCCCGACAGCGAGGCCTGGCGGGCCGTGTCGCTGACCGTGCCCGACGACCGTTCGGTCGGCGGGCTCGTCCGAGCCGGTGACACCGTCGACGTGTTCGTGACGACGACGATCACGATCCCGGACGACGTCGCCGCGGCCGGCAAGTACTACACCGACAAGTCGACCAAGCTGACCTACCAGGACCTCGTCGTGCTGGCCAAGGCCGGGACGTTCTACGTCATGAAGGTTCCGGCCGCGGTCGCCGAGGAGATCAGCCACCTCCAGGCCAGCGGCGCGGCGGCGTTCAGCTTCGCGCTCCGACCGCCCGACGACACCCGGCCCGTCGACGCCTCACGCCTGGGCGAGACGACCAACCTGCTCATCCAGCGCTACGGCCTGCCGATCCCGCAGACCCTGCCGACCGGCGGCCGGGTGACGACGCCGAGTCCGTCCCCGTCCCCCACCCCGACGCCGAGTCCGTCCAAGTCGCCAACGCCCTGACGTCTGGCGGACGCCGGGTGGCGCGCCCCGCTGCTATCCAGGTCGGTCGTCAGCCGGCCCGCGGCCCGGAGCGATCGGCAGTCGGCCTGGAGCGGGCGGCCAGCGCCGCGTCGAAGGCCCGGTCGACCGCGTCGATCGTGTCCTCGAGCCGCCCGCTCGTCTCGAGGGTCCGATCGGCGATGGTTCGGACCCGGTCGACGAGCCCGGACTGGACGGCGATGCGTCGGTCCGACTCCGCCGGATCGAGGCCGCGGCTGGCGAGTCGCTCACGCTGCACGTCCGGAGCGCAGGTGACGAGCCAGACCTCGTCGAGCAGGTCGACGTACCCGCCCTCGACCAGGCGGATCGCCTCGAGGACGACCGCCGGGGCCGACGACCGATCGGCCGCCTCGAGCGCCGCGACGACCAGGGGCCGGATGATCGGATGGGTGATCGCCTCGAGATCCCGCAGGTCCGCGGGATCGGCGAAGACACGACGACCCAGCGCGGCTCGGTCGAGCGACCCGTCGATGCTGAGGACGCCCGGCCCGAACCGTTCGACGATCGCCGCCAGGGCCGGTCCGCCGGGCTCGGTCACCCGGCGGGCGAGGCGGTCGCCGTCGATCAGCCGCGCGCCACGGACGACCAGCCGGTCGGCGACCGTCGACTTGCCGCATCCGATCGGCCCGGTGAGGCCGATCCGGACCGGACCCGCGCTCGAGACGCGGGTCACGGAGCGCGCTCCTCGAGCTCGAGCCAGGCTTCCTCGGCCGCCTCGAGCGCGGTCGAGATGTCGGCCAGCTCGCTCGAGATCCGGCGGAGCTCGACGAAGTTGGCGGCGACGGCCGGGTCGCCCATCGCGAGCTCGAGGTGGTTCTTGCGCAGGCCGAGCCGCGTGAGCTCGCCGTCCACCGCCGCCTTCTGGCGTCGGTACGCCTCCTTCGACAGCTTGGCGGGGCGAGCGGCCGCGCGAGTCGGCTTGGCGACGGCGACCGTCGTTCGGCCGGGCGCCGCCGCCGGTTCGTTCGCGTCGGTCGACGACCGGCGAGGGGCACGGCGACCGTCCGTGGGCGGCAGACCCGCCGCGCCCCCGGTCGTGACCGTGCCGGCGACCGGACGTCCGCCCGTCCGCAGCCGGCGAGCCTCGGCCTCGTTCGCGGTGGCGACCGTCCAGCCGGCCGACACCGCGGTCCGCCAGGCGCGATAGCCGCCGTCGAAGGGGGCAGCCGATCCCCCATCTACCACCCACAATCTGTCGCACACGGTCTCGAGCAGACGCCGGTCGTGGCTGACCACGATCAGCGTCGCGGGCGTCTCGCGCATGAACGTCTCAATCGCCTCGCGGGCGGGGATGTCCAGGTGGTTGGTCGGCTCGTCGAGCAGGAGCAGGTTGGACGGCATGATCCCGAGCAGGGCCAGCTCGAGGCGCGACCGCTCCCCACCGGAGAGGGTGCGGACCTCCTTGAACGCGTCGTCCCCGCGGAACAGGAACCGGGCCAGGTAGCCGCGCGCTTCGCCCTGGGTGATCGGCATCGCCTCGAGGACGGCGTCGAGGACCGTCGCGCCCGGGATCGCCGCCCCGCGGAGCTGGGCGAGGTAGCCGATCGACACGCCGCCCCCGAGGATCAGCTGTCCATCGAGCGGCGGCAGGTCGCCGGCGACGGTCCGCAGCAGGGTCGTCTTCCCGGCGCCATTCGGCCCGACGATCCCGATCCGCTCGCCGCGCTGGGCAGCCAGGAACGGGATGGTGCAGACCAGCAGCGGCTCGTCGGCGGCGACGGCCTCGCGCCGTAGCTGCGGCAGGTAGCCGATCGCCAGGTCCTCGATCCGGACGACGATCTCGCCCGAGCGCGACGGCGCCGCGCCGCCGAGGGCGGTCGTGGCCAGCTTCAGCCGCTTGGTGGACTTCGGCGCCTCGACCCGATCGGCCAGCAGTCGCTCGAGCCGCGCCTCGTGCTCATGCATCTTGGCGAACTTCCGGTGACTGCGGTAGCGCTGGACGAGCTCGCGCTCGCGGGCGATCGAATCGGCCTGGCTGTCGACGTCCTTGTCGAGCCGGGCGTCGCGCTCCTCGCGTTGTCGGTGGTACTGGCTGTAGTCCCCGCGGAAGACGGTCAGCCGACGGTCGCGGAGCTCCCAGACGCGGGTGACCGTGGCGTCGAGGAACGCCCGGTCGTGGCTCGCGACGACGAGCGAACCGGACCGACGGCGGAGGTGATCCTCGAGCCACTCGAGCGCATCGAGGTCGAGGTGGTTGGTCGGCTCGTCGAGCATCAGCAGATCCGGGTCGGCGATCACCAGCCGCGCCAGCGCGGCCCGGGTCTGCTCGCCACCCGACAGCGCCGCCGGTGCCTTCGTCCACTCGTCGCGGACGAAGCCGAGCCCGGACAGGGTCGAGTCGACGCGCTGATCGAGGGTGTATCCGCCCAGGACCTCGAACCGATGCTGCAGGTCCGCATAGACCGGGTCGGTGACCCGGTGGAGGCGTTCGAGCTCGGCCAGCTCGGCGGCGATGACGTCGAGGTGCGCCGCGCCCGTCCGGACGGCGGTCCGGAGGTCGGGCGAGGCCATGAACGCCGTGTCGAAATGCGCCTCCTGCGACAGGAGACCGAGCGACAGGCCACGTTTGCGGCTGACGGTGCCGCG
>JADGQI010000154.1 GCA_017881905.1 Chloroflexota bacterium
GCAGCCAGACCACGCCGGCCAGGGCGGCGGCGTCGGCGGCGCGCTGGACGCGCAGGCTGTTCGCCCAGTACCAGCTGACGTCGACGACGATCGCGGTGATCCCGGTCAGGACGAAGATCGACACGGCAAACAGCACGAGCATCTGGCCACGCGCAGCCATCCGATGGCGGGCGGCGGCGGCGGTCTTGCCGGCCAGGGTCGATCGACCCATTTCGATCGTTCTCCTAGCTCGGGTTGAGCGCCATGATGGTCCGGTCAGACATCGAGAACTGAGGGGTGCCGACCATCCCGAGGAAGACCCCCAGTGGACTGATCAGTCGATAGCTGTAGGTCAGCCCGATCCCGATCGAGTCGGGGGTCGAGCCGTTGTCGCGGGAGCACGCGTTCCAGCTGACGCTGCTCTGCTTGAACTTGAGCGCCACACCGTCGACGGTCGGGCCCGCGCCCGGCACCCAGACGTTCACCGGGCCGGCCTGGCCACCCGAGGCGTTCGCCTGATAGATCGTGATCTGGCTGATCCGGCTGACATCGACCGGGGATCCGGGTGACGTCAGGACACGCTGGGCGGCAGCGATGATCTGCTGGTCGACGGGGGAGGTCCCTGAGGCGTCGACGGCGCAGGCCACGGTCGAGGTGCCCTTGCCGAGCGCAGCGCCCGTCCGGGCGCCCTCGCGGGTCGCGTACTCGAGGGTCAGGTTGTGGCTGAAGGCGAACCCGAACTCGAGCATCCCGAACAGCATCATGACGAAGACCGGGACGGCCACCGAGAACTCGACGAGGCTCTGGCCCCGGGAGCCGTCGCGGCGGCGGGTCGATCGATGCACGCGGCTCACAGGATGGGCTCCATCCGCATGACGTTCGATTCGACCATCGTGTAGTCGGTCGCCCCGAGCCCGATGAACGAGCCCATCGGGGTGAACCAGGTGTAGTGGTAGGTGATCTTGACCCCGATCGTGTCGACGCCACCCGAGCCGGAGCAGCCGGCCTGGATGTTGCACCGGTTCGTCTCGAGGTATCCGCCCGTCGTCAACGAATACGGAGCCGTCCAGGCACCGCTGGGCAAGGTGCATGGGGTCGTGCCGGTTCGGGCGTAGACGTTGACCTGGCCGCCGATCTGGGCGCCGTTCTTGTCCGCGTTGTAGATCCGGACCTCGGTGACCCGCGACGTGCTCGCCGGTGCGCTGATCGCGTCCTCGACCTTCTTGAGGATGACGCAGTCCGAGCCGACGGCGTTGCCGGCTTCAGCCGCGATCAGGGAAGCGTCGCGGCTGGCGAAGTTGATCGACAGCAGCGCGTTGAACACCAGGCCGAACTCGATCAGCCCCATCAGCAGGACGAAGAAGATCGGGAAGACGAGGGCGAACTCGACCAGGGACTGGCCTCGCTGGTGTCGCTCTCGGCGTACTCGGAATGGTCGCTTCACGCGGCGTGCTCCGCCTCTATCGCTCGAACGGATGACGAGGTCCTGAGAACCTTCGCCACTGGATACCGTCTAGCCTAGGAAGCGGTACCTTTCGCGCCTCATTACGAAAGTGCGCGCCTGCACAGCCCGATGGTCCGGGAGCACCCCCCGGACGATGGTCAGACCGGCCGCTCGGAACGCTCCGCGGGGACCGTGAATCGGAACCCGGCTCCGCCGCCCAGGGCGGGTACGTAGCGGATGGATCCACCCATCGCCCGGACGAGCCCGCGAGCGACGTCGAGGCCGAGACCGGTCCCGTCGAGACCCTGGCTGGTGGAGCCTCGCTCGAACCGGCGGAAGACGCGGGCGCGCTCACCGGGCGGGATGCCGGGGCCGTGGTCGAA
Organism: Chloroflexota bacterium; assembly: GCA_017881905.1. Taxonomy (GTDB): domain Bacteria; phylum Chloroflexota; class Limnocylindria; order Limnocylindrales; family CSP1-4; genus Chersky-267. Next base: position 1,807 of record JADGQI010000154.1, read on the forward strand.
GACCGTGACGGCGATCCGCTCGTCGCCGTCGGCCGGCTCGATGACGACCTCGATGGGCCCGTCCGGAGCGTATTTGACGGCGTTGTCGAGAAGCATCCAGACGACCTGTTCGAGGGCCGCCCGATCCGCGACGGCGACCATCCCGGCCGCCCGATCGTCGAGCTCGAACGGGCGGTCGGAGCCGAGCGACGACCAGACCCGCCGGACGATGGGCGTCGGCACGACCGGCTCGGCCTCGACCCGGAGGGTCCCCGCCTCGAGCCGGGATAGCGTCAGCAGCTGCCCGACGAGCCGTGCCAGTCGGTCCGCCTGCTCCCGGATCACGAGCACGCCCTCGCGCGAGTGGGCGTCGGTCGAGTCCGCCGTCGCCAGCTCGTCCGCGACCACCGCGATGCTCGTCAGCGGCGCCTGGAGATTGTGGCTGACGCCGCGCAGGAAGTCGCCCTGAAGCCGGGTCAGCCGTCCGAGGCGATCGACCCGGTCGAGCGTCCGAGCATGGACGGTGGCGTCGTCGATCGCGGCGCGGAGCAGCCTGGCGAAAACATCGAGGAGGGACTGATCTGCCTCCGACCAGTCGCGCCCGACCGGGAGCCGACCGGCGAGTCGGGGCCCCGCCAGAGCGGTCGCCTCATCGTCCGCCAGCGGACCGAGCGCCGCCGAGACGAGCCGGCCGCGGGCGATCGGCGCGTCCTCGGCGGGGCCGGCGGCGACCGACGCGGTGCGCTTGCCGATGGTGGGAGCCGCTCCGGCGGTCGCCTCGAGCACGACGCCGTCGGCATCCTCCAGCGTGACCTCGGTCAGCTCGAAGATCCGGCCGGCCGCCGCCACACCGCGGGCGTGGACCGCACCGACCCCCAGGTCCGGCGTGAGCTCGGCGATCGCTCGGATCGCAGCGCGCAAGATCCGGTCGCGCCGCTCGAGCGTAACGCCCATCCGATCGAGCGCGCTGGCCAACCGTCCGATCTCGTCGCGATCGTCGGCCGGCAGGCGGACCGCGAGATCCCCGGCGGCCATCGCGCTCAGGCCCCCGCCGATCGCGTCGAGTCGCAGGCGCAGGCGGCGGCCGAGGAGGATCGCCAGGATCGCCGCCGCCAGGACGGCCAGGAGCAGGCCGACCGCGAGCAGCGGGATGAGCCGGTTGCCCACCGTCCGGAGCCCCTCGATCCGCATCGTCGCGACGTACCAGCCGACCGGCCGGCCGTCGATGCCGGTGAGCGACATCGAACCGCCGGCGTACCCGGACCGCACCGCGACCGCAGGGTCGGCGACCGCGGCCGGGACGGCGGTGGCGGCAGGGTCCGCGGTGGCGGCCGGGTCGGCGACCGCCGGGTGCAGATCTGGCGCGAAGGCGCTCGCGGCGGTCTCGTCGCTCGCCACGCGGAGCCGACCGGACCGATCGAAGACCGCCCCGTCGAACCCGGTCACCTGCCGGGCATCGACGACGAACGACGGATCGAGCCGACGGGCGAACGCCAGGCCGACGGGCTTCCCCAGGCCGGCGTCGGCCCCTGGCCCCGTCCGACCGGTCAGGTCGATGGGCTGGAAGTCGACCAGGTAGACCCCGTCCCCGAGATCGGAGTAGACCGGTCCGGTCGGGATGACGGACCGGACCAGCGCCCCTCTCGCCTGGGTCGACAGGGCGGCCGTGGCCCCACCCGGCCCACCGGCGATCTGTCGGTCGCCCACGATCAGGACGATCGCATCGACCTCGCCCCGGTCGACCTGGAACTGGATCACGTCGCGACGGATGGCCTCCAGGTCCAGGCCGGCCACCTCGTCCTGAAGGATCGGCCAGGTCGCGTAGCTCTGGGTCCGCTCGTCGAGGTCCGCGGCGTCCCGGGCGAGCACCGCGGCGACACCGCCGACAGCCGTCCGAGCCTGGGTCAGGGCTTCGTCGCCGACCACCTCCTCGACCGACTTGATGACCGCGAACCCGAAGAGCGCCAGCGGGACGACCGCCACCAGGATCAGGACCAGGATGACCTGCCGCCGATAGGTCAGGCCCCGGCCGCGCCCACGCGGCCCGTCCGCCATGCCGGGGTCAGCCGGCCGCGACCAGCCGATAGCCCCCGTTCCGGTCGGTCAGGAGGTGTCGCGGTTCGTCGGGGTCGACTTCGATCTTGCGCCGCAGGCGACGGATCGCCACCCAGACGTAGGCAGGGTCGGCGCCGTCGGAGTCGCTCCAGACGCGCGCCAGCAGGTGTTCGGTCGAGATCGTGGTGCCGAGGTTCGCCGCCAGGGTCGCGAGGAGCCGGGTCTCGGTCGGGGACAACGACACCGGCCGGCCGGCCACGATCGCCTCGCGGCGTCGCAGTGCGAGCGACAGGTCCGGACCGAGCTCGAGCAGCTCGCTCGGGATCCGTTCGTTCAGCCGGCGCAGGACGCGGTTCAGGCGCGCGACGAGCTCCGGGTAGTCGAACGGCTTGGTGACGTAATCCTCCGCGTAGTGCTCGATGAGCTCCGTCTTCGACCGGGACGTCGCGACGGCCGACAGGACGACGATCGGGATGTCGGCACGCTTCTTGATCCCGGCGGCCACTTCCTCGCCCGACGAGCCGGGCATCGTCAGGTCGAGCAGGACCAGGTCCGGCCACGATTCGTCGATCGCCGCCAGTGCCTCGGCCCCCGAGGCTGCGACCGAGACCTGGAAGCCGTCGCGCCGGAGGCGGGCGCCAAGGAACTGGGTCAGCTGCACGTCGTCATCGACGAGGAGCAGACGGTGCCTCTCGGTCATGGGCGGGTGCCGTTCCCCCCGCCCGGGATGCCGGTCCCGGACTCCGGTCCGGTCGCACCACTGGCCGCGGTACCCACGCCGCCGCTCGTCCCGCCCCCACCGGTGGCTCCGCCGCCACTGGTTCCACCGGATCCGGATCCGGCCGGACTGCCCGATCCCGCACCGGCGCTGCCGACGGCACCGCTCCGGGGCGACGCATGCGGTGGATCCGGCCGCTGGACGGCCGTGGCCGGGCGAGCCGACGGAGCCGGCCCGGCGTCGCCGACGTCGATGGTCGGGGCGGGTCCAGCTGGGTCGACCTGGGTCGACAGCGCCGGTCGCGGTGGCACGCCGTCGGCGACGTCATCTCGTGACGGCGACACGCGCACGATGAGGCTGGTCGGTGGGCCGCCCGATCCGACCCGCACCCAGAGCGTCAGGGCAGGATCGGTGAAGACCCGCCAGGCTCCCAGCCGACCGGCGTCGTGGAAGCCGGCGCCGACGAGTTGCGATGCATACGCCGCCATCGTCGACTCGGGCGACAGCTCGGAAGTGAACGACAGGAAGTCGCCGGCCCCGTCCACACCCGGCCCCGCGGTGCCGAGATCGGTCGCCAGGCCGGGTCGGGGGATCGAACCAAGCGCCCGTGCGTCCGGCCGGTCGCCGCTCGGGGGCGACGGGGTGACGACCTGCGGACCGCACGCTACGACGCAGCCAACGGCCACCAGGACGAGGACGACAAGACGGCGATCCACGCGCTTCGGAGTCAGCGAACGATCCTTTCGATGGGCACCCTGTCGAGCGACCTTGCCGTCGACCTGTCCATCCTAGCGTGCCGACGCGCCGGCTCCCATACCCTGGCCGACCGAATCGCGCTCCGTTCCGGATTCGTGTGGCTCCGATGCACCGCCCGGTGGGTCAACCGAGGCGCAGACGAGGCAGGACTTCGCGGCCGAAGACGTCGATGAACTCCGCCTGATTCCGCCCGACGTTATGGAGGTGGACCTCGTCGAAACCCATGTCGACATAGTGCTGGATCTGCTTGGTGTGCCAATCGAGGTCGGCGCTCATGAGACAACGATCGACGAAGTCCTCGGGTCGGACCAACCTGGCCATCGCCGCGAAGTCCTCCGGGTTCTTGATGTCCTGTTTGGGGAAGGACATGCCGCCGTTCGGCCACTCCCGCATCGCGTTGGCGATCGCCTCGTCGTCGGTCGGCGCCCAGCTGATGTGGATCTGAAGGAGCTTGGGCATCCCGACGGGATCCTTGCCCGCCTCGCGCGCGCCTTCGTCGAACTTCCCCCACAGCATCCCGATCTTGTCGTCGGCCGCCCCGACCGTGATCATGCCGTCGGCCAGCCGGCCGGTCCGCTTGGCGTTGACCGGGCCGGCGGTCGCGACGTAGACCTTGACCGCCTCCTCGGGTCGGGTGTAGAGCCGGGCGCTCTCGAGCTTGAAGTGCTCGCCGCGATGGCGGACGACCGCACCGGTGAAGAGCTTGTTGATGATCTCGATGGCCTCGAACAACATCGAGCTGCGGACGCCGATCTCCGGCCACTCGCCGCCCACGACGTGCTCGTTGAGGGCCTCGCCGGCTCCCAGGCCGAGCCAGAACCTGCCCGGATACATCGCCCCGAGGGTCGCCGCGGCATGGGCGATCACCGCCGGGTGGTAGCGGAACCCGGGGCAGGTGACGGCTGTTCCGAACGGGAGCGTGGTCCGCTGGCCGAGGGCGCCCATGAAGCTCCAGGCGAAGGCGCTCTGGCCCTGCTGCGGCGTCCACGGGTGGAAGTGCTCGCTGACCATGAAGCCCGCGCTGAATCCGGCGTCCTCCGCCCGGGAGCACAGATCGAGGAGCTCCGTCGGGTGGAACTGCTCGAGCATCGCCGCGTAACCGATCTTGGTCATGGAGGCATCGTAGCCGAGCCGGCCTCCGGCCACGATCCGCACGCCGGCACACCCGGACGGCGACCGGATCGGCTCCGATCGCGCTGCCCTTCCCCCGCACGACCGGCCGGTCGCCTCGGGTATCCTTCACCTCGATATCCCGAACCCCCCAGATCCCACAGGTGGTGCCCATGAAGGTCGGCGTCGCCCGGGAGACCGCGGCCGGTGAACGGCGCGTCGCCCTGGTACCCGAAACGCTCGGCAAGCTGACCGCTGCCGGGTTGGAGATCCTCGTCGAGACCGACGCTGGTGCCGGCGCGGCGATCCCCGATGCCGCCTACGTCGATGCCGGCGCGAGGATCGTCTCGACCGCCGACCTGTACGGCGGCGCCGATGTCGTCCTGCGCGTCCAGAAGCCGTCCGCGGATGAGGTCGCCAGGCTCCGGTCGGGCCAGGCCGTCATCGGGTTCCTGGCGCCGTTGATCGATCCGCAGCTGGCGGCGAGCCTCGCCGCGAAGGGGGTCACGGCGATCAGCCTCGATGCGCTGCCCCGGACCCTGTCGCGCGCGCAGTCGATGGACGCCCTCAGCTCGCAGGCGAATGTCGGCGGCTACAAGGCGGTCCTGATCGCGGCCAACGCCTACGGCCGCTACTTCCCCTTGCTGACGACGGCCGCGGGGACCGCCAAGCCGGCCAATGTGCTCATCCTCGGGATCGGCGTCGCCGGCCTCCAGGCGATCGGGACCGCGCGGCGACTGGGCTCGGTCGTCAAGGCCTACGACGTCCGGTCGGAGACGAAGGAGCAGGCCGAATCGCTCGGGGCGACGTTCATCGTCCTGAAGTCGGTGGCCGACGCCTCCGGCGAAGGCGGCTACGCCCGCCAGCTGACACCCGAGGAGCAGGCGGCCCAACAGGCCGAGCTGAACGGGCACATCGCGACGATGGACGTGATCATCACCACGGCCCAGGTCCCGGGACGGCGACCGCCGCTGCTCGTCACCGCGACGGCCATCGCCGGGATGAAGCCCGGATCGGTCATCGTCGACATGGCGGCGTCCGCCCTCGGCGGGAACGTCGAGCTGAGCAAGGTCGGCGAAACGATCGTCACCGACGACGGAGTGACGATCATCGCGCCGGACAACCTCCCGGCCACCATGCCGGCCGGCGCTTCGGCGTTCTATGCCCGGAACATCTCGGCGTTGCTCCTCCACTTCGTGAAGGACGGCGCGATGAGCTACGACTTCGATGAGGAGATCACGGCCGGGACGGTCATCACCCACGGTGGTGCGGTCGTCCAGTCGGCGACCAAGAAGCTCCTCGAGCCCGCGGCCCCGGCCGCCGGAGGTGTCGCGTGAGCCCGGAACTGCTCAACTCGCTGGCGATCTTCCTGCTGGCGATCCTCGTCGGGTTCGAGGTCATCGCCAAGGTCCCTGCCACCCTCCACACCCCGCTGATGTCGGGCGCCAACTCGATCCACGGGATCGTCCTGGTCGGCGGCATGCTCATCGCCGCCGAGGCGGACAACCCGTTGAGCTACCTGCTCGCGTTCATCGCGATGGTGTTCGGAGCTGCCAACGTCGTGGGCGGATACGTCGTGACCGACCGGATGCTCCAGATGTTCCGGAAGAAGCCTGCGGCCGCGAAGGCCGGGTCCGAAGGCGCCCCCGGCGCCTCCGGCACCTAGTCGAGGAGCGCGCCGATGTCACAGGTGTGGATCTACACCATCGTCTA
>JADGQI010000155.1 GCA_017881905.1 Chloroflexota bacterium
GGGAGCGACAGTGAATTCGAGGCGGTCGGCCTGCGCCCCGCCGTCTCCCCGGACCGGAGTCCGGCCCTCGTGGTACTGAAGCACGGCCCGGACGGCGTCTCGCTGGTGACCGCCGCCGGGCGGCGCTCGTGGCCCGGGATCGCCGTCGGGGTCGTCTGCGGGATCGGTGCCGGCGATGCGCTCACGGCCGCGTTCGCGGCCGGCCTGCTCCGGGGCCTCGATCCGGAGCAAGCGGTCGAACGCGGCAACGCCGCCGGTGCGATCGTCGCGACGCGGCTGATGTGCAGCACGGCGATGCCCGCTCCGGACGAGATCGACCAGCTCCTGGCGCGCGTCGGGGCCGGACCCCAGGGGGCGATCCCGTGACGGCCGCCGATCGACCGCCCGAGATCACCATCCATCCGGCCAAGCTGCCGCTCCGCCTTCCACCCGAGTCACTCCATATCCGCCCGGACGTCGACGGGGTCGTGGCGACGGACCCGGAACGGTCCGGCTGGCGGTATCTGTCGTTCCGGGCGTTCGCGCTCGCCGAAGGCGAGGCCGTCCTGCTCGATCGTCCCGACCAGGAGGCCGCGATCGTCACCATCTCCGGCGGAGGCGTCGAGATCGGGCTCGATGACGGTCCCAGCCTTGAGCTCGCCGGTCGGCCATCCGTGTTCGAAGGCATGCCCTGGAGCGCCTACATCCCAGCCGGGACGACCGCTCGCATCATCGGCCGGCCGATCCCCGGGCGGCGGGCCGTGGTCGCCGTCGCCCAGGCGCCCCTCACCGGTCGCGATGGCGTCAGCACGGAGCCGATCGTCGTCCGCCCGGACGACGTCGAGATCGAGATCCGCGGCGCCGGCAACGCCACCCGCCAGGTCAACAACATCATGATGCCGGGCTTCCCGGCGGACCGACTGCTGATCTGCGAGGTGTTCACCCCGTCGGGCAACTGGTCCGGCTGGCCGCCCCACAAGCACGACGTGGACGATCCGCCGCGAGAGGCGGTCCTCGAGGAGACGTACTTCTACCAATTCTCTCGCCCGGAGGGCTGGGCCATCCAGCGCGTCTACCACCGTGACGGCTCCCGCGACCGGCTGATGCCGGTCCGCCACGGCGACCTGGTGATCGTCGATCAGGGTTACCACCCGTTCGCGTCGACGCAGGGCTACGACGCCTACTACCTGAACGCGCTGGCCGGCGACCGGCGCACCATGGCCAACACGGACGACCCCGACCTCGCCTGGGTCCGGTCGCTGTGGCCCGGGATGGCGCCGGATCCTCGCCTGCCCCTGGTTCGCCCGTGATGCCGGAGCCGACCGCTCCCGGCGATCGATCCCGTCCGCCGACGGTGGCACCGGACGACGTCGCCGCATCGGTGGGTCGGCGCCGGCGGCTCCTCCGCCTCGGGGGTTCGCGGGGCGTCATCGCCGGGATCGCCATCGATCATCGGGACAGCCTCCGGGTGATGATCGAGCGACTGGGACGGACGGGGATCGGCACATCGGATCTGCGGATGCTCAAGCTTCGCCTCACCCGCGCCCTGGCGCCGTCCGCCACGGCCGTCATGCTCGACGAGGAATTCGGGGGACTCGCGCTCGAGGCGGGAGCCGTCCCGCCGTCGGTCGCCCTGATCATGCCGCTCGAGGCGCAGGGCTACGAGACCATCGGAGATGGGTCCGCGACCACGCTCCTGGAGGACTTCTCGCCGGCTGTCGCGCTGCGTTACGGGGCCGACGCCTGCAAGCTGCTGCTCCCGTTCCGGGCGGACGAGCCGGCCTCAGCCGCCCGCCAGGAGGCCCTCGTCGCCTCGACGGCGGCCGCCTGCCACGAGGTCGGGCTGCCCCTGATCATCGAGCCGATCGTCTACCGACGGCCGTCGGAGACCGCTACGGCCTTTGCGGATGGATACCAGCGGTGCCTGCTCGACGCGGTGGCACGGCTACAGCCACTGGGCGCGGACCTGCTCAAACTGCCGTTCCCCGTCCAGGACCTCGAGGCGACTTCCGAGTCGGAGGCGCTCGACGCGTGCCGGGCCCTGGCGGAGGCATGTTCGGATACCCCGTGGGTCCTGCTCGGAGCCGGCGCCGGCGTGACGACCTTCGTCGAGCAGATCCGGTTGGCCGGGACGGCCGGCGCCGCCGGCTTCCTCGCCGGGCGCGGGATCTGGGGCGCCGCGCTCGTGGCGGACGCCCGGGAGCAGGAGCGGATCGCCAGCCAGGTGTGTCGTCCGGACCTGGAACGCTGCCGCGAGATGGCCGAGCGGGTCGCCAGGCCGCTGGAACGAGCCGGACCGGCTGATCCAGCCGCGGTGATCTGATGCGACTCGTCTACAACTCCAACTCGACGATGCACCTCCCGGCGCTGATGCAGATCCGCGTGGCCAAGGAGTCCGGGTGGGACGGGATCTTCCTGCGCGAGGAGCACGTCAGGCGTTACCTGGCCCAGGGCTTCGACCCGGCCGGTCTGCGTGCCGCCCTCGCCGGCCTTGGACCCGTGAACCTCGGCGCCCTGCCCGATGTCGAACGCTGGCGACCGGACGAACGGGCAGCCATGCTCGGCGAGGCCACGGCGCTGAGCGAGCTCGCCGTGGACATCGGTGCGTCGTACGTGCAACTCCTGACGGGTCCGGTCTCGCCCGGAGGTCCATACAGCGGGCCTGCTGAGCTCCCCCCGGTGGAGCTGCGACGGGTCACGGCCAGCGCGATCCGATCGGTGGCCGATCTCGGCGCCCCGCACGATCTGCGCTACTACCTCGAGCCGGTGGCCTGGACGCCCCTATCGAGCCTGGCCCAGGCGGTCGAGGTCATCGATGAGGCGGAGCGCGATAACGTCGGGCTGGTGCTCGACTTCTGGCACCTGTGGCAGCGCGGAGCCACCCCGGAGAGCGTCGCGCGTCTCGACCGCCGGATGATCTTCGGCGTTGACTTCTCGGATTCGCTCGGGCCTGCCGGCTCGCCCGGACCCGATCAGCGGTCCCGCTGCGTGTGGCCCGGCGAAGGCGAGATCCCGCTCCGGGAATGGGTCGACGCGGTCCGGGCCACCGGGTTCGACGGCTGGTGGGACAACGAGCTGTACAGCCCGCCGCACTGGGAATCGGATGACCCGTATGGACTCGCCGCCGGACTGCTCCAGGTCCTGCGTGAGATGCTACGGGACTGACCGGCTCCGGCCCGCGGCGTCACCAAGCCCAGGCCGAGCCCAAGCACAAGCCGAGGCCAAAGCCCAAGCTCCACGGAGGACCCATGGGAACCAGGACACCACCGGCCGTCGGCGCTCCCCGGCCGTGACGCAGGAGCTCCATCGCCCGGCTGCTCGGCCCGGCCCGGACGGATCGACGGTCCGGATCGAGCCGTCGCGCGAACCGGCCGATCTCGGGGGCGCGGGCTGGCGCTGGGTGGAGTTCGCGGCACACACTCTGGCCGACGGAGCGAGCGTGCGGCGGGGAGCCGACGATCGCGAGGTGGCGCTCATCGTGCTCGAGGGCACGGTCGACGTCCGGGCCGGAGCGCGGACGTACGGCCAGGTCGGCAGCCGGTCGTCGGTGTTCGACCCCGTCGCTCCCCCGGTCGTCCTCCTCACCCCCGGCGAAGACCTCGCGGTGACCGCTCGCGGGCCCGCCGCGATCGCGATCGGGGCGGCCCGTGGTGGCGACCGACACGACACTCGGCTGATCGAGGCCGACTCGATCCGGATCGAGACCCGGGGAGCCGGGCAGACCGAGCGGACCGTCCGCCACCTGCTCGCGCCCGATGCCGCCGCCGGTCGGCTGATCTTGTTCGAGGTGCTCACCCCGGGCGGTAACTGGTCGAGCTACCCGCCACACAAGCACGATACCGAGGATCAGCCACGCGAGAGTCAGCTCGAGGAGCTCTACTACTATCGATTCGCCCGTCCCGAGGGGTTCGCCTTCACCCGGGTGTACACGGGGGATCGGTCGCTCGACGCGGCGATGACGCCGGCCGACGGGGACGTCGTCCTCGTCCCACGGGGGTATCACACGGTCGGTGCGCCGGCCGGCTACGACTGCTACTACCTCAACGTGATGGCCGGGCCGACCCGGCTGTGGCATTTCACCGTCGACCCGGATCACGTCTGGCTGATGGACTGGGACCCGAACGTACCTTCGAAAGGAGCCCGATGAACGTCGCGCTCGAAACGCCGCTGGCGATGATGGCCAGGACCACCCCGACCGAGTACTGGAACGACTCGTGTGCGACCGCCGAGCTCGAGTACGCGATCGCCAACGGCGCGGTCGGAGCGACGTCCAACCCGAGCATCGTCCTGGAGGTCCTGCGCAAGGAGTTCGACACGTGGCGGCCGCGGATCCGTGCCATCGGAGCCGCCCAGCGGACCGCGACGGACGTCGAGGTCACCTGGCAGGTGATCGAGGAGATGGCGGCCGGCGCCGCGGCGCTGCTCGAGCCGATCTTCGTCCGCGAGGCGGGGCGCAAGGGCCGATTGTCGATCCAGACGAACCCCACCCATCATGCCGACGCCGACCGGATGCTCGAGCAGGGCCGCCTGTTCGCCGCTCTCGCCCCGAACATGCAGGTGAAGTTCCCCGCGACGAGCGCGGGCATCGCCGCGATCGAGGAGGCGACCTACCACGGGGTCTCGATCAACGCCACCGTCTCGTTCACCCTGCCCCAGGCCCTGGCCGTGGGCGCGGCGGTCGAGCGAGGCCTGGACCGGCGGGAAGCCGATGGCCTCGACATCACTCGGATGAGCCCGGTCTGCACGCTGATGATCGGCCGGCTCGACGACTGGATGAAGGCCGTGTGCGAGCGCGACGACATCACCGTCGATCCGGCGGCACCGAACTGGGCCGGGCTCGCCGTGTTCAAGAAGGCGGCCGCGATCTACGGCCAACGCGGTTACCGCACGCGCCTCCTTGCGGCGGCCTATCGCCACCACCTCCATTGGTCCGAGCTCATCGGCGGCGACGTCACCCTCACGATGCCCTACCAGTGGCAACGTCGGTTCAACGCGTCGTCCGTCGAGGTCCGGCCCCGCTTCACCGATCCTGTCCCGGCCGCGTTCGTCGCCGAGCTCCGGGCACGGATCCCGGACTTCAACCGGGCCTACGAGCCGGACGGCCTGACCGATGCCGAGTTCGATACGTACGGCGCGACGGTCCGCACGCTCCGCTCGTTCATCGCCAGCTACTGGGACCTGGTCCGGGCGATCGACGACATCCTCCTGCCCGACCCCGACCGCAGGGCTTGAGTCCGACGGCACCCGTCCCCGCCGAGGGCACGACCGCCGACGGCCGGTCGCTCCTCGCGTCGCGCGAGTTCCGCGCTCTCCTCGGGGCGCGCCTGACCAACTCGCTGGCGATGAGCGCGTTCGCCATCGTCGTCGCGTACCAGACGTACGACATCACCCGCGACCCCCTGGCGCTCGGCTGGCTCGGCCTGGTCGAGGCGATCCCGGCGCTGTCGCTCGTCCTGTTCGGCGGCTACTTCGCCGATCGCCGCGACCGGCGCTCGATCGTCATCGTGACCAGCGTCGGGGTGACCGCGTGTGCCCTCGTGATGGCCGCGCTGTCGTCGGGGACGGCCGGGATCTCGCTCGCGGCGATCCTCGCCGTGGTGTTCGCGACCGGCGTCGCCAGCGGCTTCGAACGACCCGCCCTGTCGGCGTTCGAAGCGCAGGTCATCCCACTCGAGCAGGCGGCCCGCGGCGTGTCCTGGACCAGCAGCGTGTCGCAGGCGGGGTCGATCCTGGGTCCCGCGGCGGGCGGCATCGCGATCGCGTTGCTCGGCGTCGCCGCCACGTACGGCGCGATCGCCCTGCTCCTGGCGATCTCGACCGTCTCGGTCACGCTCATCGCGCGCAAGCCTGTCCCGCCTCCGGCGCGTGGCGAGGCGCTCATCCAGAGTCTCCTCGGCGGGGTCCGCTACGTGATGCGGACGCCCGCGCTCCTCGGGTCGATGGCGCTCGACCTGTTCGCGGTGTTCTTCGGCGGCGCGATCGCCCTGCTGCCTCTGTTCGCCAGCGACATCCTCCATGTCGGGCCGGTCGGGCTCGGGATCCTCCGGACGGCGCCGTCGGTCGGGGCGCTGACGGTGATGCTGGTGGCCACGCGTCGACCACCCGGGCGCCATGCCGGCCGGAGCCTGTTGCTCTGCGTGGCGGGATTCGGCGTCAGCATGATCGTGTTCGGCTGGTCCACCAGCATGCTGATCTCGTTGTGCGCACTGTTCATGAGCGGCGTGACCGACGGGATGAGCATGATCATCCGGAGCACCATCCTTCGGGTCCTGTCACCCGAGGCGATCCGGGGTCGCGTGGCTGCCGTGAACTGGGTCTTCATCGGCGCCTCGAACGAGCTCGGCGCGTTCGAGAGCGGTTTCGCCGCCCACCTGTTCGGCGCCGTCCCGACGGTCGTCGGAGGCGGGGTCCTGACCCTGGGCATCGTCGGGCTGGTGTCCTTCCTGGTGCCGAGCCTCCGGCGGTTCGACCTCGAGGCGGCCTCGGCCGCGCCGGCTCCGACCGCGGCACCGGCCTGACCGTGCGGCCCGACAGGTGGGACCGAGCGGCGCGACTCCTCGCGGAGGCTCGGACCGCCGTGCTCGCCACCGTCGACGGCGATGGTGAACCGCGGCTCGTGCCGGTCTGCTTCGTGGCGCTCGACCGCGAGCCTGAAGGTGGCGGCCCGATCGATGCGTCGCACGACGGCGGGTGGCCGCTGATCTATTCGCCGATCGACGAGAAACCGAAGGCGACGACCGATCCGCTGGTGCTCGCGAGGGTCCGCGACATCCTCGCTCGACCGGGCGTGACCATGCTCGTCGATCGCTGGGATGAGGATTGGAGCCGGCTCGCCTGGCTGAGACTGCACGGCACGGCGACCCTCCTCGATGCAGCGCAGGTGACCGCCGCAGACGAACGGGCCGCCGCGATCGTCGCCCTGCGCGCCAAGTATCCGCAGTACGCCGACCACCGCCTCGAGGGGCTGCCGATCATCCGGATCCTGGTGACCCGGGCCTCGTCCTGGGCGGCGACGGCCGACGACCTTCCCGACCACGCTCGCTGACGGCCGTCCGTCCCGGTCGTCCGGTTACTCGCCCAACCGTTCGGCGAGATACCGGATCGCGATCGGGTAGCGGTACTCGATCGAACCGTGTCCCGCGTCGAAGAGCTCGAACGTCGGCTCCGGGGCTCCCGCCGCCACGCAGGTCCGGCGGAATGCCTCCGCCCCGAGGTCGAGGTAGTACTCGTCGTGGTTCCCGGCGTCGATGTAGACGGCCCGAAGCGATCGCAGGGCCGCCGCGCCGTCGGGCGTCCGGCCCATCCGGACGGGGTCCCAGCGGAGCCAGCGGGCCCAGGTCTCCGAGATGAGCTCGCCGGTCGCCCCGTCGAGCGGGTATCGGATCGTGCCGTCCTCGTCTGCCGAGTAGCACGACGCCATGGCGTGCTCGTTGAGGAGGACGTCGTCGCCCGGTCGGCTGAAGGCCGGGCGACTCCGGAAGTCCGCCCACCAGCGGTCCCACGAGCCGTCGTAGCGGTCGCGCAGGGCTCGGGCCGCGGCGGCGAACTCGAGCTGATAGCAGGTCTCGAACAGGGCGTCCCCCGCGTGCGTCGCCAGGGCGCCGAACAGATCCGGTCGGAGCATCGGGGTGACCATCGCGCCGTAGCCGCCGCTCGACTTCCCGGCGATCCCGCGATGGTCGCGCGACGCCAGCGTCCGGTAGCGCGCATCGACGAACGGGACGACCTCGTCGCACAGGTAGGTGTGATAGCGACCGGTCCCCGGTGAGTCGAGGAACTGGCTCCCGCCGACCGAGGTCCAGCAATCGACGAAGACCACGATGGCCGCCGGCGGAGCTCCATCCCCGGGTCCCTCGCCGGCGAACAGCGCGTCGACGTTCTCGATCGTGGTCGGCCGGAACGCCGAGCGGTTGCGCCACATGTCGAGCTGACCCGTCATCCCCTGGATGAGGTAGATCGTCGGGTACCGTGCGTCCGGTGCGTCGTCATAGCCCGGCGGAAGGTAGGTCCACAGGGGCCGTTCGACCGGATCGCCGAGTGGGTTTCCCTCGAGCGCGCGGCTGACGATGACCGCCTCATCGAGCCGGCCACGAAGCGGCCTGGACCACGGACGCACGGCCTCCTCCTCCTGTGCGGGACTCGTCCCGCCCCAACTGTAGAGGAACGGTCGATGCAGACGTGCACGCGATCCGCCTCGGGTTCCCGAGATCGGGAGTAGGCTGATAGTTGGTCATCGCGGGCGCCCCGTCATGGCGCCGTATGCGGTCGGCCACCTTCGAGGACCGATCCGCCGATGACCCAGCAGCCGAACCCCTCCGCGCGCGCAGCGGAGGTGCCGCAGGCCGTCGACTACGACGAGCCCGGCCTCCTCCTCCAGCTCGAGCCCGAGGCGGCTCGCCTGCTCGACCGCCATGAGAAGGTCGCCGTCGAGTGGTTCCCCCACGACTACATCCCGTACCGACTCGGCCGCGACTTCGACAAGGAGCCGTGGACCCCCGACCAGCCGCGCCTGACCGGCGTCGCCCAGACCTCGTTCGAGATCGGGCTGCTGACCGAGGACAACCTGCCGAGCTATCACCGGCTCATCCACGGGATGTTCGGGAACGGCGACGGCGCCTGGCTCAACTGGGTCGGGCGCTGGACCGCCGAGGAGGGGCGCCATGCGATCGTCCTGCGCGATTACCTGACGGTCACGCGGAACATCGACCCGATCGCCCTCGAGCGGGGCCGAATGACCCAGCTCCAGCACGGCTACGACCACGACGCGCCCGACACGCTCCACGGGCTGGCCTACGTCACCTTCCAGGAGCTGGCGACGCGGATCGCGCACCGCAACACCGGCCGCTACTCCGACGACCCGGTGGCCGACAAGATCATGGTCCGGATCGCCGCCGACGAGAATCTCCACATGGTCTTCTACCGGGACATCATCTCAGCGGCGCTGAAGATCGAGCCGTCGGCCGCCGTCCGGGCGATCGTCGATGAGGTCCTCGCCTTCCAGATGCCGGGCTCCGCGATCCCCGGCTTCCTGCGCAAGGCGGCCCAGATCGCCAAGGCCGGGATCTACGACATCCGGGTCCACCGCGACGAGGTCCTGATGCCGGTCATCAAGCACTGGGGCATCTTCGAGCTGAGCGGCCTCGATGCCGCCGCCGAGGAGGCCCGGCGCCAGCTCGCGGAGCATCTCGACAAGCTCGAGCTCGCTGCCAGGCGGTTCGAGGCCAAGATGGCCGAGTCGCCCTTCCCGCGGATGGCCGGAGCACGCTGACCCGACGACAGGCAGTTCAGGCCAGGCGGAGTTCGACGACGCTGGCGAGAGGACCCGTGGACTCGCCACCGAGGAGGTAGCCGACGCCGGCAAGGACGACGCCTGCAGCATCGGACGACGAACGCGGGAGCCGGCCCGCGACGGTCGCCCGACCGGACCTCGGGTCGATCTCCAGGATCGTCGATAACGGCGATCCGGCGTGACGGCCGCCGGCGATGAACAGCCTCCCGTCGAGGACGACCGCCGTCGCATGTGACAGCGATCTCGGGAGCCGAGCCACGATGCGGGTCGTGCCTGTGGCCGGGTCCACGACTTGGATCGCCCGGGTGTCACCCGCGGACGTGGTCCCGCCGACCACCCAGACCCGTCCCGCGAGCTCCGCCACAGCCGGGTACCGCACCGCGAGCTGGAGCGACGCGATCGTCCGGAACCTGGCTCCGTCCGTCGTCGCCAGGACCCTGGGATCGGCGCGTCCTGCCGCGCCCCCGCCGACGACGATGACCTCGTCGCCGACCGCAACGGCGACGAGGTCGGCTCGTCGAGCGGGGAGGGCGCCGATCGCCGTCGCGCGTCCCTCGGTCGATATGCGCTGGACGGTGCCGTCCTGGGTCGTCCGCCCGCCCCCGATCACGAGGTGCCAGGGGCCGAGGGTGGCACCGCCAGCATCGTGGACCGGATCCGGCAGCCGACCGACGACCGTCGAGTGGCCGTCGGCGACGGCGATCCGCTCGATCGTCCCGACCGTACCGACCGGCCCTAAGCCACCGGCGATGAGCACCGACCCTCCTGACGCGAAGGCGACCGACCTGGAGACGGCCGCAGGAAGTCGCCATGGGGCAACGGAGACATGTAGCCGTCCGGTCGACGAAACCGGCGA
>JADGQI010000029.1 GCA_017881905.1 Chloroflexota bacterium
CGCATGTCGATGACGGCCGTGCCGATCTCGATCCGCTTCGTTCGCGCCCCGATCGCCGCGAGGAGCGGGAACGGCGATGCGAGCTGCTGGGCGAAATGGTGGACCCGGAAGTAGGCGCCGTCGGCACCCAGATCCTCGACCGCCTCGGCGAGCTCGATCGACTGGATGAGCGCGTCGGAGCCCGACCGGACCTGCGAATAGGGCGACGCCGACCAATGCCCGAACGAGAGGAACCCGATCTTCTTCATCCGTGGATTCTACGGTCGGCCGCCGATCTGCCGCCAGAAGCGGTCGGTCCTAGAACTCGACCGGCAGGCTCTCGAAGAGGCGGTCCGAGGGCGTCGACGCGCGGACGGTCGGGCCGATCACCGAGTAGTCCGGGAGTCGCTTGAACAGCTCCTCGAAGGTGACTCGCGCCTCGAGGCGCGCGAGCGGCGCGCCGATGCAGTGATGGATCCCTTCTCCGAACGAGACATGCCTCGCCGGTTGCCGGGTGATGTCGAGGCGGTCCGGCTCATCCCAACGCCGTTCGTCGCGGTTGGCGGATGCCCAGACCAGGCCCACCCTCGCGCCCTTCGGGATCACCGTGTCGTACGCCTCCACGTCGCGGGTCGTCGATCGGGCGAGCGTCTGGAGCGGCGCCTCGAAGCGCAGCAGCTCTTCGATGGCAAAGGCCATCCGGTCCGGCTCACGCCGGAGCAGCGCCTGCTGGTCGCGGAAGCGATCGAGCTGGAACAGCGAGTTCGAGATGAGCCCCTGCGTGGTCGTGATGCCGGCCATGAACAGCAGCACGCAGATCCCGAGCAGCTCGTCGTCGCTGAGGCGTTGCTCGTGCTGCGCCGCGACCATGAGGCTGAGGAGGTCGTCGCGCGAGGCGGTCCGTCGTTCTGCGGCGGCGATCCGGATGTACGCGTGCATGGCGTCCCGCGCGGCCAGGGCGGTGGCGGGCAACGCCTGCTGACCCGGATCACGGGTGAGCATCTTGCCGAACAGGTCGGTCAGGTACGGATGATCCTCTTTCGGGAACCCGAGCCAGCTGCAGACCATCTCGGCCGGCAGCGGACGGGCGAGCTCGCGCGCGAAGTCGGCCGAGCCGCGATCGGCGAACCGGTCGATCAAACGGATAACGGCCGCCCGAACGACGGGCTCGAAGCGCGTCCTGACCTCGCTCGGCTTGAACGCCGGATGGAGCACGGCCCGGATCCGCTCGTGGGTCGGCGGGTCGACGCCGGCCAGGTCGCCGGCCGGCTGGAACAGCTCGGCTCCGTTGTCCAGGTCGTTCCCACCTGCCGCGCCGCTCGAGTACGTCGCCCAGTCACGCGCGGCGCTCTGCACGTCGTCGTAGCGGGTGAAGGCCCAGATGTCGCGTTCATCGTCGTGGTAGAGCGGCGCCTCATCCCGGAGGCGGCGATAGGTCGGATACGGGTCGTCGAGGACGACGAGCGGGTCCCAGCGAAGCGGTGCTGCGCCACTGGAGACGAGATCCGTGTCCACCATCAGCCGATCCTCGAGTGCAAACGCTTGCAGCGATAGCCTACAGCGGCGCCCGCGGGTCGGATCGCCGTCGCGCACCTCGCCGCTGCCCGTGCAGCGCTGCCTCGAGGCGACCGAGACCACCTCGCGCGGGGGCGCTGTCGACGTCGACTAGAATGGCGCTTCCTCGCCAGCCAACCGCCACGATCCGGGATCCGATGCCGACCCCAGACCACCTGTCATCCCTGGGAGCGATGTGACCAGCCGGACGCTGACCCTCGGCGACAGCAGCTATCCGCTCGTCCTCCCGAACATCCGGGATCCGCGCCTGCACGTCGCCGCGGTGATCATCACGATCCACGTTCTCGGGCAGGTCGGCCTGGGCTTCGTCGTGAGCGTGCCCCAGATCCTCGCGGCGATCCTGACCACCGCGGTCATCGAGGTAGTGCTGACGTTCCGCCAGACCCGGTCGTTCGTGTGGCCCGCCAGCGCCATGCTCACCGGGAGCGGGGTCGCGCTCATCCTGCGGGTGGTGGGGACGCCGCCCGACGACCACTGGACCACGTACGGCTGGTACGTGTTCGCCGGCGTCGCCGCCTTCTCCCTGCTGACGAAATATGTCATCCGCTACCGCGGATCGCACGTCTTCAACCCGTCGAACGTCGGGCTGGTCATTGCGTTCGTCGTGCTCGGGAGCTCGCGCGTCGAGCCGCTCGACTTCTGGTGGGCCCCGCTCGATCCGTGGATGATCGCGGCCTACTCGGTCATCCTCACCGGCGGCCTGCTGATCACCCGACGGCTGCATCTCCTCGCCCTGGCGGCGACGTTCTGGGTCACGCTCGCGATCGGCGTCGGGATCCTCGCCGGCTCGGGGCACTGCATGGTCACGAACTGGTCGTTCACGCCGGTCTGCGGGTACGACTTCTGGCGCGTGATCGTGAGCTCGCCCGAGGTCCTGATCTTCCTGTTCTTCATGATCACGGACCCCAAGACGGTCCCGACCGGGCGCGTCGGACGCGTCGCGTTCGGCGCCCTCGTCGCGGTGGCGAGCACGCTGCTGATGGCGCCGCAGACCAACGAGTTCGGGACGAAGGTCGGCCTGCTCGCCGGGCTGGTCGTCCTGTGCGCGGCGCGCCCGATCCTGGACCGTGTGCTTCCGGAACCACGTTCGGCGGCGGACGATATCGGCCGGTTCGCGTCCCGTCTGGCCTACGGCGGAGACGCCCGCGCTGGGGTCGCTCGGGGCGTCATCCGGGTCGGCCTCATCGTCGCGGCGATCTTCCTGGTCGGCGTCGGGATCGTCGCTGCCGGGACGCCGGCTCGGGGGACGGTCGCGCCGGACGTCGCGGAGGTCCTGGACCGGGTCCCACACCATGTGGATCCGGCGACCTTCCCGACCATCTCGGTCGAGCAGGACGTCCTGGACTTCGACCACACGATGGGCGGCCCCGGTGCCCAGCAGCTCCTGCTGACCCTGGCCGAGAACCTCGAGCTCGAGAACCAGGCCCTCCTCCGACGTGACGGGACCATCCTGACCGCTGTCGACCACGGGGATCGGCTGGTGGAGATGCAGGGTCGGCTGGCGAGCGCGGTCGCGGCCGGGACCACGACCATCGCCCGGTACAAGATCGACGCGGTGCGGATGTCGCTCCTGGTGCCGTTCGGGCGGCAGGACGGTCTCAGCATCGGTCTCGACTCGCAGGGGACCGTGACCGAGGAGACCTACGACGCCGCCGGGACGCTCCGGTCGCAGCAGAGCTCCCCGTTCGCCCAGACGTTCGTGATGCGCCGGGCGACGGGTGGGCGCTGGCTCGACGTCGCGGTCCTGCCTCCCGGGGCGGGCCGCTGATCCAGGACGCCGAAGGGGTGCGAGGCCCCGGCTCAGACCCCGAGCACGCTCGAGGCCAGCGCCGTCCCGTCGACCCTTGAGCGGATCTTCGCGAACGCGGTATCCCGCGAGGTGGACGTGTCGTCGCCGAACGGCGAGAACCCGCAATCGTCGGTCGTGCCCAGGTGGCTCGGGTCGATGAACCGTGCGGCCTCGAGCACCCGGTCGCGGACCTCCTCCGCCGTCTCGACGCGCGGGTCGAGCGGATCGATCACGCCCACGAAGATCCGGCGGTCCCCGGTGGCGTGCTCGGCGAGGATCCCCAGGACGTGCTCGCGATCCGGCTCGCTGGCGAGCTGGACGAAGAACCGGTCGACGTTCATCCGGAACAGCCCGGGCAGGAGGTGGTGATAGTCGATGTCCGCGCTGTGGGTCGAGTCCTTGTCCCCGCCGGGGCATGTGTGGACGCCCACCAGCGCTCGCTCCTCGTCCGTGAGCTGGGCGAGGACCTGGTTGTTCAGCTCGACGAACGAATCGAGGAGGCCGCCGGACGGATCGAGCTTGAGCGACAGGCGGGCCTCGGTGAAGTCGATCTGGACGGTCGCCCCACGCTCGATGCAACCACGGATCTCGGAAGACGCCTCCGACACCAGGTCGTCGATGAAGGCTTCCCGCGGATACCCGTCGATCCCGTCCTGCGGGTACATCAGGCTGATCGCCGACGCCGAGATGACGGCCTGCTTGAGCTTCGCCGTGGTCTTGCCCCGAGCGCCGTCGAGATACGAGCAGGCGTAGGTGGCATAGCGGAACGGGGCGGTGGTCAGGACGGGTAGCTGGCGGGTGTGGCCGTCCTCGAACGGGATCGTCACGCCGCCGGGGGCGAGGCTCAAGCCGGCGACCGGATAGGTCGCGAAGCTCGGCTTGCGCTGTTCGCCGTCGGTGACGACCGGCGATCCGGTCTCCTCGAAGCGCCGGAGCGTGTCGCGCACGGCGTCGTCGAACAGGGCGTCCAGCTCGGCCGGCTGGATCGTCCCGGCGGCTGCGGCCTGCATGCCGTCCTGTAGGACTCGGGGTCGGGGGATGCTGCCGATCGGTTCAGTCAGAAGTGTCATCGGCGCATGGTAAGCGACGATCCCGGCGGCGACCAGGCCGACGGCCGACGCCGCTCTGGGAGTGCGGCATACTTGCGCGGTCCAGCGCGACCGAACGGGAGATGCAGTCCATGGCACGCGACGAAGAGCGCCTCGAGCGCGCGCAGGAAGATCCGATCGTGGGCGGCCTGCCCGAGGTCCCGGGGATCCTCGCCGCGATCCGACTGACGCCCGGCCTCGGCGTCCACCTGCGCGGCCTCGCCGACGAGCTGCTCGTCAACGACTTCCCGGGTGCGACGATCGTGCGCGCCGAGCGGGAGATGCTCGCGACTGCCGTGTCAGCAGCGAACGACTGCTTCTACTGCATGGACTCGCACGGAGCGTTCGCCAACGCTCTGATCGAGCGAACCGGAGCGACCGACCTCGCACCGCTGGTCGACGTGGTCAAAGTCGGATCCTCCGAGGGATTCGACGACAAGATGCGCGCGCTGCTGCACATCGCCCGGACCGTTCGGCGCGCGCCGCGCGAGCTGACCGCCGCGGAGGTCGACGCCGCGCTCGACGCCGGCGCGTCCGACGCGGACGTGCAGCTCGCGGTCTGCATCGCCGCCGCCTTCTCGATGTACAACCGACTGGTCGAAGGGTTCCGCGCCCGGACCTTGCCGAGCGCCGACGCCTACCGGGCCCGTGCGGCCGAGATCGCCGAGCACGGCTACAGCGACCAGAGGGTCACCGCCGTCCCGAGCTAGGTCCGGCCCGCCGATCAGGCCGAGCCGGCCCGCCGTCGCTCGGCCGGTCGGGCCGCGAGATAGGGGACGTAGTCGGGCCACCAGATCGCCGCATCGACATCGGCCTCTCGACCCGGCCCGGCGACCGCGATGGCGACCCGGCGGGACACCTCGCGCAGCATCGAGATCGGTGGGTAGAGCGCACCTGACGACAGCCGCTCGTCGGTGACCGAGTCGGCCAGGACGTGCGCGGCCCGCAGGAACATCGCGTCCGTCAGCACGTTCGCCTCGGCCACCACCGCGCCGAGCCCGACCCCCGGGAAGACGAACACGTTGTTGGCCTGGCCGATCTCGTGCCGTCGCCCTCGGTGGGTCACCGCCGCGAACGGCGAACCGGTCGCGACCAGGGCCCGTCCGTCGGTCCAGCCGATGACGTCCGCGGGCGTCGCCTCGGCCGCGGACGTCGGGTTCGAGAGCGGCAGTACGATGGGCCGGTCGGCGGCAGGGACCACGGTGTCCAGGGTCTGGATGACCGTCTTGCTGAACGTGCCGCCCACCCCGGTGGTTCCGACCAAGATGGTCGGGCGCCGCAACACGATGGATTGGAGCAGGTCGGGTGTCCCGCCGGCCACGGTCGGCGACGCGAGGTCCGACTTGGTCGGATCCAGGTCCGCCCGGCCCTCATGCACCAGACCGGCGCTGTCGACCAGCGTGATCGCGTCGCGCCACTCCGCTTCGGTCATCCCGACCTCGACCATCGCGAGACGGAGCAGACGACCGATCCCGATCCCCGCCGCGCCCGCGCCGACCAGCATGATCCGCGCATCGGCGAGCGACCGGCCCGTCGCCCGAACCCCCGCCAGGACACCCGCGACCACGACCGCCGCCGTGCCCTCGATGTCGTCGTTGAAGGACGGGACCCGGGCCTGGTAGCGATCGAGCAGCCGCAGCGCGTTGTGCTGCTTGAAGTCCTCGAACTGGATCACGCACCCGGGCCAGACCTGGTCGACCCCCCGGACGAACGCCTCCACGAGCGCGTCATAGGCCTCGCCCCGGAGGCGGGGCGCTCGATGTCCGACATAGAGCGGGTCGGCCAGGAGCATCGGGTTGTCGGTGCCCACGTCGAGCGAGACCGGGAGGGTCAAAGCCGGATAGATGCCGCCAGCGGCGGTGTAGAGGGCAAGCTTCCCGATCGGGATGGCCATCCCGCCCGCACCCTGGTCACCAAGCCCGAGGATCCGTTCGTTGTCCGTGACGACGATCAGGCGGACGTCCTCGAACGGGCCCTGGCGCAGGATCGCAGGGATCCGGTCGAGGTCGCCCGGGGTGATCCACGTCCCGTGGGTCCGACGGAGGATGTGGCTGAACTCCTGGCAGGCCTGCCCGACCGTGGGCGTGTACACGACCGGCAGGAACTCCTCGAGGTGTTCGGCAAGGAGCCGGTAGAACAGGGTGGCATTGCGGTCCTGCAGGGCAGCCAGCCCGATGTACTGTTCGAGGGCGTCGTCCTTCCGGCGCAGGTGCTCAAGCTCGAGCTCGACCTGCTCCTCGATCCTGAGGATGCGGTCCGGGAGCAGACCGCGAAGTCGAAAGGCCTTGCGCTCGTCGGCCGGGAACGCGAGACCCTTGGTCAGCAGTCGAGCGCCAAGGAGCGCCGGACCAGCCAGACCGACCGTCGCGGGACGACCCGCGGCGATGTCGTCGAACGGAGGACGCAGCGGTCTCACTTTGGACCGAGCCCGACCGGATCGACGCCCGGTTGCTGAAACGACACGGCATTCCTCCATCGAGAGGATGACATCGATCGGCGCATCTGGTGAGGGCGCCACCCACCTCGAGCGATGCCGAGGTCGAGCGGCGGCATCCTCCTTCCGGTTCGGTCCCCGGCTGGCTTATGCTTCAGGCGTGCGCCGGATCGTCGACCTGAGCCATGAGATCGTCGACGGGATGACGACCCACCCCGGCATCCCGCCTCCCGCGATCTCGGTCTTCCTGAGTCACGAGGCATCGACCGCCCGGTATGCGCCGGGCACGACGTTCGAGATCGGCCGGATCGACCTCGTCGCCAACACGGGCACCTACGTCGACACGCCGGCGCACCGGTTCCCCGGCGGACCGGACCTGGCCGATCTGCCGCTCGAGCGCGTCGTCGATCTCGAGGGCGTCCGGGTCGACTGCCGCGCGGCCCGCGAACGCGGCATCGGGCCCGAGGCGTTCGACGGCGTCGACGTTCGCGGGCGAGCCGTCCTCATCGGGACCGGTTGGGATTCGCTCTGGGGGACGCCCGA
>JADGQI010000030.1 GCA_017881905.1 Chloroflexota bacterium
CGTCGGGGCCATCAACTCGAAGGCCCAGCTCGACAAGATCACCGAGCTCGTGGCGTCGGGCGTGGCCGAGGGAGCCGAGCTGTATCAACCCGCCTGCGCGCTTCCCGAACGCGGCTTCTTCTTCCGACCGACCCTCTTCACGAACGTCGCCCAGAGTCATCGGATCGCCCGCGAGGAGATCTTCGGGCCGGTCCTGTCGACCCTGACCTTCCGAACGCCGGAGGAGGCGATCGAGAAGGCGAACAACACCCCGTACGGCCTGTCGGCGGGAATCTGGACGGACAAGGGCAGCCGGATCCTGATGATGGCCCAGCGTCTCCGCGCCGGGGTGATCTGGGCCAACACGTTCAACAAGTTCGACCCGGCCAGCCCGTTCGGCGGCTACAAGGAGTCCGGCTACGGCCGCGAAGGCGGGCTCCACGGCCTGCTCGCCTACGTCCGGCTCGAGGATCGCTGAGGTGCCGTCGGTCCATCTCGGCTCGAGCCCGACGGTCCGGATCGACGTCCGCAAGACCTACAAGCTGTACATCGGCGGCGCCTTTCCGCGCACGGAGTCCGGCCGGACCTACCCGGTGGAGACGCCGGGCGGCGAACCGCTCGCCAACGCCTGCCAGGCGTCGCGCAAGGATCTCCGCGATGCGGTCCGCGCAGCGCGCAAGGCGTTCGAACCGTGGGCCGCCCGGTCGGCGATGAACCGCGGCCAGATCCTGTACCGCGTCGCGGAGTTGATGGAGGGCCGGCGGGACCAGTTCGTCGCCGAGATCTCGGCCGGGGAGGGTCTCAACGCGGCCCGCGCCCGCGAGTCGGTCGACCGCGCGATCGACCGATGGGTCTGGTACGCGGGTTGGTCGGACAAGCTCGGCCAGGTCCTCGGCAGCTCCAACCCGGTCGCCGGCTCGTACTTCAACTTCACGATCCCCGAACCTACCGGTGTCGTCGGGATCGTCGCTCCCGAGCGCTCGTCGCTGCTCGGCCTGATCAGCCGCCTGGCCCCGGCTCTGGTCGGGGGCAACGTCGTCGTCGTCGTGGCGTCCGAGACGCGACCGCTCGCCGCCGTCACCCTGACCGAGGTGCTGGCCACGTCCGACGTGCCGGGCGGCGTGGTCAATCTCCTGACCGGACGGAAGGCCGAGCTCGTCCCGGTCCTCGCCGCCCACGTCGACGTCGACGCGATCGACACCTGGGGGATCGCCCCGGCCAGCCAGGCCGACGTCGAGAGCTCGGCGGCGGACAGCATCAAGCGGGTCGCTCGGCGTCCCCGCGGCGTCGTCGACGAGCGCTTCGACTGGACCGACGACCGGGCGGCGCAGCGGCCCGAGTGGATCGCGGCCTTCCTCGAGATGAAGACGGTCTGGCATCCGATCGGCGCGTGACCCGACCGACCCGACCGACCCGACCGACCACGACGTGACCGCGACCGGCAGCGTCGAGCGACGGACCTACGTCAAGGCGGACCCCCGTGCCGTCTGGGCCACCCTCCACGACCCGGCTGCCCAGGACGTGCTCTACCCGGAGCTGGCCCTCGGGCCGCCCGCACCGAGCTGGCCGGCCGCCGGGGCGACCCGGTCGGCGCGTCTCCGGCTCGGATTGCTCCGGACGAGCGTCCGGCTGGAGAGCCTGGAGGCCCGGCCGGAGACCCGCTTCCGGACGATCCTGGTCGGCGACGGGATCCATCTCGAACGGTCGTGGGTGCTCGAGCCCGGCGCCGGTGGTGGGACGCGCATCGTCGCTCGAGCGGACCTGTGGACGGTGGGTCGGTCGGTCGCCCTGCTCGTCCGCGTCGGGCGCGGCTCGGCCGCGACCATGGTCGAGACGAACCTGCGCATCCTCAAGGAGATGGCCGAGGGCGGCCAACGCTGATGCCGCCCGCGGTCCTCGTCCTGCTGCTGACCGCGGCGGTCCTCCACGCGGGCTGGAACATCCTGCTCAAGACGGCCGACGACCCGCTGCGGACGGCGGGGCGGGGGATGGTCGTCGGGTCGGCGGTCCTCATCCCCGCCGCCACCGTCGGATGGCTCGTCACCGGCCGTCCGGCGATCCCGCCGGAGGCGTGGGCCATCGCGCTGGCCTCGGGCAGCCTCGAGGCGCTGTATTTCTCGCTGCTCTCGGCGGCATACGCCCGCGGGGACCTGTCGCTGGTCTATCCGATCGCCCGGGGCACCGCCCCGGTGCTGGCCGTCGCGATCGGGCTCGTCTTCCTCGGTGAGCGGCTCGGTCCCGTGGGCACCGTCGGGGTGGCGTTGCTGCTGATCGGGATCCTGTCGCTCCAGCGGCCGTGGGCCGTCTTCCGCCGATCGTCGGAGCTGACGCCGAGGATGCGCCAGGCGGCCTGGCTGGCGGTCGCGACGGGCGTGACCATCGCGTCGTATTCGGCGGTCGACCTCAACGGGGCCCGGATCGTGGCTCCATGGCTGTACGTGGCGATGATCTGGGGGTTCACCGCCGCGATCCTGCTGATCGGCATCGCGGTCGTCGATCGGCGCGCCCGAGTGTCGGTCGGCCTGGCGTTGGCCTCGGTGGCCGTCGCGACCGAGACCGACGACGTCGCCATCCTCGGCCCGACGCCTGGTCGACCGGCCGCCGAGCCCGCCGGTGGGGGCGAGCGCGGCTCCCTGCTCCGGTCCGACGATTGGGGCCGCGCGGCGGTCGGTGGGTTGGTCACCGTCGGGGCTTACCTGCTCGTGCTGGTCGCCTTCCGGTTCGCGCCGCTGACCGCCGTCGCCCCGGTCCGCGAGTCGGCCATCGTCCTCGTCTCTGGTTGGGGGTCGTTCCGGCTCGGGGAAGCGGCCACCCGGCGGGCCGGTCTGGGGCGCTTGGCCGCGGCCGCCATGATCGTGGTCGGGGCGATCCTCCTCGCCGTCGAGCCGTAGCCCCTGGGCGCGGGACGGTCAGGTGGTCGGCGGGGCCTCGGCGGACGCCGCGGCCGGTTGTCGGCCGAAGATCCGGCGCGAACGGCGACCGCTGTTCACGAGTCCGACGCCGCCCAGGATGATCGCCGTCCCGATCAGCGTCCGCAGGTCGATCGTCTCGTTGAGGACGGCCACGCCCAGGACGATCCCGACGATCGGCATGACGTAGGTGATCAGCGACAGGCGCGTCGGTCCGAGCCGGTGGATCAGCCGGAAGTAGATCAGGTAGGCGAGCGATGACCCGAACACACCGAGCCAGACGACGGCGAACCAGGCCTGGCCGGTGGTCGGCAGCTGGACCGGCGACTCGAACACCAGCATCAGGACGGTGATGATCACGAGCGCGATCCCGACCTGGAAGAACGCCGGGACGGTCGGATGGTGGCCGCGCATCCGGGCCCGGACGAAGACGTTGCCGGCCGCGTAGGACACCGATGCCCCGAGGATGGCCAGCTCACCGAGCGTCGAGTCGCCGCGACCTCCGCTCAGCCCGTGGCTCAGCAGGACGATGACGCCGGCGAACCCGACGATCAGCCCGACCAGCCGGTCCACGGTGATCGCCTCGTCCGCAAGGACGAGCGACGCGAGCACGATCGTGACCAGCGGAGTCGTCGCCTGGAGGATCGTGGCCAGCGACGAGTCGATGTACTGCTCGCCCCAGGTGATCAGGCTGAACGGGACGACGATGTTGAAGACGGCCATGACCACGAGCTTCCCGTAGGTCGACCGGTCGCGCGGGATCGGGGCCCGCGACAGGCGCAGCGCGACCGACAAGACGAGGATGCCGAAGAACAGCCGCAGGGCGATCAGGGTGAACGGCTGGAGCGTCTGGACCCCGATCTTGATGAACAGGTAGCTGCTGCCCCAGAACAGCGAGATCAACCCGAACAGGAGCCAGTCGCGGGTCGTCGGCCGAGTCATCGCCGGATGATACCGAAGATTGGCCTATCGGGATAGTCCAATGTTGCGACCGGGTACGAACGGTCTTGGTGGACGTCCATGCCGGTAGAACCGCCTCGAGCCCCGCCCGGTTGCGTCGGGATCCAGGCACGATCCCAGTCGCTACCATGCGTCCAGCGGTCGTCCGGCCGGTGAGGAGGAATCGTGGATCCGCAGGCAGCAGCCGCCCTCGACCCGGCGACGTTGGCGGCCGCCTTCGCGGCGGCGTTCCCGGAGGTCGGGGCCGGCGATGCGCTCGAGGTCGTCCGTGCCCCCGGCCGGGTCAATCTCATCGGCGAGCACACCGACTACAACGAGGGGCTCGTGCTCCCGGCCGCGATCGACCTCGAGCTCCGGATCGCGCGGCGGCCCCGGTCGGATCGTCGCGTCCGCATCGCGCTCGCGGCCACCGGCGAGGTCGCCGAGCTCGACCTCGACCGGATCGGGCCCCCGAGCGGCGTCTGGCTCGACTACGTGGCCGGGACCGCGCTCGAGATGATCGAGGCCGGCCTGCCGACCGGGGGCTTCGACGGCGTCCTCGCCAGTTCGATCCCCCAGGCATCCGGCCTGTCGTCCTCCGCGGCGCTCGAACTGGCAGCCGCGTGGGCCCTGTCACCGCCGACCGGCCCGGGTGCCGATCCGCTGACCCTGGCCCGGATCGCCCAACGGGCGGAGAACCGCTACGTCGGCGTCCAGTGCGGACTGATGGATCAATTCGCGTCGGCGAACGGCATCGCCGGCTGCGCCGTCCTGCTCGACTGCCGGTCGCTCGAGCATCGCCCGGTGGCGCTGC
>JADGQI010000156.1 GCA_017881905.1 Chloroflexota bacterium
GCCGAGCGCCTCCCGCTTGCCGAGCGCGCGCTCAGCCAGCGGGTGCGCGACGTCCCGCCGTCGGGGATCCGGCGCTTCTTCGACATCCTGGCGACGATGGACGACGTCATCAGCCTCGGGGTGGGGGAGCCGGACTTCGATACGCCGCCGGACATCGTCGAGGCCGGGGTCGCCAGCCTGCTCCGCGGGCGGACCCACTACACGAGCAACTACGGGACGATCGAGCTCCGCCGCGCGCTGTCGGCCCATCTCGAGGGCCGCTACGGCGTCCGGTACGACCCCGCGACCGAGATCCTCGTCACGGTCGGGGCGTCGGAGGCGGTCGATCTCGCCCTCCGGGCGACGTGCGATCCGGGCGATGAGGTCATCCTCCACGAACCGTCGTACGTCGCGTACGTCCCGGCGATCTCGTTTGCCGGGGGGGTTCCGGTCAGGATCGCGACCCGGCTCGAGGACGACTTCGCCCTCGATCCTGCGTCGGTCGAGGCGGCCATCACCCCGCGGACCAAGGCGCTCTTCCTGGGCTACCCGTGCAACCCCACGGGAGCGGTCCTGCCGGACGCCGTCCAGGACGAGCTGGCCGCCATCGCGGCCCGACATGACCTGTTGGTCTACAGCGACGAGATCTACGACCGCCTGGCGTACGGCTCCTATCGCCATCGAGCCTTCTCCGGGCTCCCGGACATGCGCGAGCGGACGATCCTTGTGGGGGGATTCTCGAAGGCGTACGCGATGACCGGCTGGCGGGTCGGCTACGTCGCCGCACCAGCGGGCATCCTCGAGGGCATCGTCAAGGTCCACCAGTACGGGATCATGTCCGCCCCGACGATCGCCCAGGATGCCGCCCTCGAGGCGCTCCTCCACGGTGAGCAGGAGGTCCAGCGGATGGTCGCCGAATACGACCGCCGGCGACGGCTCCTGGTCGACGGGCTCAATGCCCTCGACCTGCGCACGTTCGAGCCGCGGGGCGCCTTCTATGCCTTCCCGGAGATCAGCACGACCACGGGGCTCGACTCGGACACCTTCACCGAACGTCTCCTGATGGAGGAACGGGTGGCGGTCGTGCCGGGCAGTGCCTTCGGGGCGTCCGGCGAGGGCCACGTCCGGATGTGTTACGCGACCGCCTCCGACCAGATCGAGGAAGCGCTCCGCCGGATCGGCCGGTTCGTCGAGCGCACCCGGACCGCCGCCTGAGACGACCGACGGACGGACCCGAGCCGGGTGACCTCGCGGTCGCCGAGGAGCTCATCGGCGGACCGATCGACGGCGTCGAGCGCCTCATCCACAGTCGGTTCAACGTGACCCGCGGGGTCTGGCGGCTCCGGGGCGGCGATCGGTCGAT
Source organism: Chloroflexota bacterium (assembly GCA_017881905.1). Taxonomy (GTDB): domain Bacteria; phylum Chloroflexota; class Limnocylindria; order Limnocylindrales; family CSP1-4; genus Chersky-267. The sequence goes on from JADGQI010000156.1 coordinate 1,343, forward strand.
CATCCTCAAGGTCGTCGGGCCGTTGCCGGGCGGCGCGACCGATCCGGACGACCGTACGGGGATCCACGATCGGCGGCGCGAGGTCGAGATCCTCGACGGCGGCCTGCCGGTCGCCTACCGGACGGCCGGGATCCGGGGCCCGGCCCTCCTTCGGCGGGTCGATCGACCCGCGACGAGCCAGACCGCGATGTTCCTCGAGGATGTGACTAGTCGTCCGGGGGCCGATTGGTCGCTGGTCGAGTTCGGGGTCGCGGCCCGTCGCCTCGGTCGCGCCCAGGGACGGATGGCGCTGGACGGGGCGGGTGAGGCACCGCCGGGTTGGGCATCGCGGTCGTTCCTGCGGCGCTATCTCGACAACGTCGAGCGGCGCGAGCGGTGGAGCGTGATCGACGACCCCGACGCCTGGCGCGCCGCCGCGACCGTCGGGTTCGAGGGACCCGGGCTGCGCGATGCCGCGAACCGCCTGCGCGCCTGGAGGGTCGAGCTCCTCGCGATCGTCGAGGCGGGACCGCGAACGATCTGCCATCTCGACGTCTGGCCGAGCAACCTGTTCGCCGGGACCGACGAGACGATCATGATCGATTGGGCCTTCGCCGGGGTGGGGGGCCTCGGCGAGGACCTCGGCAACCTCGTCCCGGACTCGGTCTTCGACCTGATCCTCCCGTCGAGCGTCCTGGTCGAGCTCGATCGCACGCTCTTCGAGGCCTATGCCGCTGGCCTGCGCGACAGCGGCTGGGACGGCGACCTGCGGCGGGTCCGGCTGACGATGTGCGCGGCCGCGGTGAAGTACGGCTGGGTGGGCGCCGCCTCACTCCGCAACGCCGGCGAGGCGGTCCAGACCGGCTACGGTGGACAGGCACTGGACGATCCATGGCGCTACTACTCCGAGCGCGCCACGGTGGTCCGGTTCCTCGGCGGCTGGGCCGCGGAGGCGCTCCGCCTCAGCGCGGAGCTCCGCTGAGCGTCGGTCCGGGACTCGAAGAGAAATCGGTGCGCCCCGGAGCCGGTTCCCGGGGATCGGACGTCCGGCGCTTGGGTGCCTATGCCAGAATGCCGGCGTGGGACTCGTGCTCGTTGCCTGTGGCCTCGTCGCGACCGCCGTCGGGACCTGGCGGGGGTATGTCGTGGCTCGCGAGGCGGTCGGCCCGATGGTCCACGACGACGGCGATCCGACCCGTCGGGCGATCGACGCGAGCCGACCGTTGATCGCGCGGATGCGGGTCCGGACGTTCGCCCGCCGGACTGCCGTCGCGATCGGGTGGCTGCTCATCGCGACCTATGGGCTGGCCCTCATCGATCGCGGGATCTCGTTCTCATGAGCACCGCCGACCGGCCGCCCGATCGAGTCGCCGACGGCGCGGCCGGGTCCGACGTCCTCGACCGCTGGGAACCGGTCATCGGGATCGAGGTCCACTGTCAGCTCCGGACCGAGAGCAAGATGTTCTGCGGCTGCTCGGCCGCCTACGACGGTGCTCCGCCGAACAGCCATACCTGCCCGGTCTGCCTCGGGCTACCGGGAGCGCTCCCCACGATCAACCGGCGGGCGGTCGAGGGCGTCCTCGCCACCGGCGCGGCGATCGGCGCATCCACGCCGGATGCGACCCGTTGGGACCGCAAGAACTACTTCTATCCCGACCTGCCCAAGGGCTACCAGATCAGCCAGTACGAGCTGCCGCTCGCCGCCCACGGCTCGCTGACGTTCGATACCAGCGGCGGCCCGGTGACGATCGGGGTGACGCGGGCCCACCTGGAGGAGGACACCGCCAAGCTCATCCATGAGACCGACGATGACGGCCGCCGGGTCAGCCTGGTCGACTTCAATCGCTCCGGCGCTCCGCTCATGGAGATCGTGACGGACCCGGACATCCGGAGCGCGGAGCAGGCCCGGCGGTATGCCGAGGAGCTCCAGCTCCTCCTCCGGGCGATCGATGTGTCCGATGCCGACATGGAGCACGGCCAGATGCGGGTCGAGGCCAACGTCTCGCTGCGACGACGCGGGACCGAGCCGTTCGGGACCCGGGTCGAGGTCAAGAACATGAATTCGTTCCGGTCGGTCGAGCGTGCCATCGCCTTCGAGATCGAGCGTCAGGCGGCCGCGATCGAGGCGGGCGAGACCCTGACCCAGGACACCCGGGGGTGGGATGACACTCGGGGCGTCACGTACGTGATGCGCTCGAAGGAGGATTCCCACGACTACCGCTATTTCCCCGAGCCGGACCTGCCTCCGCTGCGGGTCGATCCGGCCTGGCTGGGGTCGATCCGGGCGGCCCTGCCGGAGCTCCCGGCGGCGCGCCGTGCGCGCTACGTCGAGGGCGCCGGGTTGTCGAGCTACGACGCGGCGGTGATCGTCGCGGACCCCGCGATGTCGGCAGCGTTCGAGGCGATCCGGGCCGCCGGCCCGGACCTGCCGCCGAAGGAGGTCGCCAACCTCGTCAGCGGCGACTACGCCCGAGCGGCGAAGGCGACCGCGGGGCGATCAGCCGACGGTCTCGTCGGTCGGTCTGCCGGACCCGAGCTGGCCGACCTCGTCCGGCGCGTCGTGTCCGGCGACCTGAGCCGGGCCAATGCCCGCGAGGTCCTCGACGAGCACATCGCCTCGGGACGCGCGGTGGCGGCCATCGTCGAGGAACGCGGCTTCCGACAGATCTCGGACAGCGCGGAGCTCGACGGGATCGTCGCCACTGTGATCGCCGACCATCCCAAGGCGGTCGCGGACTATCGGGCCGGCAAGCCCACGATCGGCTTCCTCGTCGGTCAGGTGATGAAGGCGACCGGTGGTCGGGCCAACGCGGGGCTCGTCCAGAGCGCCGTCCGGAGCCAGCTCGACCGTCTGCCGGCGGAGGGACCCGGGCCGGCCGACCGATGAGCATCGTCAACGTCGTCCTGATCGTCGGTGGACTGGTCCTGATCGCGGTCGGCTGGCGCCGGGCACGCGGGCCGTGGGCGCGCTACCGTGCCCTTCGGGCGGAAGACGCCAACATCGCCCGGTACGAGGCATGGCGCGGCGGCTTGCGTGATGAAGGCAAGACCGGCGCGTCGGTCGCGATGGAGATCCTCCAGCATCAGGCTCGGCTCGGCGCCCTCGTCGCCGCCTTCGGCGTCGTGCTCGTCGTCGCCGGCCTCCTCGTGAAGTAGGGGATCGCGATGACTCGTCCCAAGCATGTCGTCCGACCGTTCGACCTCGACCGTGATGAGCGCTGGGCGACCGACTGGCTCGACGAGCGGCTCGGCGGGCGTCGCCAGGCGAGGCGCGGCGAGGTGATCGACGTCCTCGCGGCGGGCCTCGGCTTCGTCGCGGAACGGCGTGGGGAGCCCGCCGGATTGCTCACCTATCGGTTCGACGAGGATGCCGTCGAGCTGAGCTCGCTCGCCGCCGATCCGAGGCACGGCGGGATCGGCTCCGCCCTGCTCGAGGCGCTCGTCAGCGCCGTGGCCGCCGCCGACCGCCACTGGATCTGGGTGGTCACGACCAACGACAACCTTGACGCGCTGCGGTTCTATCAACGGCGCGGGTTCCGGATCGGCGAGGTGCGCGTCGGTGCCGTCGACCGGGCCCGGCTGTCGATCAAGCCGTCGATCGCCGGGATCGGCAGCTACGGGATCCCGCTACGCGACGAGTTCGAGCTCGTCCTCGATCTGCGGCTCGAGGAGCCGGCGAAGCCCGTCACGGCGTAGCGTCTCGCCGCTGGAAGGACATGCGTCAGCCTGGCCGCTGGCGGTCCTCGTCGCGCCGCCGGCGATGCTCGATGGCGGTGCAGCGATCCATCACCACGTCGAGGCCGCCGGCCGCGGCGATCCGGGCCGCGTCCCAATCCACCACGCCGAGCTGGAGCCACAGACAGGCCGCACCGACCTGGACGGCCTCCCGGGCGTGCGGCACGCACAGCTCCGAGCGGCGGAAGACGTCGACGAGGTCGACCGGTCCCGTCGCGTCGACCGCGTCGATGACGGTCCGGAAGGTCGGGACCCCGAGCACGTCACGCACGTTCGGGTTGATCGGGACGCAGTCGTACCCGTGGTGCATCAGGTAGCGCATCACCCCGTGGGAGGGACGACCCGGATCGGGGGAGGCGCCGACCACCGCGATCCGCCGGGTGGCCCGCAGGACGCGGCCGATGCCGTCGTCATCGAGCGGCTGGACGACCCCTCGACCCTCCTGGAGGTCGAGGATCGCCTCGGCTCGGCGTCGATCTTCCCGGCTCGCCGCCTCGTGGCTCAGGTCGCCGCCTCGCGCTCGTAGGGCTGGCCGTCGGCGGCCGGCGGGCGGGTCCGGCCGACGACACCGGCCAGGATGATGATCGTGACGATGTACGGCAGTGCGTCGTACAGCTGAGAGGGCAAGGACGACAGCACGTCACCCAGCTGGCCGCTCGGTGGCGCGAACGACAGCGCCTGGCCGATCGCCAGGAACGACGAGAACAGGAGCGCCGCGAGCAGCGAACCGACCGGCGTCCAGCGTCCCACGATCATGGCCGCCAGGGCGATGAACCCGCGCCCGGCCGTCATCCCGGCCTGGAACGAGTTGGTGGCTTCCATCGCCAGCGAGGCGCCCGCCAGCCCGGCGAACAACCCGCCGGCGATCACGTTCCGGTAGCGGACGAGGATGACGTCGATCCCGACCGTCTCGGCGGCCTTCGGGTGCTCGCCGACGGCGCGCGTGCGGAGACCCCAGCGCGACCGGAACAACAGGATCTGGAGGGCGATCACGAACACGATCAACGACATCGAGATCGGTCCCTGGGCGAAGAACATCCCGATCAGCCAGCCGACCACCGGAAGGTCGGTCAGAGCGGTGGGTGGCTGGAAGGCCGAGAACGCTCCGGCGCTGGTCGGCGAGCTCTTGGCGATGATCGAATTGAGGTAGCCGGTGACGCCGAACGCGGCGATGTTGATGATCGTCCCGCTGATGATCTGGTCCGCCCGCACGCTGATCGACAGCCAGGCGTGCAGGGCCGAGATCGCGAGCGCGACGCCGATCGCGGCGATGAGGGCGATGACCAGGGCCGGGGTCAGCCCGAACAGCTCCGTCGCCGGCGTCCCGAGGGTCGGCGCCAGCGCGACACCGACGACCCAACCGGTGAAGGCCGACGCCAGCATCGTCCCTTCGATCCCGATGTTGACGACACCGGAGCGTTCGCACATGACGCCGCACAGGGCACCGAACGCGATCGGCGTGGCCGAGCGGAGGATGATCGGCGAGATCGGTGGGACGATCGCGATCAGGTAGCCGGCCATCTGGAAGACGAGGCCGAGGAGGGGGATCGAATACAGGGCGGTGATGAGCTGGTCCATCAGAGCACCGACTCGCTGCCGTAGGACCGGCTGATCGTCGGCGACGTGGCCAACGGGTTCTGGGTCCCGCGGAGATGGAGGACGCGCCGGATGACCGGCGTCGCGACGAGCACCAGCAGGATCGTCGCCTGGATCACGTCGACGAGCTCGACCGGGATGCCGGCCTTGATCTGCATCAGGCTGGCTCCCGACCGCATCGCCCCGAACAGGAGCGCCGCGGGCAGGATCCCGATCGGCTCGGACCGGGCGAGGAGGGCCACGGCGATCGCGTCGAACCCGACCGTCGTGCCGAAGCTCGAGGTCATCTGGTGGGTCAGCCCAAGGGCGACGTCCACGCCGGCGAAGCCCGCCAACCCGCCTGCCAGGACCATCGTCAGGACGATCAGCCGTCGGGGGCGCATCCCGGCGTAGGCCGCCGCGTCCGGGTTGGCTCCCGCGGTCCGGATCTCGAAGCCGAGGGTCGTGCGGTAGAGGAGCCAGCGGATCACGAAGACCGCGATGACGGCCAGGAAGATCCCGATGTGGCCGTCGCGCCCGATGACCACCGGGTAGCCGGCGTTCCCGACGTCGTAGGTCACCGGCGACGGCGAGCCGGGGACCTTGAGCGGACCGCTGACGAGCGCCGCCAGGACGCTGATGGCGATGTAGTTGAGCATGATCGTCGTCACGACTTCATGGGCGCCCGACACCGCCTTGAGGAAGCCCGGCAGGAAGCCGGTCGCGGCACCGCCCAGGACGCCGGCCACCACGGCGATCGGGATCGCGATGTACGGCGGCTGACCCGACACGGCGACGCCGGCGGCCACCGCCGCCAGGGCACCCATCAGGAACTGGCCCTGGGCGCCGATGTTGAACAGCCCGGCCTTGAACGCGATGGCCACCGCCAGGCCGCCGAAGACGAGCGGGCTGGTCGCGACCAGTGTGTCGACGATCGCGTCGAAGCTGCCGAACGCGCCCTGCAGGAGCGCCGCGTAGGCGGTCAGCGGAAGCAACGGGTCGAACGGCTCGCCGACGAGGAGCTCCGATCCGAGGATGATCACCGCGCCGACCCCGAAGGCCAACAGGATGGCGATGAGCGGCAGGGCGATGATCGCCCAGACGGTCCCCGTGACGTCCCGGATCCGCGACCCGGTCGAAGCCCCGGTCGAGGCCCCGGTCATGCGCTCGCCTCCGTCGACGCCTCTGCCGGACGGTCCACACCGCCGGTCGCCATGAGCAGGCCGATCTCGTTCTTGTCGGCGGTCCGGCCGTCGCGCACCGCGACGAACGCGCCCCGATACATGACCGCGATCCGGTCCGACAGCTCGAGGATCTCGTCGAGCTCGGCCGAGACGAGCAGGATCGCGGTGCCGGCGTCCCGCTTGGCGATCGTCTGGCGGTGGATGAACTCGATGCTGCCGACATCGAGGCCGCGGGTCGGCTGATCGAGGATGAGCAGCTGCAGGTCGCGGTCGAACTCGCGGGCCACGACCACCTTCTGCTGGTTGCCGCCGGACAGGGTCGCGGCGCGCACCGTCGCCGACGGTGTCCGGATGTCGTAGTCGTGGATCGCCCGGTCGGCGTCCTTCTCGATCGCCGCTTCGTCGCGGACGAAACGGCGGGCGAACGGCCGTCGGTAGTAGCTGGTCAGGACGATGTTGTCGGCGATCGTGAACGGCAGGACGAGACCCCAGCGATGTCGATCCGCCGGCACGTAGCCGACGCCGGCCTCGTTCATGGCGCGGGGGAGGTGACCGGTGACGTCCTGCCCCCCGAGCGTGACCGTGCCGGACACGGGTCGACGCAGGCCGATCAGGGTCTGGATCAGCTCATCCTGGCCGTTCCCGGCGACGCCGGCGATGCCCAGGATCTCGCCCGATCGAACCTCGAAACCGACCCCGCTCACCACCTCGCTGCCGCGGTCGTCGCGGACGTGGAGGTCGGACACGATCAGTCGGGCGTCGGCCGGATGGCTCGTCCCACGATCCACGGTGAGCTCGACCTCGCGACCGACCATCAGCTCGGCCAGGTCGCCCTCGTCGGTCGCCCCGGGCAGTCGTTCGCCCACGACACGGCCGCGCCGGATGACCGTGATCCGGTCGGCGATCTCGAGGACCTCGTACAGCTTGTGGCTGATGAAGATGATGCTGCGACCCTCGGCGGCCAGCCGTCGGAGCACGGCGAAGATCTCCTCGGTCTCCTGCGGGGTCAGGACAGCCGTGGGTTCGTCGAGGACGAGGATCCGGGCATCACGATAGAGGGCCTTGAGGATCTCGACGCGCTGCTGCCAGCCGACCGACAGGCTGCCGACCTTCGCCTCGGGATCGATCTCGAAGCCGAACCGACGGCCGAGGTCGACGATCCGCCGATGGGCCTCCTTGCGGTCGAGGAAGACCGCGTTCGCCATCGTCTCCTCGCCGAGGAGGATGTTCTCGGCCACGGTCAGCACGGGTACCAGCATGAAGTGCTGGTGGACCATGCTGATGCCGCGCGCGATGGCATCGGACGGGCTGGCGATCTCGACCGCGGTCCCATCGAGCAGGATCTCGCCCTCGTCGGGCCGCGCGAGCCCGTACAGGACGTTCATCAGGGTGCTCTTCCCGGCGCCGTTCTCGCCGAGCAGGGCATGGATCTCGCCGGGCTTGATCGTCAGATCGATGTGGTCGTTGGCGACCACCCCGGGATAGCGCTTCGTGATGCCACGCATCTCGAGCGCGGGAACGTGCGGTGCCTCAGGAACGTGCGTCTGGTCAGCCACGTCCGGCGTTCGCCACGTTCAGCTCCGCAGAGGTGAGGTGGGGGCGGAGGGATCGGCCGTGTCGGGCCGATCCCTCCGCAGGTTCATCCGAGGAGGGTCACTTGGGCCCGACGCCGCAGTCGGTCGGGCAGGTCGTCAGGGTGCCGGCCTTCATCGCCGCGAATGCCGCGGCCAGCTTGGCCTTGGTGTCGGCGGTGATGAGCGATGCCTTGTCGTGGAAGTCGGACACGCCGATCGCGTCGTTCTTGGCGTTGAACGTGTTGTCACCGGCGACCGCCGTCCCGCCGCCGATCGCCTTGAGGGCGTCGGAGACCTCCTTCTGGAGCTTCTTCTCGGCGCTGGTGACGATGCACTTGTCGGCGGCCGGATAGGACAGGTACTGGTCGACGTCGACGCCGATCCCGTAGATGTTCTTGGCGCACGCCGCGTCGAGCACGCCGTTGCCCGTCAGGCCGGCGACCTGGAACAGGACGTCGACCTTGGGGTTGGTCGTGAGGTAGTTCTCCGCGAACGCCTTGCCGCCGGCCTGGTCCTGGAAGGCCTTGGCCGAGAAATCACGGGTCACGTACGCCGGGGTGACCTTGATGTTCGGGTTGACCGACTGTGCGCCGAGCGTGTAGCCCTGGATGTACCGGACACACGGCGCACAGAGTGTCGTGCCTCCGATCGCTCCGATCTCACCCGACTTGCTGAGGGACGCCGCGACGATCCCGGCGAGGTAGCCCGCCTGGTCCTCCTGGAAGGCCAGTGAGACGTAGTTCGGGATCAACGTCTTGGCATCGCCCTTGCAGGCGAAGGTCGTGTCCGGCGCGCCCTGTGGGGTCACGCAGATCGGCGACTGGTCGACGCCGACGAACCAGATCCCCGGGTTCGCCTTGGCGAAGCAGGTCGTCGGGGTGGCCAGGTTGAACCCGACCGTGGTGATGATGTCGTAGCCCTGGTCGACGTACGTCTGGATGTCCTTCTTGTAGTCGGACTGGTCCTTCGGCACGACGGACTGCGGAGCGGCGGCACCGAGCGCGGTCGCGCCGTCCTCAGCGCCCTTGAACGAGTACTCGTTGAAGTTCTTGTCGTTCAGGGTCCCGATGTCGGTCACGACGCCGATCTTGGCCTTGCTCCAGTCGGTCGGCGCGGTGTGCGCCTTGCCGGCCGTCACGCCGGCGCACGGATCGGGTGGCGGGGTGGCGCTCGGGCTGGCTGCATTGCCTGTGCTCGAGCTCGAACACGCCGAGAGCACGATGGCCATGCCCGCGAACAGGGCAAGGCCAGCTGGACGGATGCGCATGCTTCCTCCTCGATGATCGGCTCGATGGTCCGCCAGCTCGGCAGGCGGGGCGGCCGGCGATCCTCCGGCGACGGTGCCGGACCGCGTCACAGGGGCGCATCGTAGCCGGGCTGAGACAGCCCCGGCAAGCCACGATCCGGGCCCGCGGACTCGCGCAAGGATAGTCCGCGCGACCGGCTGTCCGCTCGGCTCGGGAACGAGGTCAGCGGGCCGAGGTGGGGACCGTCATCCCAGCGCCGGCGCGGGCCATCCGATGGAGCCAGTCGTCCCGTTTCGACAGGCTCTCGATGTCGACACCGGAGGCCTGCAGCGCGACCAGCTCGTCGGCCGTACCCGGCCGTCCAAGGAGGTAGCCCTGGCCGGCCGCGATCTCCAGATCGCGCACGACGCGGAGCTGGGCGGCGGTCTCGATCCCCTCGGCGATGACCGATGCGCCCCAGCGTCGGGCGAGGTCCTGGAGGGCTCCGACGACCGACATCGACGCCTCGTGGACGGCCCCGTCCTGGACGAGCGACAGGTCGATCTTGACGATGTCGAACTGGACCTGGCTCAGGAGGCGCAGCCCAGCGTTGCCGGCCCCGACGTCGTCGGCCGCGATGCGGAAGCCGGCGCTGCGGCAGGCGATCACGTTACGCCGCAGACGCTCCATCTCCTCGATCTGCTCGCGCTCGGTGAGCTCGAGCACGATCCGGGTCGGCTCGAGCCCCGCCTTTCGGACGAGGGCGACGAGCTGGCCGGCGCTGAAGTCGTCGGCCTCGAGCGTCCGCGGCGACATGTTCAGGGTCAGGATCGCGTCGCCGGACATGGCCGCGGCACCGGCCGCCACGATCTCCAGGCAGGCCAGGTCGAGCTCGACAGTCCGGCCCGCGAGCTCGGCGGCCGTGAACAGCTCGGACGGGTTGGCGAAGCCCGAATCGGGCATGGGCCGGATGAGTCCCTCGGATCCCGCGATCCGCCCGTTGCGCAGGTCGACGATCGGCTGGTAGACGGGCCGCAGGAGCTTCCGCGAGATGACCTCCGCGACGCCCATCCACGGCTGATCGACGACCTGGGCGACCGCGGTCGGCGTACGTCCGTGGCGGACCGGGTCGAAGGTCTCGACGCTGGTCCGGCCGTGTCGCTTCGCCCAGGTCAGGGCGGCATCGGCCTGGTCGAGGAGCTGCCGCCGATCCGTGGCCATGGCCGGGCAGGCGGACACGCCCGCCGAGAACGAGCGGACCGCCAGGGCGCTGCGGCCTCGCCCAGGATCGGCGTCCATCGACGCGGCCAGGAGCCGACGCGCGACCGCCGCCGCCCCATCGGCGGTCTGGCCCGGGAGGAGCAGGGCGAACTCGTCGCCGCCGGTCCGGAAGCCGCGATCGGCCGTCCGCAGGGTCCCCTCGATGATCCGCCCGAACGCGGTCAAGGCCTGGTCGCCGGCGGCATGCCCGCCGCTGTCGTTGACCGCCCGGAAGTCGTCGAGGTCGATGAGCACGAGGCCGAGCGACGTGTTGCGCGTCCGGGCCGCGTCGACCTGGCGTTCGAACGCCTCCTGGAAGGCGCGGTGGTTGCCGAGGCCGGTCAGCACGTCGCGGAGCGAATCGCCGTGGGCCAGCTCGTACATGTCGCGCAGCCGTCCGCGCGACGCCTCCAGCTCCTGGGCGGGCCGGAGGACCTGGCGTGCCATCCAGGTGATGAGGATCCCGAGCAGCGCGACGAAGACCGCCAGCAGCCCGATCAGCGGCAACGGCGGCGGCGCGAACCGGGCGGGTGCGACGAGATGCGCGCTCCACCCGCGGTCGCCCGTGAGCTCGCTCGTCGCGGCGACGGTCGCCCCGGTCCCCCGGTCGGCCGACGTCGCGGGGGCGATCGTCCGACCTGCGCTGTCGACCAGCACGGCCTGCCCGCCGCTGACCTCGCTGGCATTCGCGAGCTCGAGGAACCGATCGAGCGAGATCTCGACCCGGAGGAGGCCGTTCGGTGCGCCGGGGTCCGTCCCAGCGACGACCTGGGTGGCCAGGGCCAGATGGGCGGTCCCGTCGTCCCCGGTCAAGACATGGCTCGACACGACCGCGCCGGGTTCCGCAGCGAGGGTCGCGCCGACCAGGGGATCGACGGACGTCGTCGGTTGGGGCTTGAGGATCTGGCCGTCGACCGCACGCACGAGCTGGCGCCCGCGGACGTCGAGGAGGGTCGCGCCGACGATGCCATCATGCTTGTCACCGGACAGGTCGGCCATCGCGGCCTTGACCCCGGCGGCGCCCGTCCTCGACGTCCGGGCGTAGTCGCCGACGGCGTCGACGACGCCGGTCTTGACCAGGGCAGACGAGACGGCGTCGATCCGACGTTCGACGTCCGCCGCCACCCCGGCCGCCTCGTGCTCGACCTGCGCCTGCTCGGCCGCCCGCTGGCTGTCGAGAGCGGTGCTGAGGACCGGCGCGGCGACCGCGATCGGGATGAATGCCATGGCGATGAGGGCGAGGGTCAGCCGAAGCCGGACGAGCCGGATCGGACCGGGGTCGGCGGCGAGATCTCCCTCGATCATCGTCGGTTCTTGATGCACGAAGTCGCCTACCTCGAGGCACTGGCGATGGTCATGCGTAGGTATCCCACGGGACGGGCGTCCGGAGCGCCAGCCCGATGGTCCGGGGTGTCCGGTACGGATGGGCCGTCAGCGAACTCGCGGGAGGAGGGACCGCGGTGCCCCGCTGCACCGGAATTGCGCCGTGACGCATCCGGCGGTTTCGCTCAGTGCGAGTGACGCAACTCGTGCAGCCGGGCGTCGGACAGACCGAAGTGATGAGCGACTTCGTGGAGGACCGTCTCCTCGACCGCATCGTCGAGTCGGGGACCGACCCCGTACCCCCGAAGGAGGGGTCCGCGGAAGAGCGTGATCTTGCTCGGGAGCGGAACGTTCTCGGCGCCGAACGCCGTCCGAGGGACGCCCTGATAGAGGCCGTAGAGGCCGCGCGCGCCGACGCTCGCGAGCTGGTCGGGGGTGGGCTCGTCCTCGATGACGATAGCGACCGATCCGAGCCGCTCGACGAAGGCGTCCGGCAGGCTGTCGATCGCTCGGTCGATGGCCGCGTCGAAGCGGTCATCGATCGCCGTGTCCAGCCGCTCCTGGGCGTCGCCTCCGTCGGTCATCGGCTGCCCACCGCCGCCTCAGCCCATCCCGCCGACGAACGCCCCGTCGACCAGGACCGGGACCCGGTCGGTCGCATCGAGCTCCGCCGCCAGCGCGACATCGGCGCTGAAGCCCCGACCCGTGAGCTCTCGGGCGGACCCGCACCCTCGGATCGCGTCCTCGATCGTCGTCCTGATGTCGTTGAATGCGGCCGAGGCGGCGCGAGCCTCCGGCGAGAGGTCAGCCGAGCCGACCATGGCGAGGATGGCGCCGGCCCCGAGCAGGTCCTCGAGCGCCGGTCGCAGGGTCCCGTCCGGCCAGCGCTCGCCGGCGGCGATGATCGCGCTGGCGCCACCGTGCGCCGCGACGAGGCGGCCGACCGCCGATGCGTTCCGAAGGCAGCCGACCACGACCATGGCGCCCGCCTCGGCCGCATCGACCGCGCACGCCCCGCCGTTCGGCGAGCCGAGGACCAGGGTCTCGCCGGTTCGCACCGCCAGGAGGCTCGACGGCGCGAGCGTCGGGTGAGAGACGCTCTGCTCCGGGTCCGCCGGCAGCGCCCCGATCGATCGCGCGTGGGCGGTCGCCTCCCCGGCCGACCGGGCGGGTACGACCCGCGCCCCCTGCTCGACCGCGACGCAGGTGGAGGTCGAGAACGACAGGACGTCGACCACGACCACGAGCCCGACCCGCGGCGCGAGGGCGCGCACGCCAGCCACGCCCCACTCGAGTCGCGCGCGGAAGCCGGTCTGGTCGAACGGGTCCAGCGATCCGGTCTCGGTCGGCGCGAGACCCCTCTCGAGCGACGCGCTCGACCGGCGACCGATCGACGGGGAGTCGAGGGGATCGATGGATCGTCGTGACATCGAACGGAGCGTACCGCGGACGCGGGTGGGCCGCGACGCATCGATCCTCGGCCGAAGCCGGACCGCTTGACGCGGCTCGTCCATCCGCGCAGGCTGGGATCGTGGACGAGCGTCCGGCGGGATCTCCCTCGCACGGTCAGGCACCCGACCCGCACGACCTCATCGTCGGGACCGTTCATGCGCCTGACTGGCTCCGACGGATCCCGCTCGTCGGCTGGCTGTTCGCCGCCCTTGCCGTCCTCGGTGCCGCGATCGAGCTCCTCCGACACGGCCCACTCGTCGGTCCGACCGGGCTCACCACCGTCAACCTCATCGACGTTGTCGCCGGTTCGGTCTTCGTCGGAGCGATCGTCGCGTTGCCGGCGGGCGTCCTCGTCGGGCGCAGTCGCGCGACCCGGATGGATGACCGGCTCTACCGCGGAGCGGTGGTCCTCGCGCTCGCGACCCTGCTCGGACTTCTGTGGGAAGCGGTCGCCTGGCAGACCCGCCGAGCGTTCGAGGCAGATGACCTGTTCGAGATCGGCTTGGGTCAGGCCGGCCTGGCGACGGTCGCGATCCTGGGCCGATCGGTCCAGGCCGCCTTCGTCCTGATCGGGGGCGGGCTGATGGCCCTTGGACTCCGCGACCGGATCGACCTCGTTCGAGCCGGATCGTCGCCATCGCCCTGGCGCTGGCCGCTCATCGTGGCCGGCACGTTCGCGACCGCCGTCGCGCTATTCGACCCGGTGGCGTTCTTCATCCTGGAGGACCGTCCGGGCGCCGACATGGTGTCCGGGGGTTGGGCCCCGATCGATCTTGTGCTGTTGATGGTCATCGCCGCGACGCCGTTGGCCTGGACCGCCATCGCGCTCGCCGCGACCCGGGGCGCCGCTGCCGTGGCGGTCCGTGGACGCGGGTGGACGCTTGTGGCCGCCGGCGCAAGCCTGCTGGTCGCCTCGACGGTGGTCCAAGCCGGGCTGGATCTGGCGGCCTGGTACATATCGTCTCTGCCGATCGACGCACAGCTGTCGATCGGCAACGACGCGTGGTTCGCGTGGACGGCCGGCGTGGGCGTGCTGGCGGCGATGGGCGCGGCGCTGCTCCTGGCGGGCTGCGCCGTGGGCCTTGGGTCGGTCGCCGACCAGACGATCTCGGACCGGGCGCTGGTCGGCCACGATCCCGTCGACCTGACCGTCTGACGCGGCGCGGGTCGCGCACCTCGACGACACGGTATCCTCGGCCGATGCATCGTCCGTCAGCGTCCATCGACCGTCCGGGTTCCCGATGAGGCGACCCTCCGGCCGACTGACCGTCCTCGTCGGGCTCACGGTCGGTGGAGCGATCGCGCTCGCCCGACGTGGCTCCCGAGCCACGACCGGTCGGGCCATCCACGGCGGCGTGGTCATGGGCGATCCGGCGGTCTACGACCGGTTCAGCCGTCTCCTGTTCGACCCGCTCTTCCGGGGCATCGCCGAGGACGTGGCGCGTGAGGTCGCACCGGCCGCCAGGATCCTCGAAGTGGGTTGCGGTCCCGGTCAGCTGTCCATCCGTCTGGCTCGATCGCACGGGTTCGCGGTGACCGGGCTCGATCTCGATCCGGCGATGATCGAGCGGGCGGTCGCCAATGCCCGCGGGTCATCGGGGGACGACGGCCCGCGACCGAGGTTCATCGTCGGCGACGTGGCAGCCCTGCCCTTCGCGGACGCGTCGTTCGACATCGTGATCAGCACATTCTCGATGCACCACTGGGCGGATCGGACGACGGGATTGAGCGAGATCGCGCGGGTACTCCGGCCGGGAGGTCGCGTGCTCATCTGGGACCTGAAGCAGGGGAGGGTACCGTTCCATGCTCACGTCCACCGCCCGACCGAGGAGGCCGGCGACCTCCCGCTGCGACACGTGAGTGCCACGGACTGGCGATGGCCCGGTCCGCTCGCGCTCGCGCAGCGGATCGAGGCCGTTCGCGACTGACGACCCGACGTTGGACGAGCCGGGTCCCGATGCTCCTTCGCGAGACGTGGTACTTCGCGGCGCCGTCGGAGCGCCGGCGTGGCGAGCGCCGTGGGTGGAGCGGATCGGCTGAGTCAGGGCACGCTCCAGGCGGCCTCGATCCGGGGCGGCTGGAGGAGCGTCTGCAGGACGACGCAGTACCGTTCCGTCCGATCCTTCAGCTTGGCGAGCCGCTCGGGAGGCACATCGCCGGTCAGGTCGAACCGGACGCGGATCGCCTCGAACCCGACGGGGACGTCGGCCGTGCCCAGGGTCCCGCGCAGGTCCAGGTCGCCCTCGACCTCGACCGTGACCGTGACGTCCTCGAGACCCATGTTCGTGGCGACCATCTGGCAAGTGAGCTGCGCGCAGGCGGCCAATGCGGCAAGGAGGAGGTCGCCCGAGCATGCGGCGCTGCCGCTGCCTCCGACGCCCTGATGGGCCCCAGCCGCGTAGATGGCACGCCCGAGGTCGACCGAGCAGCTCATCGCGTCGCTGGCCATCGCTCCGCTCGCCCGGAGGGTGATCCGCGCCGCGTCGGGCTCCTCCCGGTAGCGAGCCTTGATCGGCTCCTGGATCTCCCGCAACGTCATGCGCATCCCTCCCGACCCGACGACCTCACCTGACCCGACACAGGGTAGTCGCGGATCCGACGACGGTCAGTGCCGGGTGCCGCCCGAAGCCGGGAGGTTGCTCCGGGGCCGACCGTCCGTGTGTCGGCTGTGCGATTGACAATCGCCACGAGGTGCCCATGCTTTTGGCCGATACCCAACTCGATCGACAGGAGACCGAGGTCATGCCTCTCTACCTCGATACCCACAACAAGGTCCCTGGGCTCACGGCGGAGGCGGTGACCCAGGCCCACGCCGCCGACCTCGCTCACCAGGGCAAGCACGGCGTCAGCTACGTCCGCTACTGGTACGACGAGGCGACCGGCAAGGTCTTCTGCCTGGTCGAGGCTCCGAACCCGGAGGCCGCGATCGCCGTCCACCGCGAGGCACACGGTCTGCTCGCCGACTCGATCGTCGAGGTCACAGAGGGAGCGTAGC
>JADGQI010000157.1 GCA_017881905.1 Chloroflexota bacterium
CCGCCACGCCGCCGTGTCGAGACCGGCATGGTCCCCGGGCGTCCAACCGGCGGCCATCGCACGCCGCTCGGCTGCGGTCGAGGCATGATCCAGCGACAGGAGCAGGCCGGCCACGTCCTGCAACGGCGAGGCGAGGCGCCGGCGATCCGACATCGGATGCGTTGGATCGCCCTCGAAGTCCACGAAGACGAACCCGCCCGGGGTCCGGAGGACCCGTCCCAGGTGCAGGTCGCCGTGGATCCGGGTCAGCCGTGGGAGGCTCGCCGGGTGCTCGAGCGTGGCCAGTCGATCGCGGATCGCCGGCGCCCAGGCCGCGAGCTCGGTTCCCGGCGGGCCATCCGCGCCGAGCTTGGACAGCGCCGCTGCCAGGGCCGCCTCGCCCGTCCTCCGCCAGTCCTCCAGGTCGGCCGCCCCCGCCTCTCGCGGTGCGAGGTCGTCGAGCTCGCCCGCGCCGGCCAGCGTTGCGTGGAGCTCTGCCAACGCCGTCCCGAGGGCGGCGGCATCCTCGGTCGCGAACTCGAGGGCCACGACGCCGGGCGCGGCGATCCACTCAGCGAGCGCGGCGACCGTGGTCTCGTAGGCGTCCTCCGCGTCGGGCACGAGCTCCTCGAGGACCGCGAGCGTCGCGACGGTCCCGTCGAGACCGACGTACTCGGCCGATCCGCCGAGCGCCGGGACGCTGTGGAGCCCGCGCTCCTCGGCGAGGTAGGCGATCAGCTCGAGCTCCGGGTTGAGCCCCTCGACGATGCGCCGGAAGGCCTTGAGCAGGAGCCGGTCGCCCAGGACCGACGATGTGTTCGACCGCTCGGCTCCGAGCGGACGTTCCTCCCAACCCGCGATCTCGGCTCCCCCGCCGGGAGCGAACGCGGACAGACCCAGCCCGGGACGGCACACGAGCGCACCACCGCCCTCCGTCCCGACGACGCGTCCCTGCGCGACGGCCACCGCCAGGGCTCGCCACACGCCGTCACCCGGATGGGCCTCACGAGCCGGCCCGGCTCCGGGGCCGGTGATGAACGCCGACAAGTAGCGGTCCGCGACCCCAGCGGCGTCGACGACCTCGACGATCGCGAGGTGGGCGACGTCCTCGTCGCCGGCATCACGGCCGAGTGGTCCGAGGTCGACTGTGTCGACCAGGACGACCCGCTCGATCCCCCGACCCGTTCCGCCGTACCAGGGCCGCCCGTCGACCAGGTCGACCGACAGCGCCGCCTCGATCGCCGGGTTCAGAGCTTGATCATGACGTGCTTGACGACCGTGTAGTCCTCGATCGCGTACATCGACTGATCCTTGCCGTAGCCCGACTCCTTGAACCCGCCGTGGGGCATCTCGGACACCAGCGTGAAGTGGTCGTTGATCCAGACCGTCCCGAATTGGATGGCCTTGGCGACCCGCATCGCCTTGCCGACATCGGCGGTCCAGACCGAGGCGGCCAGGCCGAACCGGACGTCGTTGGCCCAGGCGACGGCCTGGTCCTCGTCCTTGAACCGCTGGACCGTGACGACCGGCCCGAAGACCTCGTCCTGGACGATCTCGCTCTTCTGGTCCGGGCCGGCGATGACCGTCGGCTCGAAGTACGCTCCCGGTCGATCCGGGCGATGACCGCCGGCGACGATCTCGGCGCCGCCCGGGCCGCGGTCGGCGCGCTTGACCATGCCCTCGACCTTGTCGGCCTGGGCGCCGGCGATGAGCGACCCCATCTCGATGTCGTCGCCTTCGGACGGATCGCCCCACTTGATCGTCTTGACCTGGCCGGCCAGATCGGCGACGAACCGGTCGTAGACCTTCGGTCCGGCGATGACCCGACACGGCGCCGTGCAATCCTGACCGCTGTTGTAGTACGAGAACGTCTTCAGGTTGTCGATGACGGCGTCGAGGTCGGCATCGTCGAAGACGACCACCGGGGCTTTGCCGCCGAGCTCGAGATGGAGCCGCTTGACCTGGTCGGCGGCCGTCCGTGCGATCCGCTTGCCCGTGTCGGTGTCGCCGGTCACCGAGACCATCCCGACCTTCGGATGGGCGACCAGCGCGTCGCCGATCGCCGCCCCCGTCCCGGTGATGACGTTGAGGACGCCCGGGGGCAGGATGTCGGCCGCGATCTCGGCCAGCACGAGAGCCGTCAGCGGGGTCCGGATCGACGGCTTGAGGACGACCGTGTTGCCGGCCATCAGGGCCGGGCCGATCTTCCAGCCGGCCATCATGATCGGGTAGTTCCACGGGGCGATCGAGGCCACCACGCCGACCGGCTCGCGCCGGATCAGGCTGGTGTGGCCGGCCACGTATTCATTGGCCGCCTTGCCCTCGAGGACCCGACCGGCCCCGGCGAAGAAGCGCAGGTTGTCGACGACGACGGGGATCTCCTCGATCGCGGCGCCGACCGGCTTCCCCGCGTTCTGCGACTCGAGCCGACCGAGCTCGTCGACCTTCGCCTCGATCGCGTCGGCGAGCTTGAGCATCAGCAGGCTGCGGTCCTGGGGCGTGGTGTGCTGCCACTCCTGGAACGCGAGCGCGGCGGCGCTGGCCGCTCGGTCGACATCCTCGGGACCCGACGCCTGGACGTGGGCGATGACCTCCCCGTTGGCCGGGTTCTCGACGGGCAGGGTCTCGCCGCTGGCACTGTCGACCCAGGCACCGCCGATGGACTGCTGGTACGTCTTGACTCGCGGCAGCGTGTCGGTCATCGGACGGCCTCCATGCGTGAGGAAGGTTGCGATCCAAGGTCGGGTGGAAGCCTGATTGTGCGCTCCTCGGGGAAGCGCGTCTCAGCCTGCGGGCGGACGGCTAGGTCGAGGCGGCAGCGGTCGGACGACCACGGCGTAAACGGCGCGCACGGGGGTCGACCCACGGTGCAGACTGTGGATGCTGCCGGCGGGAGCGACCGGAGCCTGCCTCTGTCCGGGGCGACGTCGATGACAAGGAGAACGACCGTGTTGCAACGATTCATCGGGGTGTCTTTGGGCGCCGTCGTGACCTACGCCCTGCTCGTCCTGCTCAACGTCGGGTCGAAGGAGGCGAACTACGCCACCGCCGTGATCGTCGGGGCGATCGTCAGCTTCGTCTGGCCGTGGTTCATCGCCTGGTACCTCGTCCGTCGCCACCGGAACAAGCAGCAAGCGCAGATCAGCGCGGAAGTCGACCGGCAGGTGAAGGACCAGACCGGGCAGTAGGCTCGGGTCCTCCTCGACCGTCCGTCAGCCCGGGTCCGCGCCGCCGACCACCCGCTCGTTCGTCCGGTCCCCAAGCCGGGTACCGATCCACACCGCGATGTCGGCCGCGACCTGCGGGCCCTCCGGCTCGTTGAGCATCTCGTGGCGGAGGCCCGGATACACGCGGCGTTCGACGCCGGGGACGGTCGCCAGGACCTCGGAGCACGCCGGGGGGATGAGCCGATCGTCGCCGCCGTGGACCACCAGCGTCGGGACGTGAAGACGGGACACGTTCGCCGTGGCCGTACCCTGCGCCGCGAGCAGGACACGGGCCAGGCCGGCCGTCGTCGAGTGGACGTTGAGCGGATCGGCGACGTAGTCGACGCCGACCGCCGGGTCGCGCGAGAGCAGGGTCCCGTCGAGGCCGTTCTTGAAGGTCATCGTCGGGGCCACCCGGCCGATCGCGCCGACGGCCGTCTTCTTCCAGCCCGGAAGGTCGTCGGCCAGGGCCGGTGAGCTCAGGACGAGCAGGTCCGGCTGCGGACGGTCGCTCTCCGCATAGGACAGCGCGACCAGTCCACCGACCGAATGCCCGAACAGGATCACCGGCCGACCGCCCGCCGCCAGGCGTCGTGCCGCGAGCCGCTCGGCGAGGTCGTCCAGCCACCTGGCCAACGAGTCGACGTGGCCACGCCGCCCGCCCGATCCGCCGAAGCCGCGGAGGTCCAGGCCGACGACGTCGAGCCCCGTCGCCGCGAAGATCGACGCCGCGCGCTCGTAGCGGCCGGTGTGCTCGCCGAGACCGTGGGTCAGGAGCATGAAGCCGTGTGCCTCGCCGACCGCGGGCCAGCGTCGCTCCTGGAGCTGGAGTCGATCACCGGTCGCGACGGTCTCGATCGCGGAGGTCATGGCGCGATGATGACGCGCTTCGGAGCGCCCTGTGCGTCCCGGCCGCCTTCGACCGATCGGCCGTATGCTGGGACCGGGAGGCGAAGCGGCATGACCGATCGGGGGCTACGGATCGCCCAGGTCGCACCACCGATGGAGTCCGTTCCACCGGCCCGCTACGGCGGGACGGAGCGGATCGTCGCCGAGCTCGTGACCGGGCTCGGTCGGCTCGGGCATGCCGTGACCCTGTTCGCGGCCGGCGACTCGACCATCGACGCGGACCTGGTGGCGACCGTCCCGAAGGCGCTCCGACCGGGCGGGTTCACGGGTGACCCGAGCGGCTACCTGGCCGCGACGATCGGGCAGGTCGTGCGCCGCCAGGGCGACTTCGACATCATCCATGGGCACCTCGAGTGGTCCAACCTGATGCTCGCTCGAGCCACGCGCACGCCCTTCGTCGGGACCTTCCACGGTCGTCTGGATCAACCGTTCGCCGCGGAAGCGCTGGCCGACCCGCAGCCCGGCATGGTCGCGATCAGCCGGGCCCAGGCGGCGACCCACCCGGCCTATCCGTGGGCGGGCGTGGTCTACAACGGCCTGAGTCTCGAGGACGCGCCGTTCGGCACCCATCGGACCGACGCCCTCTGCTTCGTCGGGCGGATCGGCCCCGAGAAGGGCGTGGTGGACGCCATCGAGGTCGCTCGGCTGAGCGGACGCCCGCTCAGGATCGCCGCGAAGATCGGACCATCGGTCCAGGAGCGCGACTATGCCGAGTCGGTCTTCCGGCCGGCGATGGAGCGGGCCGACGTGGAGTTCCTCGGGGAGATCCCCGGCGCGGAGCGGGATGCGCTGATGGCCTCCAGCTACGCCCTGCTCATGCCGGGTACCTGGCCGGAGCCGTTCGGACTGGTGGTGATCGAGGCGTTGGCGTGTGGGACGCCGGTCATCGCTCGCCGGGCCGGCGCGCTGCCGGAGGTGATCCGGGACACCATCGACGGTTTCCTCGGCGACGATCCGGCCGACCTGGCATCACTGGTGAAGCGGGTCGACGAACTCGACCGCGCGGCGATCCGGACCGCCGTGCTCGATCGATTCTCGGCGAGTCGGATGGTCGAGGGCTACCTCGAGGTCTACCGTCGACGACTCGCCGGGATCGGTGGGTCGGGCCGTCAGGCGACGGTCGTGACCGTCTCCGACACGGTCGACTCGTCGACGATCGGGATCCCGACGATGTCGGCCTCGGCCGCGTCCTCGGCGGTCGCGGTCATGCCCTCGTCGGAGGCACGGTCGAGCGCCGCGGCATCGAGCTCGAGCTCGCGCTCGTCTTCCTGACGCCGGAGGGTCGCGATCCGCTCGTTGCGGGTCCACACGGCCGCGACGATCCCGACCACCATCGCCGTGAGCAGGCCGACGATCAGCGCGCGGACGAGCATCGACGGACGGGGCATCGATGGACGCGTCGGTCGCGCTCGACGGATCGGCGCGGTCTCGGCGAAGCCGGCGACCACCTCGACGAGATCGGACGCGGATCGGCCGATCCCATCGGACAGCGAGTCGCCGATCGCCTGGAGGCCGTGGCGGAGGGTCTGGCTGTCTGGTCTGGTCATCTGCATGTCGCACCACCTTGGGCTGGAGTCGGCCGGACCTCCCGGTCGGACGGCGTCGCCGTCACCGGTAAGCCTGCCACGGTTCGCCCCGGAGCGGTTGGCGTCAGTGCAGCCGGACGATCCAGCGCCCGCGGGCACGCCCCGCGAGGATCCCGTCGAGCGCGCCGTCGAGACCGTCGAGGCCGACTTCGGTCACGGCCGCACCGAGCTCGCGCGGGCGAAGGTCCGACGCGATCCGCTCCCACAGGGCGCGACGCTCGTCGATCGGGAGCTGAGCCGAGTCGATCCCGAGGATGGCCGCCCCGCGCAGGATGAAGGGGAACACGGTCGTGCTGAACGCCGCCCCACTGGTGTTCCCGCTGGCCGCCACCGCGCCGCCCCAGCGCAGCGTGCGCAGGATGTACGGGAGCGTCGCCGCGCCGACGCAGTCGACCGCACCGGCCCATCGTTCGCGCTCGAGCGGGCGCGGGCTCTCGGCCGTGACCTCGTCCCGAGGCAGGATCCCCGCGGCCCCCAGCGCCAGCAGCTCGGCGTGCGCCTCGTCCTTGCCGGTCGCGGCCCAGACCTCGTAGCCACGCTCCGCGAGGATCGCCACGGCTTTTCGGCCGACGCCGCCGGTCGCGCCGGTGACGAGGATCGGGCCGGCGGTCGGTTCGAGCCCGCGCGCTTCCAGCTGGACGACCGACAGGGCCGCGGTGAACCCGGCGGTTCCGACGATCATCGACTCGCGCAGGTCCAGCCCGACCGGTCGCGGTACCGCCCAGGTCGAGGGGACGCGGGCGTACTCGGCGAACCCCCCGTGCCGGGCGACTCCGATGTCGTAGCCGTGGGCGATGATCTCCGATCCGACCGGGAACGCGGCATCGTCGCTGGCCACCACGGTGCCCGCCAGGTCGACCCCCGGGATGAGCGGGCTGATCCGCGCGACCTTGCCGTCGACCAGCGTCGCGAGGCCGTCCTTGTAGTTGACGCTCGACCAGGCGACCGCCACGGTCAGCTCGCCGGGTGGCAGGTCGTCCGCCGCGAAGGTCCGCACGCCACGCACGACCCGATCGTCGATCTTCTCTGCGACGTAGGCCTGGAACGTGGCGGGCAGGTGGGTCATGCCGGAGACGATACCCCGCCGCAGCTAGACCCTGATCGTCACCTCGAGCTCACCGCGCTTGCGCAGCACTTCGGCGCTGGTCGCCCCGCGCCAGCGGTGGAACAGCAGGTCCACCGATGCGTCGCCGAGGCGCAGGTCGGTGATCGTCAGCTTGGTCAGCCAGTCCGGCAGATGCGGGCGGACCAGCTCGAGCCGCGCGCCCGACGCGTCCGCTCGCATCCCCAGCATCGTCCGGACGAGCAGGAGCGGCGCCGCCGCCGACCAGGCCTGCGGCGAGCAGGCCACCGGGTACGGGACGGGCACCGGGACCTCACCGCGATCGAAGCCGCAGAACAGCTCGGGCAGTCGGAAGTCAGGGAACTGCTGGGCGGCCTCGAAGATCCGCCCGGCCAGGGCGCCTGCCTCGGCGTCGAAGCCGTAGCGCTTGAATCCCGCGGCGATCAAGGCGTTGTCGTGCGGCCAGATCGAACCGGTGTGGTAGCCGAGCGGGCTGTAACCCGGCTGCCCCGAGGCGTAGGACCGCACACCCCAGCCCGAATCCATCTCCTGCCCGATCAGGCGATCGACCACGGCCCTGGCGCGGTCGGGTGAGACGATGCCGCCCCACATCGCCTGGCCGATGTTCGAGGCCGTCGCGTCGGCGACCCGGCCGCCGGCACCGATCGCCATGGCATACCCGCCGAGCTCGTCCGACCAGAAGGCGGCCTCGAACCGCGCCTTGAGCTCGTCTGCCTCGCGGGTCAGTCGGGCGGCCAGCTCCGGGTCGCCTCGGCGCTCGGCCAGCCGCGCCATCCGGCGCTTCGCATCGTGGACATAGCCCTGGACCTCGGCCAGCGCGATCGGTGGGTCGCTCCGCCGACCGGCCCGATCGCGGATGGCGTCGACCGAATCCTTCCAGCCCTGGTTGAAAAGCCCCATCTTCGCCCGGCGCTCATACGTCAGGAACCCGTCGGGGCCGGTCGCCCGATCGATCCAACCGAGGGCGGCGATGGCAGTCGGCCAGAGCCGATCGACCAGGGCGGCGTCGCCGGTCCAGTCAAACGTCTCGCCGAGGAGGATCAGCCACAGCGGTGTGGCGTCGACGCTCCCGTAGTACGCCGCGTACGGAAGCTCACCCGACCGAGCCATCTCCCCCGTCCGGTGCTCGTGGAGGATCTTGCCGGGCTCGGCGTCGGCGGCCGGGTCGTCCGCCGTCGCCTGGCGTGCCGCGAGGACCTCGAGCGTGTCGACGGCGAGCTGCGGCCTGAAGGCGATCGCCTCGAACGCCGAGATGATGGAGTCGCGCCCGAACAGGGTCGCGAACCACGGCACCCCGGCGGACAGGTAGCGCTCGCCCGGATCGGGTCCGTCGTTGAGCAGGAGCCGGAGGTCGGCGACGCTCCGTCCCACCAACTGGTCGAACAGCTCGTTGTCGGTTGCGATCGTCGCCATCTCGGCGGTCCAGGTCCGGTAGGCCTGCGCACCGGCCGCCTCGTCGACCATGGGCGGTGGACCGGGCGAGATGGTCGGGGCCGCCGGCGGGTCGTCGACGGGCGTCTCGTCGGCCCAGACCGTCCAGTCGATCTCGGTCTGGGCGCCGGGCTGGACCTCGCGCCGCCAGCGGAGCACCACGGCCGCGCCGTCGACCCCGCGTGCCCACGGCAGCTCCGTCGCCGGCACGACTTCGGCCGTGGGGAAGGCGACCTGGGTCCGGCGGAGCAGGCCGTCGTGACCCACGTGACCGAACGCGATGCGATCGTCGGTCACGGCCACCGGCAGATCCGCGTCGCCCGCGTAGCGAGCGTGGCCGCGGACCTCGAAGATGTCGGCCGCATCCACGCCCAGGGTCAGCTCGATCGTCAGCGCCTCGACGTGATCCGTGAAGTTCGCGACGACCATCCGCTCATGAAGCGCGCCGCCGAGCACCCGGTGGCGGGTGATCCCGAGCGACTGCCTGGCCAGCGAGTGATCGCTGCTGACCTTGTCGGCCGGGTCTCGGCGGGTCTCGGCGTTGGTCAGCTGGATCGTCCCGCGGAAGTTCTCGTCGTTGTCGCCGCGGAGGAGCGCCGGCCGCGATCCGTCGACGCTCACGACCGAGCAGGACAGCACCCGCGTATCCCCGGAGTACAGCCCGAGCCCGCGCGAATCGGGGTGGATGTCACCGAACGAGTCGGTCAGCAGGAACACGTCACCGTGCTTGAGGACGCCGACCCCGCCGAGGTCGGTGGCGTGGACCACCACGCGGTCCGGTGGAGCGACGAGGCGGATCTCGCGCGTTCTCCGCGGCATCCGTGGAGTCTAGCCGCTGACCCCGGAACGAAGGTCTCGTTCCGGTACGGCGCTACGTCTTCCGGTTCGGACTCTTGGCACCGACGTTGCCGGCGGCGTCGAACGCACGCACGCAGTAGCTGGCACCGGACCGCTTCTTGACGGTGACCGAGGTGCCCGCGACCGTCTTGACCGGCTTGGTGACGCCGACCCGATAGACCTTGTAGCCGGTCACGCCGAAGTCGTCGTGGGCCGCGGTCCAGTACAGCTTCGTCGTCGAGGAGCCGATCTTCGCCTTGAGCGACCGGGGAGCGCTGGGCGGCGCGACGTCGGTCCCCGCGGGCGGCGTCGTGGCGCCGGCAGCAGCAGGCGGACCCTGGTTCCCCGACGCATCGACGGCGATGACCTGGTACGCGTAGGCCGTCTTCTGGGTCAGGCCGGCGTCGCTGAAGGTCAGGCCGGTCGGGCTGCCGACGTCGACCCCGCCCCGAAGCACGCGATAGTGGTTGACCCCGACGTTGTCGGTGGCGGCCGTCCACGTCAGCACGATGCTCGTCGCGCTCGCCGGCGTCGCCTTGAGGCTCGACGGCGAACCGGGGGCGATCGGGTCGACGACCTGGACCGTGGCCGTGCCGGTCCCGGCGGTCAACGTCGTGATCCGGAGCCCGGACACGGGATCGACCAGCGTCTGGCCCGGCGCGAGCGGGGCGTCGGCGTAGGTCGCCGTCGCCGGGGTCGTATCCACGAGCTGTGTCTGGCTGACGCCGTACGACGGGCTGGGCGCATCCGGTGAGATCCGGATCGTGACGCCGTTGACCGCCGGCGCGCTCGACGCGAAGTCGTCGAAGTAGGGTCCGTGGACCGAGCGGAGGTCCAGGTAGAACCAGGTCCCGTTGCGGCGATCGATCCGGAGCAGGCGCTTGCTGCCGGCGGGCCCGTCGAGGACCGAACCGACGGTATACGGGCCGCCCGGGCCGACCGTCTGGATCTCGCTCGTCGGGAGCCAGCCGAACTGCCCGAGATGGGTCGCGTGGTCGTGCTCCGACGTCCCGCTGCCCATCACCGAGAACGGGTCGCCGTACTCGGACGAGGTGCAGGTCGTCGAGAGCGACACGCGGACGCCGCCGGAGGTGCA
>JADGQI010000158.1 GCA_017881905.1 Chloroflexota bacterium
ACTGGCGGATGCCCGGTGCGCCCGGCATCGACGTCATCAGCTGGGCCCGCCGCCAGGGCAAACCGACGGCGATGCTCATGCTGACCGCCCGCGACACCCCACCCGACCGGATCCAGGGCCTCGACGCCGGTGCCGACGACTACCTCGTCAAGCCCTTCGACTTCGGGGAGCTGCTCGCCCGGGTCCGGGCGCTCCAGCGCCGTCCGCGCGGGGTCGACGCCCCGGTCATCGCCCGCGGCAGGATCAACCTCGACCCGCTCCGGCGCGAGGTCACCGTCGGCGATCGGCCGCTCGCCCTGACCCCGACCGAGTACCAGATCCTCGAGCTGCTCATCCGCCGCTCGCCCGCGGTCGTCGACCGCAAGGCGATCGCGGAGCACGCGTGGCAGGACGAGACCGATCCGCTTGGATCGAACGCGATCGACGTCCAGATCAGCCGCCTCCGGGCGAAGCTGCCCGGCGCCGAGGTCCGGATCGTCACCGTCCGGGGCGCCGGATACCGGCTGGACGAGGGGTGAACGCTCCCCCGTCGGAGGTCCGTTCGAGCTCGATCAGGGTCGCCCTCGCCACGACCGCCATCGTCGCCACGGCCTACCTGCTCGTCTGCGTCGCCGTCGTGGCGATCGTGACCAGCGCCCTCACCCGCGACATCGACCGCCGGCTCGACCAGTCCCTCGATCAGATCTCGCACGGACCGCCCCCGTCCGGTCCCGGCTACGAGGCGCCTCGCGGTGGTCCGCGCTTCGGGCCGACGCTGCTGGTTTGGACGGTGCAGCCCGATGGGTCGATCATCTCGAACACGACCGACGCGACCCTGCCGGCCGATCAGCAGACCTCGGCGGGGCCGACCACGGTCACCATCGGCGACGTCGAGGTCAGGATCATGGGCGCGCCGACCGAGCACGGCTATGTGGTCGTCGGCCAGACGACGGACGCCGTCACCCAGGCGCGGACGACGCTCATCCTGGCGATGCTCGTCATCGCGCCGATCCTGTTGATCGTCGTGTTCCTCGGCGCGGTGGCGATCGGCCGGCGGGTCGCCGCCCCGATCGAACAGGCGCGCATCCGGCAGCTCGAGTTCACCGCCGACGCCTCGCACGAGCTGCGCACGCCCCTCTCGGTCATCGAGGCTCACACCAGTCTCGCCCTGGCCCAGGAGCGCGACGCGACCTGGTATCGCTCGGCGTTCACCAAGATCGATGTCGAAGGCAGGCGGATGGCCCGCCTCGTGGAGGATCTCCTGTGGCTCGCCAGGTTCGACGCGACGCGAGAACCGGCCCACGTCGATCCGGTCGACCTGGGCGTCCTGGCGACCGACACGGTCGATCGGTTCCGGATCGTGGCCGAATCCCGTCAGCTCGGCCTCCGGCTCGATGTCCAGACGGGTGACCATGCCGTGGCGGTCCCGGCGGACTGGCTGGACCGCCTCCTCGGCGTCCTGCTCGACAACGCCTGCAAGTACGCCCCGCCCGGGACCGAGGTCACCGTCGCGGTCACGACCGACGGCGGTCGGATCCGGCTCACCGTCGACGACGCCGGACCGGGGATCCCCGAGGCCGAGCGACCTCGGATCTTCGACCGCTTCCACCGCGCGACCGAAACGGCCGGCGGCTCGGGGCTCGGCCTGTCGATCGCCGATGCGATCGTCCGTGCCACCAACGGCCGCTGGCGGGTCGGCGAATCGGCCACCGGCGGCGCGTCGATGTCGGTCGCCTGGAGGCGCGAAGGCGCGTAACGGATCTGAAAGGGGCCCGGGTCGAGACTCGGTCCATCAGGTCGATCCCGGCCCACATCGGGGATCGCGCAGATCGCTCGATCCGAAAGGGTGCTCCCGATGGCCCTCCAGCTCCTTCCCGCGCAGCCCGACCCGGTCGTGGTCGACATCGTCATCCCCGTCTACAACGAGGAGACCGATCTCGAACCGAGCGTCCGACAGCTCCACGCCTATCTGCGCGACGACTTCCCGTTCCGGGCACGGATCACGATCGCCGACAACGCCAGCACCGATGGCACGCCGGCGATCGCCGATCGGCTGGCCGTCGAGCTCGACGACGTCGAGGCGTTGCATCTCCCCGAGAAGGGCCGCGGACGAGCACTCCGGGCGGCCTGGCTGGCGAGCGACGCGCCGATCGTCGCCTACATGGACGTCGACCTGTCGACCGACCTCGACGCCCTCCTGCCGCTGGTCGCCCCGCTGCTGACCGGCCACAGCCAGATCGCGATCGGCAGCCGCCTCGCACCGGGCGCCCGGGTCGTGCGCGGACCGAAGCGCGAGTTCATCTCGCGCAGCTACAACCTCATCCTCCGGTCGATCCTGCGGACGAGGTTCCGCGACGCGCAGTGCGGCTTCAAGGCGATCCGCGCGGACGCGGCCCGGCGGCTGCTGCCGAGCGTCCGCGACGACGCCTGGTTCTTCGACACCGAGCTCCTCGTGCTGGCCGAACGTGCGGGCATGCGGATCCACGAGGTCCCCGTCGACTGGGTGGACGATCCCGGCTCGAGCGTCGACATCGCGTCGACGGCGGCGGCGGACCTGCGCGGCGTCGTCCGGCTGCTGCGCGACCGCCTTGCCGGGTCATCCAGGACGACGCGCCAGGTCGCCTCGTTCGCCGCAATCGGCGTGGTCAGCACGGTGGCTTACATCGCCTTGTACAGCCTCCTCCGCACGACGACCTCGCCGGTCCTCGCCAACCTCGTCGCACTCGCCCTGACGGCGGTGGCCAACACCGCCGCCAACCGTCGCCTGACGTTCGACGTCCGCGGCCGCGATGGGTTCATGACCGACCAGGTCGCCGGGCTCGTCGCGTTTGCGATCGCCCTGGCGATCACGACCGGCGCGGTCGGTCTGCTCCAGGTCCTGGCGCCGACGGCCGGACTGCCGATCGAGGTGGCCGTCGTGGTCGCGGCGAGCGCGGTGGCCACGGGCGTCCGGTTCATCCTCCTGCGGTCCTGGATCGATCGCCCGTACACTGCCGAGGCTCGCCCTCAGGCTGGCCCTGAAGGAGCCACTCGATGACCTCCATCGCACGACCCGCGCTCGGACTGCCCGACGTCGGTGACGACACCCGGAACCCGATCGCCCGGGCGATCCTCGGCCCCCTCGACCAGGCGGCCTGGGTCCGACCCGCGTTCCTCGGGATGACCCTGCTTGCAGCCGTCCTCTATGTGTGGGGCCTGGCGGTCAGCGGCTATGCCAACACGTACTATTCGGCCGCCGCGCTTGCCGCGTCGCACAGCTGGGCCGCCTGGTTCTTCGGGTCGTTCGACGCCGCGAACTTCATCACGGTCGACAAGCCGCCACTCAGCACCATGATCCTGGGTCTGTCGGTCCGGATCTTCGGCCTGAGCTCCTGGAGCGTCCTTCTGCCGCAGGCGGTGGCCGGGATCGCGACCGTCGTGGTGCTGTATGCCGCCGTCCGGCGCTCGTTCGGGCCGGCTGCCGCGACGATCGCCGGCGTGGTCATGGCCATGACCCCGGTCAGCGTCCTTATCTTCCGCTACAACAACCCGGACGCGATCCTGACCCTGCTCCTCGTCGCGGCCGGCGCGGCGTTCATCCGCGCGCTCGAGACCGGGCGCCTGCGCTGGGTCGTCCTCGCGGCGGCCTTCGTGGGTCTCGGGTTCGACGCCAAGTACCTCCAAGCGTATCTCGTGCTCCCGGCATTCGCGCTGACCTACGCCGTCGCCGCCCCGGGCGGCATCCGCCGCCGGGTCGTCGGACTGGCGGTCGCCGCCGTGACGGTCCTGGTCACCAGCCTGTGGTGGGTCATCGTCGTCGAGCTCATCCCGACGAGCCTTCGGCCGTACATCGGCGGAAGCACGACCGATTCCGCGATCCAGCTGCTGCTCGGCTATGACGGGCTCGGCCGGATCTTCGGCGCGAGCGGGCCGGGCGGCGGCGGAGGTGGTGCCAACTTCTCCGGGACCGTGGGCATCCTCCGCCTGTTCAACGCCGAGTTCGGTGGGCAGATCAGCTGGTTCATCCCGTTCGCGCTGGTCGGTCTGGCCACCGGGCTGCTGACCCGGCTGCGCGTCGCAAGGACCGACCTCCCTCGCGCGGCCTACCTGATGTGGGGCGGCTGGTTCGTCGTGACCGCGCTCGTGTTCAGCTTCATGTCGGGCATCGTCCACACGTACTACGCGGTCGCCCTCGCCCCCGCGATCGCCGCGCTCGTCGGAGCCGGCGCGATCGACATGTGGAAGCTGCGCGAGCGGACCCGGTTCGGCGGGCTCGTCCTGGCCGGCGCGGTCCTGGCTTCAGCGGTCTGGTCCTGGCTGCTGCTCGAGCGGACGCCCGCTTTCGCACCCGGCCTCGGGATCGGGGTGCTCATCGTGGGTGTCAGCGCGTCGGTCATGCTCGCGTTCCCGACCATCGCGACCGGTCGGCGACCGGCGCTGGCGGCCGCGGCCCTGGCCGTCGCCGTCCTGCTCGCCGGTCCGCTCGCGTACGGCC
Source organism: Chloroflexota bacterium (assembly GCA_017881905.1). GTDB lineage: Bacteria > Chloroflexota > Limnocylindria > Limnocylindrales > CSP1-4 > Chersky-267. The sequence continues at coordinate 4,454 of JADGQI010000158.1, forward strand.
TGGACACGATGGCCTCGGCCCACAGCGGCGGGGACCCGTCGGCGGGACCGGCGGTCGCCGGCGGGGGCGGGTTCGGCGGTGGCGGCGGCGGTGGCAACGGCGGACCGCCGAATGGCGGCGCCGCGCTCGGTGGAGGCTTCGGCGGCGGATTCGCTGGCGGCGGCGGGTTCGGCGGGGGCGGGGTCGATCAGGCCACCGTGGACTACCTCGTGGCCAACCACGGTGCGGCGACCTGGCTCGTCGCGACCGTGTCGTCCGGGACCGCTGGCTCGATCGAGCTGTCGACCGGCCAGCCCGTGATGGCGATGGGCGGGTTCTCCGGCTCCGATCCGGCACCCACGCTGGCCGAGCTCCAGGGGTACATCGCATCCGGTCAGCTCCGCTTCATCATCCTCGGCGGTGGCGGTCCGGGCGGCGGCGGTGGCCCCGGCGGCGACGCCGGCGTGGCGAGCGAGCGGAACGCCTGGATCACGTCGACCTGCTCGGTGGCCGACACGGGCTCCGGATCGACCACGGTCTACGACTGCGCAGGTACGGTCCAGTGAAGGCGGACCGCTCGACCGTACGTACGGTCATCGGGGCATCCGTCCTGTCGGCCGCGATCGCCTGCGCGTCCACGTTCGCCCTGGCATCGGTCCTTCCGGTCGGCCAGACCGTGCCGAGCGGCACGGCGGCTCCGGCGGGCTCGACCACCCCGGTGGCCCTGACGATCGCTGCCGACCCGCAGGACGATCCGGCGATCGTCGCCTCGGTCCAGGCCTCGGTGGTCACGATCACCATCTCCGTCGGCCGCTCCAGCGGCGTCGGGACCGGCATCGTCCTGACCGCCGACGGCCTCATCCTGACCAACGATCACGTCGTGGCGGGCGGCGGCGGCGGGCTGACCGTGACGCTCCAGGACGGCCGCGTCCTCGATGCCAGTCTCGTCGTGGACGACGCGGCGGCCGACCTGGCCGTCATCAGGACCGAGACCGGCGGCCTGACACCCGCCAAGCTGGGTGACTCGTCGTCGGTGCAGGTCGGTGCCTCGGTCCTCGCGATCGGGAGCCCGCTCGGGACATACACCGAGACGGTCACGAAGGGGATCGTCTCCGGTCTCGACCGTCAGATCACCGTGCGAAACGAGGTGACCGGTCGGCCGACCGATCTGAGTCACCTCATCCAGACGGACGCGGCGATCAATCCCGGCAACAGCGGTGGACCCCTCGTCGACGCCACCGGCCAGGTCATCGCCGTCAACACCGCGACGTCGACCAGTGCCGCGGGGCTCGGGTTCGCGATCCCGATCGACGCCGCCAAGGCGCTGATCGCCCGAGCCGAGCAGAGCTAGCGGACCGGGCCGGGAGCCGCGCCACGCGGGCGAACGCGCCCGGCAGCCGGCCGGCGGTGGTTCGGGACGGGTCGGGCCGTTCGGCTCTCACCAAGGCATCCGATGGCCGTTGCGACGCTGCGCTGCGGGTCCGAGACTCGTCGCACTAGGCACTCCCCTGGAGGCACGATGAGATGGACGCCGACCTCCGCACATCGCCCGACACGGAACGTCCGCATGCCCTGGTCTGGATCGACTCTCAGGCGGCCATCGTCGTCCGGTGGGAGGACGAACAGGCTCGGATCGAGCGCGTGACGTCCGACGTCCCGGACCACACCGAGTCCGGTGGGCACCTCCGCCACGATCCGGCGATCCGCCACGGCGGCGGTCGGTCACAGGACGCCGAGGAGTCCCGACGACACGAGTATCGCAGCCGGTTCATGAAGGACGTCGCCCACCGGCTCCCGGAGGATGCGGACCTGACCGTCCTCGGGCCGGGGACCACCCATGAGCACCTCGTCAAGTCCATCCGTGCCTCGGATGCCGAGCACCACCGCGTTCGCCACGTCGCCGGGCGACGGTCGTCGCGGCTGACCGACCGCCAGCTGGTCGCGTTGCTCCGGGAGCTCGAGGGGGACGAGGCCCCGCGCCGGACCGCGCTCGACCTCGCCGGCGACGCCGATCGCTCCGAACGTCACGAGGTCGCGCCCCGCTGAAGGAGGTCGCGCCCCGCTGACCGTCCGGACATGGACAGGCCGCCCGAGTGGCTCTCGCCGGCTCGGACGGCCCGTCGTCCTCCTCCGGGGACCGTCAGCGGGCGATGACCACTGTGGTCTGTGCGTGCGTCGCGATGTGCTCGGAGACGCTTCCCTGGAGGAAGCGCTCGATCGAGTTCAGCCCTCGGGCGCCGACGACGATCGTGTCGAACTCGCCCTTTGCGGCGATCTTCTCGATCGTGGCCGCCGGGTCACCAGCCGGCTCGAGCAGCTCGGCTTCGATCCCGAGCTGGCGGAGGGCCTCGCCCGCGTCCTTCAGCTGGGTCTTGTGGACGGCGGTGTCGTCCCACGGATCGATGGGTGCGCGGCCCGGATGGACCGGCACGACGCTGACGACGGTCACCGTCGCCTCGAACTTCTTGGCCAGGTCGGCCGTCGTCGCGAGCGCCTTGAGCGCGGGCTCGGAGCCGTCGTAGGCCAGCAGGATCCTCTTCATGTGACTCTGCTCCTTTCCGGCGGGAACCGACCTTCAGGTCGATGTCCGGACCTGAGCGTGCGCCGGGACGCACTCGAGCGCACCGGCCCCAAGTCATGACTGCGACGTGCCATCCGGCCCGTCCGGATGGTCCCGGGCTGTACCCATCGCAGCAAGGGCCGAACGTCACGTCCGATGGTGCCAGCGGACCGATGCGGTGAGGTCCGGGTGGGGTGAGGATGACGGCATGACGATCCAGCGACCGCCGACGCGGGCCGGTCTGCCGGTTCCGGTCGGATCGGTCATGACCCCGTTCCCCGTGGTCGTCCGCGCCGATACCTCGCTCGAGGAGGTCGCGGAGCTCCTGGCCGAGAACGACCTGTGCGGCCTGCCGGTGATCGATGCCGAGGGCGTCCTCGTCGGGGTGGTCAGCCATACGGACCTGATCCGCGCCGCGGTGTCGTCCGGTCACGGGGCGCGACTGTGGAGCGGGTACACCGCCCGCCACGTCATGAGCCGCCAGCCGGTGATCGCCCATGCCGACACCACGTTGGTCGACGCGGCGCGACGGATGGAGCTTCACGGCATCCATCGCCTCGTGATCGTCGCGGACGACGAGACGACGCCCATCGGGGTGGTCTCGGTCAGCGACCTGCTGCCCGTCCTCGTCGACGCCTCCGAGGTCGCGGTCCGGCCCTGATCCCGCGCCCGTCGGCAGCGGCTCCATCGTCCATCCCCGAGTGACGTCTGGCTGCGCCTTAGGGGCCGAACGGCACGCGGCCGCGCGCCGGCGGGTACCTACCGTTGACGTCGAAAGGGAGGTTCCCGATGGTCAGCGGATCCCAGTCCGGCGCGCTCCGTGACACCTGGTTCGGTGCCCGCCTGCCCGAGGCGGAGCTCGGCCGCCTCCAGGCGCATGCGCGCTCGGCCTCGTATGAGGCGGGTGCCGAGATCCTGCGCGAGGGAGACCTCACGCGAGACCTCGGGATCGTCGTCCAGGGTCGGGTCGCCCTCCGCCTTCGCGTCCCGGAGCGGGGCATGACCACGGTCCTGACGGTGGAGGCCGGCGAGATCATCGGCTGGTCGGCGGTCGTCCCGCCGCATCGCTCGACGTCGACGGTGATCGCCGTCGTCCCCACCGACCTCATGCTGCTAGACGGTGCCGCGCTGCGGACCGAGCTCGACGCCGACCCGGTGCTGGCCGCGGCCGTCTACCGGTCCCTCCTGGAGGCGCTCGCCGATCGGCTGACCGGGACCCGGATGCAGCTGCTCGACCTCTTCTCCCAGCATCGAGACGAACCATGGTGATGACCTCCGCCGCCGTGCCCGGCTTCCTGCCGCGTGCCGGACTCGACCGACTCCTCGACCTGCTCGCCGCCGACGGACGGCGGGTCATCGGACCCACCGTCGGCCAGGGTGCGGTCGTCTACGACGAGATCCACCACGCCTCGGACCTGCCCGCCGGCTGGACCGCCGACCAGGCACCCGGTTCGTACCGGCTGCGCCAGACGGGGACGGAACGCCAGTTCGACTACGCCGTCGGACCGACCTCGTGGAAGCACGAGACCTTCCCGCCCCGCGTCCCGCTCACGATCGGGCGCCGGGTGAACGGTCAGGTCACCTTCGAGGACGCGCTCCCCGCCGCGCCGCCGGTCGCCTTCCTCGGCGTTCGCGGATGCGAGATCGCCGCGCTCCTGACCCAGGACGCCGTGCTCGCCCGCGGCATCGCGGTGGACCGCGACTACGCCGCCCGCCGAGCCGCCGCCCTGATCATCGCCGTCGAGTGCGTGACGCCCGCGGACACCTGCTTCTGCACGTCGATGGGGACCGGGCCCGAAGTCACCACCGGGTTCGACCTGGCCATGACCGAGCTCGACGACGGCTTCGTCGTCCGCGCCGGCTCGCCCGCCGGCGAACGGCTGCTGGAGCGACTCGAGCTGACGGCCGCCGATCCGGGTCGCACGACCGCCGCCCAAGACGCGGTCGCCGCCGCACGCGAACGGATGGGCGACCCGGTCCCGACCGCCGGTCTGCCCGCTCGTCTCATCGCCGCCGCGGAGAGCCCGCAGTGGGCCGAGATCGCCGAGCGGTGTCTGGCCTGCGCCAACTGCACCCTGGTCTGCCCGACCTGCTTCTGCACCGGCGTCACCCAGGTCTCCGATCTCGACGGGTTCGAGGCGACCGCCGAGCGGACGTGGGACAGCTGTTTCACCCTCGGCTTCTCCAAGGTCGCCGGCGGCAACTTCCGGCCACGCGTCCAGGATCGCTATCGCCAGTGGCTCACCCACAAGTTCGCGACGTGGTGGGACCAGTTCGGGATGTCCGGCTGCGTCGGCTGCGGCCGGTGTATCACCTGGTGCCCGGTCGGGATCGACGTCCGCGCCGAGCTGATGGCCGTCGCCCCGCCGCCGCCCGCCCTCAAGGCCGCGGTCGGGATCATCGAGCCGGCGCGACCGACGACGGTCAAGTCCGTCCCGCCGGCCGCGAGCGCGGCCCTCCTGACGGCCCCGATCCCGCTGCCGGCCGTGGAGGAGCTGCCCCCGACCTACGCGCGGACGTTCGTCGCCGAGCGACGACGCGAGACCGTGGACACGGTCACCCTCCGCTTCGACACCTCGGATCCCGACCTGCTCGCCGGACGCCCGGGTCAGTTCGTGATGGCCGCGCTGCCGGCCTTCTCGGCGGCGCCGATCTCCGTGTCGCGCTTCCATCGCGATGGGCTTGAGCTGACGATCCGGGCAGCCGGCGCAGCGACCCGGGCCCTGTGCGAACTCCGCCGCGGCGACTCGGTCGGGCTGCGCGGCCCGATGGGTCGCGGCTGGCCGGTCGATGCCGCCGAGGGACACGACGTCGTCATCGTGACCGGCGGGATCGGCCTCGCGCCGCTCCGGCCGCTGGTGGACGCCCTGCTCGCCGACCGGACGCGGTTCCGTGAGATCCGCCTCCTCTACGGGGCTCGAAGCCCCGCCGACCGGCTGTACGTCGAGGAGCTGTCGGAGCTTGCCGCGCGCCCGGACCTGGATGTCGGCCAGATCGTCGACCGCGCTGGACCCGACTGGTTCGGACGGGTCGGGGTCGTGACCGGATTGTTCGATCAGGGGCACCTGGACGGTCCGAATGCCGTCGCCTACGTGTGCGGTCCCGAGCGGATGATGACGGCCACCGTCGATGTCCTCCGCGACCGGGGCGTCAGCGACGACCGGATCTTCGTCACGCTCGAGCGCCACATGGAGTGCGGCGTCGGCCTGTGCGGCCACTGCCAGCTCGGCAAGTCGTTCGTCTGCCGCGACGGCCCGGTGTTCTCACTCGCCGAGATGGGCCCGGCCTTCGGACGGGAGGGATTGTGATGACCGGCGCCGTGCGAGCCACGATCGCGTCGCGACCTCGGCTCGGCATCATGAAGTTCGCGTCGTGCGACGGTTGCCAGCTGACCATCCTCGATCTCGAGGACCACCTGCTCGACCTGCTCGTGCGGTTCGACCTCGTCGAGTTTGCGGAGGCGTCCTCGTACCGATCCTCGGGCCCGTTCGACATCGTCCTGGTCGAGGGCTCGATCAGCACCCCCGAGCAGGCCGAGGAGATCGTCCGCATCCGGCGCGAGACCCCGCTGCTGGTGACGATCGGCGCATGCGCCACCGCCGGCGGCATCCAGGCGCTGCGCAACTGGGCCGACCACGACGCCTATCGCGCTGCGGTCTACGCCCACCCCGAGTACGTCGAGTCCCTCGCGACCTCCACGCCGATCTCTGACCACGTCGCGGTCGACGCCGAGCTGCGAGGCTGCCCGATCGATCCGGGCCAGCTCCTCGAGCTGCTCACCGCCCTGACCGTCGGCCGGCGTCCACAGCTGCCCGACGAGTCGGTCTGCCTCGAGTGCAAGCGGCGCGGCACGGTCTGCGTCCTGGTCACCGGCAACGGCCCGTGCCTCGGGCCGGTCACCCACACCGGGTGCGGAGCGTTGTGCCCGGCCTACGCGCGCGGGTGCTACGGCTGCTTCGGGCCGCGTGAGGCGGCGAACGCCCCGAGCCTGGCCCGCTGGTTCGGTCGGGACGGGCGCAGCGATGCCGACACGGCGCGGCTCTTCTCGGGGTTCACGGCGTACGCCCCGCCCTTCCGCAGCGTCATCGACAGCCTGGGCGGACCCCCCATCGCCAGCCACAGCGGGGAGGACGCCTGATGCACGGGACCCACGTGACGACCGGTGAGCAGCGGTTCGATGTCCAGGGCATCACCCGGGTCGAGGGCGAGGGTTCGCTCCGGCTCGTGGTCCGCGACGGACAGGTGATCGAATCGCAGCTGGCGATCTTCGAGGCGCCGCGCTACTTCGAGCGGCTGGTCGTCGGGCGGACGCCGAACGAGGTGCTCGACATCGTCGCCCGCATCTGCGGCATCTGCCCGGTCGCCTACCAGATGTCGGCGGTCCACGCCTTCGAGGATCTGGGCGAGGTCGCGATCGAGCCGTCCGTCCGGACGCTCCGACGCCTGCTCTACTGCGGTGAGTGGATCGAGAGCCACGCGCTCCACGTCTACCTGCTCCACGCGCCCGACTTCCTGGGTTGTGCCAACGCGGTCGAGCTCGCGAACCTCGATCGTGCCGCGGTCGAACGCGGGCTGGCGCTCAAGAAGGCCGGCAACCGGATCGTGGCCGTCCTCGGCGGGCGACCGATCCACCCGGTGAGCGTGCGCGTCGGCGGCTTCTCGAAGGTGCCCACCAAGCGCGAGCTCCAGGCCCTCCGGCCGGACCTCGACGCAGCCCTGGATCACGCCCTCGCGACCGTCGATTGGGTCGCGACCTTCGTCGCCCCGGACTTCGAACGCGAGGAACGCTTCGTCTCGCTCCGTCATCCGACGGAGTACCCGATGAACGACGGGCGGATCGTGTCGTCGGACGGGCTCGACCTCGCGCCGACGGACTGGGAGACGGCCTTCCAGGAGGAGCAGGTCCCCTGGTCCCACGCCCTCCAGGCGCACATGGGCGACCGCGTGCCGTACCTGCTGGGCCCGGCCGCCCGGATCACCCTCGCCGCAGACCAGCTCCATCCGACGGCGCGCGCCGCGCTCGACCGGATCGGACTGGCCGACGCGATCCGACGCAACCCGTACTGGAGCATCGCGGCGCGGGCGGTCGAGCTCGTCCACGCGGTGGCCGAGGCGCTCGACATCGTCGACGGCTACGTCCCGCCCGAGCGTGCCACCGAGCCGTGGACCCCCAGCGCCGGAACGGCCTCGTGGGCGACCGAGGCGCCGCGGGGCCTGCTGTTCCACCACTACGAGCTCGACGAGCGCGGCCGGATCGCGTCGGCCAGGATCGTCCCGCCGACCAGCCAGAACCAGGCCGCGATCGAGGCCGACATGACCTCGTTCGCGCCATCGATCCTCGACGAGCCGCACGACGTCGCGACGCACCGCCTCGAGCAGCTCATCCGGAGCTACGACCCATGCATCTCGTGCGCGACCCATTTCCTGGATCTGACCGTGGAGGCGTCGTCGTGAGCGGTCATCTCCCGGCCCCGACCGTCCGGATCATCGTCTGCGGGAACGCCGACCGCGGGGACGACGGGGTCGCGCTGGCCACCGTGGCGACCCTCCTGCCGACCCTGCCGCCCGACCTCCAGACGGAGCTCGAGGTCCGCCGCTGTCTCGAGCTGCGCGTCGAAGACCTGGTCGACCTGCCGCACGGCGTCGAGTGCGTCATCCTCGACGCGGTCGCAGGCCCGGAGCCCGGCGAGATCGTGCGGCTGACGCTGCAAGAGCTGACCGAGCGTCCGACGTTCACGCCGCGTTCATCGCATGAGCTCCCGATCCACCTCGTGGTCGCGCTGGCGGGGATCGTCCGCGACGAGCCCGTCGCGGGGGCCTTCATCGGCCTCGCCGGTCACCGGTTCGGCTATGGGACGCCGCTCTCCCGGGTGGTCCGGGCGGCGATGCCCGCGTACCGCGAGGCTATCGCGTCCGAGCTCCGCTGCCTCGCCGCCCACGGTGCGGCGACCTGCCCGGCCGCCGAGGTCGAGGCCTGACATGTGCCAGACATCGATCGGGCGAGTCGTCGCGGTCGAGGACGGCCAGGCGGTCGTCGATCTCGACGGCGGCGTGCGTCGCCGCGCGATGTCACTGATGATCCCGGACCTCGCGCCGGGTGACCTCGTCCTGATCGGTCTCGGGACCGTCCTCGGGCGGGTCGACCCGGAGGACCGCGACGTCCTCGACACCATCGGGCTTCCGCCGGCCGGGCCACCGGCTGCGATCCCCGCTCCACCGACCGACACCCTAGGAGGAACACGATGAGGATCCCGCGCACGACCGGATGGGGCATCGGGCTGGCCGCAGCCACGGCATGCATCTCGGGCGTCTCCATCTTCGTCAACGGGCTCGTCGTCAAGGAGTTCAGCGACCCGGTCGCGCTGACCGGAGCGAGGAACGCGCTCGTCGGTCTGGTCCTCCTCGGGATCCTCCTTGCGACGGGCGGCGCCCACGAGGTCCGGGCCCTGGACCGACGGCGATCGACCGGGCTGCTCGCCCTTGCGGTCATCGGCGGGAGCATCCCGTTCATCCTGTTCTTCAGCGGATTGGCGGCCGCCACCGGCCCCGGGGCGGGCCTCATCCAGAAGACGATGTTCATCTGGGTCGCCGCCCTGGCGATCGTGTTCCTGGGCGAGTCGCTCGGGATCGCCCAGCTCGTCGCCATCGTCGCCCTCCTGGCCGGCACGCTGCTCATCGGTCCGACCGGCGCGATCGGGGCCGGCCCCGCGGAGGCGATGATCCTCGTCGCGACGCTGCTGTGGTCGGTCGAGGTGATCGTGGCGCGCCGGCTGCTCGGTCGAGAAGGGGTGAGCGTCCGGCTCGCGACGACCTCGCGGATGGCGCTCGGCGCGGTCGTCATCATCGGGTTCCTCGTCGTGTCGGGTCGGACCGGCGCGATCGTCGCCTTCTCGCTCCATCAGTGGTCGATCGTCGCGCTGACCGGCCTGCTCCTGCTCGGCTACGTCACGACCTGGTACGCCGCCCTCCAGCGGGCCCCCGCCAGCCTGGTGACCTCGGTCCTGGTCGGCGGCGCGCTCGTCACCGGCGTTCTCGCGGCACTCCGGACGGGCACGATCCCGGCACCGGCGGTCGAGGCGGGCCTCGCGCTCATGGCGATCGGCATCGGGCTGGTCATGGTCGCGGCCGTCCGCCGCGCACGGACGGCGCCGCTCGCCGAGTCCACCCGATAGGCACCCGATGATCGGCCCGCTCACGCCCGCGGACGACGGGGCGACGCCCGCCCGCGGCCGCGCCGGTGCGGTCGGGTCGTGGCTGCCGGGACCGCTCCTGTTCGCTCGGTTCGCGTTCCCGCCGAACCATCTCGGCCTGTGCGGGCCGGAGTCCGGGGAGACGCTTCCCGACCGCGTGCGAACGGGCCGGAGCGATCCAGAGCTCGTCCGGATCGCCCAGCAGTTCGAGGGCGCCTACCCGTATCTGGAGCTGATCGCCGCCGAGAACGGCGTCGCCGATCCGCTCGACTCCCGGGTGGTCGAGGCGTACTGGCTGGGGAACGACCTGCTCGCGCGGGTCGGGCCGAGAGCCCGCCACGATGACCTCACCGAACGCTTTCGGTCACGGACCCGGCCACGCGAGTGGGGCTGGCTGGAGGCGAAGGCCGGCGGCGCCTCGGCGGTCCACCACAGCTTCCACGTCCTGGAGATCCTGCCCCGGATCGGGATGATGCGGGGTGGCCTGCCGGCGGACCTCATCGGCGCCCTGGAGCGGTGCCTGGTCCGGCCGGGACGAGTCGTCGCGGTCGGCCCGGGGCTGCTCGACGTCGAGGCTCCCCCGCTCGAGATGCGGGACGGGCAGCTCCACCTCGGCACACCCCGTCCGATCCACCTGTCGCCGCTGCACGGGGCCTCGTTCGGCGACCTCCTGCTGCCCGGCGACGAGGTCGCGATCCATTGGGACCGCGTGTGCGGCCGGCTCGATCCGGCCCAGGCGGCGCGTCTCCGGTCGGTGACCGAGCTCAACCTCGCGGTCGCGAACACGACGATCTGACGGGATCTAGCCGTCGATCCTCGCGCCGGCCCGCAGAGCCGTCCCCGCCGCCCATTCGGCCGGCAGGTCGCGTCGCAGCCGGGCCTCCTCGACCTGGAGGAGGCGCCACAGGTCGGCGTGGGTGGTCCGGAGCGGCTGGCTGGCCCGGTAGCGCTCCGCCAGGTCGTCGATGAACGACGCGTAGCGCGTGACCGGGTCCGCTCGCGCCACCACGCCCTCGAAGCCCGGCGCGTAATCCACCGCGACCAACAGCCGCGCGAAGTAGGCGCCGAGGTCCTCGGCACCCTCGTCCCACCCCTGGGAGTGGCCGCCGCGTCGCAGCAGCGGGGCCGGGGAGGAGAAGACCATCACCGACATCCCGCCGATCGACGCCGCGGAGAGGTGACCGCCGAAGGTCAGGTACTCGTTGGACACGGACAGCCGATCGACGATCCGGATCAGACCCCAGGAGAAGTCGGCCTCGATCGGCAGCCGGCTTGCGTAGGTCACGGTCGCCCGAGTGCCGCGCCCACCCGAGGTGATCCAGTACTCGACCGTCTCCGGGTCGTAATGGCGAAGCGAGGGCTTCTCCCGGAGGGCGATGAGGAGATATGCCGGTCCCGGCCGGTCGGGCAGATCCGACTCGGCGAGGAAGCCGAGGTCGCTGAGCCTGACCGCAGCACTCGGCGGGTCGATGACGATGGCTGACGGTTGGTGCATGACATGCCCCGATGACGGTTTCGTATGTATGGTGCCGTGCCCGCGGAAGGATCGCGAGGGCCGAGCGGCCCGCTCGCCACGGGCCGAACGGGCGATGGGACGCAACGCCCGTCGCAAGGTGACCTTCGACCCTGTCTGCCGTCCCGGTCGACGCACATGCTCGATGCAGATCGACACGCATGCGCGGCACGGATCGACGCATGTTCGCTCGCTGAAGGGTTGGATCGCCATGATGACCGTCCACGATGTCATGACCGGGACCGTGGCCTCGGTGAAGCCGGAGACCTCGCTCAAGGAGGTTGCCCGGATCCTGGTCGGCCGCGGGATCAGCGGCCTCCCCGTCGTCAACGACGACGGCCGCGTCGTCGGAGTCGTGTCCGAAGCGGACCTGATCATCAAGGAGCAGGGGGAGACCGCCCTTCGCCGCCGACGCGGTGCGCGCGTCCGTGGCGAGTCGCAGGAGACGAAGGACGGGTTGGCCAAGGTCCACGCGACGACCGCCGGCGAGGCGATGAGCTCGCCAGCGGTGACGATCGATCCCCAGGCCTCGCTGACCACGGCCGCGGCGATCATGGTCGACCGCGGCGTCAACCGGCTCCCGGTCACGGACGACGGCGTCCTCATCGGGATCGTCACGCGTGCCGACCTCGTTC
>JADGQI010000031.1 GCA_017881905.1 Chloroflexota bacterium
CAGTCCGGACCCGACCCGGAACGAGCCGACTACAACACGTTCCTGTCGTTCAAGGATCCCGACGGCAACACCTGGCTCGTCCAGGAGGTCAAGGCGCGGTCGCACCCGGCATGACCCCGACGTCCTGGCACCGCGGCCGGGCCGCTACGGGGACCGGGCGCGATCGGCCGCATCCGGCGCGAGCAGATCCTGGTACTCGGCGTGGTCCCGGATGAACCGGGCGATGAACGGGCAGCGCGGGACCACCGTGAGTCCGCGGCGACGCACATCTTCGAGGGCTCCGGCGGCGAGTCGGGCCCCCAGACCGCGTCCGCCGAACTCGGGGGCGACCTCCGTGTGGATGAAGGTGATGACGTCGCCGCGGAGGCGATAGGTCGCCAGGCCCGCCGGTGCGCCGTCGACGGTGAGGACGAACCGCTCCTGCGCGGGTCGATCGAGGATCTCGACGATCGGATCGGTCGTCATCGTCCATCCTCGGCGGTCGGTCGTCTGCCCATCGGGAGCATGGTGGCACGGAGCGACGCGGTCGTCCGCTCCGGGGCGGTACGATCGCTGCGTTCCCCAGCATCGAGGAGATGGGATGGCCGGACCGGAGATCGATCCCGCGGCGCCACCGAGCGGCGCCGGCTGCGTCGAGTGCCTGGCCACCGATGGATGGTGGTTCCACCTGCGCCGGTGCGCGCACTGCGGACATGTCGGGTGCTGTGACTCATCGCCGTCGCAGCACGCGTCCCACCACGCCGCGGACGAGGGTCACCCGGTCGTCCGGAGCTTCGAGCCGGACGAGGACTGGTTCTGGGACTACGATCGCCAGCAATACGCCGAAGGGCCGGACCTGGCGCCGCCGAACCACCATCCGCTCGACCAGCCCGTGCCGGGCCCGGCCGGCCGGGTGCCGCGGGACTGGGAGTACCGCCTGCACTGACCCTCGTCGAGGAGCGACGCTCAGGCGGCGGCGGGCTCCAGGCCGCCCACGGCATCCGCGTCGGCGGCGAGTCGCTCGACGAGGCCCGGATCCGTGACCGCTGCGAAGCCCTGGAGGATGACCCGGCTCAGGCCGATGCCCTCGTAGTCTCTCAGGCGAGCACGGAGGGCCGGACCCGGCTCGGCCGCCGGGAGACCCCAGAGATGGACCGATACGGCCAGGGTGGCCGGATCGCGCCCGACCTCCTCACACCGCTCGCGGATGATCGGCAGCGCCCGCTCCACGTCGTCGGGCATCATCGCGTCGAGGTTGAGCTCGTCGGCGAAGCGGGCGGCGAGTCGCCAGGTCACGGTCGGACCGTTGCCGCCGATCACGACCGGGATGTGCGGCTGGATCCCCTTCGGCTCGTGGATCGCGCCGAAGACGCTCGCGTGACGCCCCTCGTACGTGGCGGTCCCCGGGGCCAGCATCCGGGTGATCACCTCGAGGTGGTCGGACAGGATCGCCAGGCGCCCCGGGGCGTCGGGAAAGCCGTAGCCGTACGATCGCCACTCGTCCTCCTTCCAGCCGGCCCCGATCCCGAGGATCGCCCGCCCGCCGCTGACCACGTCCAGCGTCGAGATCATCTTGGCGGTCAGAGCCGCCGGGCGGTAGGCGGCGGCCATCACCAGGTGGCCGAGGTGGGCGCGGCTGGTGGCCATCGCCAGGGCCGCCAGCTCGACGAACGGCTCGAACACAGGCGCCGGTTCCGGTGGCGGGTCTACCTGGAAGTGGTCGTACGCCCACAGCGATCCGAAGCCGAGCCCCTCGGCCTCTCGAGCGATCTCGACCGTCCGCTCCCAGGCGGGTCCCGCCTCGAGGCCGAGGTATTCCCGGTCGCAGCCCTGGGGCAGCGTCAGCCCGACCTTCACGCCGCCGGACCCGCCTCGTCCGGCACCCCGTCGGTGACGACGGCGGTCCCGGCCTCCGCCTCGGACGGGATCAGGGTCACATCGTCGAACCCGAGTCGGACGCGGCCCTCGCGCTGGACCAGGGCGAGCCGTTGGCCCCCGCTGATGTCGGCGCGCATCTCCACCCCGGCCACCTCGACGCGGAGCTGGGCCGACGCTCCCTCGAAGATCAGGCGGTCGATCGTGCCTTCGATCGTGTTGAGGTGGACCCGGCCGTCGCCGTCCTCGAGCACGCTGAGGTCCTCCGGCCGGATGTAGGCGAGGACCGCCTGACCCGGCGTCAGCCGGGTCCGGCCGCGACGGCGCAGCAGCAACCCGCCGGTGTCGACGCGGACGACGGCGTCGTCGCCGCTGCCGTCGACAGCGACCACGGTCCCGTTCAAGCCGTTGTTCGCCCCGATGAACTCGGCCACGAAGGGTGTCCGTGGCTTGAGGTAGATGTCGGTCTGCGTCCCGATCTGCTCGATCCGCCCGGCGTTCATGACCACGATCCGATCGGAGATCGCGAAGGCCTCCGACTGGTCGTGGGTGACGTAGATGGCGGTCTTGCGGGTCTTCCGCTGGAGCTCGAGGATCGAGTACTTGAGCGTGTCCCGAAGGTTCTTGTCCAGGGCGGATAGCGGCTCGTCGAAGAGGAGGACCCGCGGGTCCGTGGCCAGGACCCGAGCCAGCGCCACGCGCTGCTGCTGTCCGCCGGACAGCTGGGCCGGGAGCCGCTTGCCGTAGCCCTCGAGGTCGACCAAGTCGAGCATCTCGTCGACGCGCTGGCGGATGAAGGCCTTGTCCCGCCCCTTGACCGACAGGCCGAACCCGATGTTATCGGCGACCGACATGTGCGGGAAGAGGGCCGGCGCCTGGAAGACGAACCCGATGTTGCGCGCCCGCGGAGCGAGCCAGGTGACCTCCTGGTCGTCGAACAGGATCCGCCCCCCGGTGGGCTCGACCAACCCGGCCAGCATCCGGAGCGTCGTCGTCTTGCCGCAGCCGGACGGACCCAGCAGGGTCACGAACTCCCCGTCGGCGACCTCCAGGTTGAAGTCCTGGACGGCCACGGTCGAGCCGTAGTGCTTGGTGACGTTGGAGAGGTGGACGGTCGTCACAGGATGTAGGTGCCCTTGAAGTGCCTCGTCCCGAAGATCCGGAAGAAGACGATGACCGCCAGGAACGAGATGAGCTGCATCGTCACCGCCAGTGCGGCCGTGGTCGGGGCGAGCCCGTTGGTCCGGACCAGGTTGAACACCTTCAGCGGCGCCGTCTCCAGGGCCGGTGGGTGGACGAACAGGGTCACCAGGTACTCGTTGAACACGATGATGAAGCACAACAGCAGGCCCGCCGACACGCCAGGGCCGATGAGCGGGAAGACGATCCGCCGGTAGGTCTGCCACTTGGTCGCCCCGAGGCACTCGGAGGCCTCCTCGAACATGACCGGCAGGTCCTTCATGGCGACGACGATCGGGGTCATCATCAGCGGGAAGGACCCGACCGCCATCGCCAGGACCAGGCCCCACATCGAGTCGATCTTGTAGACGAACGTGTAGGTGAGGAGCAGCGACAGGCCGATCACCGCGCCCGGCACGTACAGCGGCAGCTGCAGCAGGGAGAACAGCAGGCGCTTGCCGGGGACCGGGTAGCGGACCAGGGCGTAGGCCGCCGGGAGGCAGGCGGCCAGATCGATCAGCAGCGTCAGCCCGGTGATCTTGAAGCTCCAGAACAGGTTGTCCCCGAAGCTCCCGAAGACCGCCGCGTAGTTGCCCAGACCCGAGGCCCCGCCGCGCTGTCCCAGCGATTGCGACAACAACGCCAGGAAGGGCAGGACGAACAGGATCAGGCACAGCCAGATGTAGGCGTGGCTGGCGATCGTGGCCAGGCGTCGGCTCGAGAGGAGCGGCCGGCGGCGTGGCGTCGAGGCGGCGCTCAATCGACCAGCGCTCCGCGCGAGTAGCGCAGCGAGAAGTAGGTCACCACGAACGCCACGCTCAGCAGGACCACACCCATCATCGATGACAGCCCGTAGTCGTTCTCGACCACCCCGCGCTTGTAGAGCGTCAGGGCGAGCGACCGCTGCTCGTTGAGCGATCCGAGCAGGAGCGGCTCGGCGAACGCACCGATGCTCCAGCCGAAGACCATCAACGAGCCCGCCACGACCCCGGCCCGGGTCAGCGGCAGGACGACCCGCCAGAACGTCTGCCAGGGGCGGGCGCCGAGACAGGCGGCGGCCTCCTCGAGCGTCGGGTCGACGTTGCTCAGGGCAGTCCCGATGCTCATGACCATGAACGGGAAGGTGAAGATCGACATCGCGAACACGACCGCCGGGAGGCTGAACAGGAGGTCGGTATTGCGCAGGCCGAACGCGTGGATGAGCGGGTCGGCAGGTCCCCCGGGCAGCAGGATGAAGCTCATCCCGAACGCGACGTACAGCGCCCCGAACATCGGGAAGACCATCAGGGCCCGGACGAGATCCCGATACCGGATCCGGCGGACGAGGATGTAGGCGAACGGGAAGCCGAGGACCAGGTCCACCAGCATCGCCAGCGCCGCCAGCTGGACGGTGACGAACAGATTGGGCAGATAGCGCTGGACCATCGCCGCGTAGTTCTCGAGCGAGTACACCGGGCCACCCGGCGACAGGAACGAGTTCGTCACGGTGAAGCTCATGTTCACGATGAACGCGAGCGGGGCGTACAGGAGCAGCAGCGCCAGGAGCGCCGCCGGCGCGAGGAAGGCGGCCGTCCGAAGACGGGCCACGCGCTCGCGCCGACGGATGTCCGGCGCCTGGGATCGGGGGGCTGCGGCCAGTCGACCTGGTGCGGTCGACTGGCCGATCTCAGCGTTCAAGGATCGGGCCGCGTCGCAGCAGGGTCGTCCCCCGCTACTGTCCGATCTTCTGCTTGTAGTAGTCCTGGAAGACCTTGGCGCTGGCGTTGTAGGCCGCCCAGTCGATCTGCTTGAACGACGACTGGATCTGCTCGAGCGTCGGGTAGTAGGTGGCGTAGTCGGCCTTGAACCAGTCAGGGACCTGGTCGACGTAGTCCGGGCCGAGGAAGCCCTCGCTCAACTCGCTCCACGGGCCGTGATCGATCGGCCAGGCGTTGGGGAACTGGACGTCCTTGGCCAGCCGCCAGTTCATGAAGATCTGGGCCAGGACCGGATGTTCGGCACCCTTCGGGATCCACTCGTAGCCGTTGGCCGGATAGATCGTCGACGGGACGAGCAGCGCGGCGTCGGGATGGCCGCCCAGGTACTCGAGGCGGGCGAGGCTGTTCCAGAACCCGACCGCGTCGACCGCACCGGATTCGAACAGCTTCTGGAGGGTCGGCTGATCGGTCGTGTATTGGACGACGTTGGGCCCGATGTTGGCGACCGCCCAATCGACGACCTCCTTCATCTGGTTCGGGTCCTTGTAGTCCTTGCCGAGCTCGGCGGCGAGGCCGAGCAGGAAGCCGCCGGCCGTGATGTCACCGGGCGCCGGCAGCGTGACCTTGCCCTTGAGTCGCGGGTCGGCGAGGTCCTTGAGCGACTTGATCCACGGCTGGGTCTTCTTGTTGTAGACGATCGCCGGGTAGGCGGTCGACTGGAACGCGATCGATTCCGGGTCGTGCTTGAACGAGTCGAGGACCATCTTCGCGTTCGGGATGAGGTCTGACGGGAAGGCCGAGTCGACCAGGCCAGCCTGGTCCGCGTCGTACCAGTAGTTCTCCTCGACGGCGAGCACGTCATATGGCGCCGGATTGCCGGCCTTCTTGGCGGCTGCCAGCTTGGTGATGTACTCGCTCGGGGACTGGGTCCCGACGTAGTTCAGCTTGATGTCGGCGCCGTAGGTGTCCTTGACGTACTTCTCGAACTGCGTGACGAGCTCGTCGGTGGCCGCGTAGGTCCAGTTGCCGACGGTGAGGCTGCCCTCCTTGGCGACCTCGGCCTTGATCTCGTCGTCGGTCATGTCCTTGTTGAGGATCGCGACGTGCTTCGTGGTGGCCGCTGCCGATGCCGGGGCGCTGGATGCGCCGACAGCACTGCTGGCCGGTGGCGCCACCGACGCGGGCGCGCTCGATGCCGCGGGGGTGCTGCTCCCCGAGGAGCACGCGGCGACCAGCAACGCGATGATCGCGAACGGGATCGCGAGCCGCTCCGGGCGGCGCTTCCTGGTGATCTTCACCGGATCCATCCTCCTCCTGCGTTCGAACCTCAGTCGAGTCTGACCTGGCTGCGTCTCCCCATGTCTCCTCCGCGACTCCGGGATCGGATCCCGGTGGTTCGCCTGAACGATGCGGTCGTCAGCGGGCGGTCCACCCGCCGTCGACCAAGGACACGTCGAGATCCACCTCGGTGACGGCTTCGGCAGGGTCGGCCGGGCCGACCCCGGCGTTGCCGATCAGGATAACGAGCCGTCTCCGACGCGACACGACTTCGGCGACCGCGGGAAAGGCCTCCATCGACCTCGTCAGTCCCTCTCCCTGCGAGCGAGTCTATGCCAGCCCGTTCCGGCCACGTCTCGCCGGGGCTGGCGCTCATCTCGAGACGTTCCCGCCAGCCGAGGCTTAACGTTAACGCTTGACGATGCCATCTGGCCGGAAGGATACTCCCGGGGAAGGTCGAGTCAAGGGGTTATCCATCGGGCCACGATGAGACCGGCGTCATCCTCCATCACGCTGCGCGACGTCGCGCGCGACTCCGGCGTCTCCATCACGACCGTCTCCCGGATCCTCAATGGCCGGGACTCCGGGGTCCCCATCCGCGACGAGACGCGCCACCGCGTGCTGGCCGTTGCCGCCGAGCTCGGGTACAAGCCGAACCTCCTCGCCCGTGGGCTGCGCGGCAGTCGGAGCTCGCTCATCGGGGTCATCGCGCGGGACATCTCCGACCCGTTCCACATCCAGGTCCTGCGCGGGATCAACGCCGGCACGCGCTCGCGCGATTACCGGCTGTTCCTCGGCCATGTCGACTACCGACCGGACGTCGCGATCGCCTATGGGTCGATGTTCGAGCGCTCGCACGCCGACGGGATCATCGTCATCGGCGACATGGAGGGCGACGAGAGCCTCGGCTCGCTCGCTGAGCAGCATCGCCACGTGATCGGAGTCAGCGACCGGATCGGACCGCGACGCTTCCCCGGGGTCTATTGCGACAGCGTCCGCGGGACGCAGCTCGCGCTCGAGCACCTCCTGGACGCCGGCCATCGCCGGATCGCCTGCGTCTCGGACCCGGGGACCCACGATCAGCGACTCCGCGCCGACCTCTACGAGCGGTTCATGGTCGATCACGGGCTCGCCGAGCACATCCGCCGGTTGGAGGCGTCGCAGCCGGACCCGGCGCCGAGCTATCGCGTCGGCCTCGAGCTGTTCGGTGCCTTCGGCGGTCCCGACGACCCGACGGCGATCTTCGCGACGTCGGACATGATCGCGATCGGGCTCCTTGAGGCGGCGTTCGAGGTCGGGATCCCGGTCCCGGACCGGGTCTCGATCGTCGGGTTCGACAACCTTGACATCGCCGCCTTCACGATCCCTCCGCTGACGACGATCGACCAGTCCGGGGTCGAGATGGGCCGTGTCGCCGCGGAGATGCTGCTCGACATGGTCGAGCACGACGAGGCTGACGGGCCGGTGCCCGACTGGGCGGATGTCGTCCTCGAGCCGGCGCTCGTCGTACGCCGCACGACGAGCCGACCGCGGCCCTGAGGACCCGGGCAGACGTCTTGTGGCGCGACGCCCCGCACGTCAGACTCCCGTCATCTTCGGCCGAGCGCAACCACCTGGGAGCAGGACGTGGACGTTCCCGAGACCCACTACGTGAAGACCCAGGACGGCCTTTCCATCGGCTACCAGGTCTTCGGTACGGGACCGTACGACCTCGTGTGGAACGACACGATGGCGAACGTCGACGCGAACTGGGACCTGCCGTCATGGGCCGCGTTCCTGCGCGAGCTCGGTCGGCACGCCCGGGTGATCACCTTCGACCGCCGCGGACTCGGAGTCTCGGATCGACCCGCGTCGCCGGACGTCATGTCGCTCGAGCTCGGGATGGAGGACCTGCGGGCCGTCCTCGACGCGGTCGGGATCGAGCGGGCCGTCCATCTCGGGTTCAGCTGGGGCTGCGCCCTCAGCCTGTTGTTCGCCGCTTCGTACCCGGGCCGAGTGGCCGGTCTGGCCCTGCTCGCGCCGTGCGTCTATTCGTGGAGCACGCCAGAGTTCCCGTGGGGGATCGCCCCGATCGGGCAACCTGTCCCTGCAGACGAACCCCCGTGGGGGACGGACGCACACGCCCGGGCCGAGCTGATCGACATGGGCGCGCGGACGGACGCCTCCGAGGTTCGCGCCTGGGCGAAGTGGTTCCGACTGGTTGCGAGCCCGGGGGCCGCAGCCCTCGTGCTCGAGGCGACGCGCCAGACCGACGTCCGTACGCTCCTGCCGCAGATCCAGGTCCCGACCCTGGTGCTGCAGAAGTCGGGCGATCGCGAACGCCCGACCGGTGGCGCCGCGCCGTGGGTCGCCGCCCAGATCCCAGGCGCGCGGTTCGTGGAGATCCCGGGTGCTGAGTCCTTCCCCACCGCCCGGGACGAAGCCCTGTTCGATGCGGTCGACCGGCTCTCCCGCGAGATCCGCGACCAGGAAGCCGAATTCGACCGAGTCCTCGCCACGGTCCTGTTCACCGACATCGTCGGCTCGACCGAACGAGCGGCCGCCCTCGGCGACCGGGCCTGGCGAGACCTCGCCGAGCGTCATCACGCCGTCGTCAGGGCGATGCTCAACCGCTACCGCGGCAGCGAGGTCGACACGGCCGGGGACGGCTTCTTCGCGACCTTCGACGGACCCGCGCGGGCGGTCCGCTGTGCCATCGCCATCCGCGACGCCGTCCGTCCGCTCGGGATCGAGATCCGGGCCGGCTGCCACACCGGCGAGGTCGAGACGATCGACGGCAAGGTCGGCGGACTGGCGGTGACCATCGGATCACGGGTCGCGGCTCTGGCCGCACCGTCCGAGATCCTCACCAGCTCGACGGTGAAGGACCTGACCGCGGGCTCCGGTCTCACGTTCGAAGACGCCGGGGAGCGCGAGTTGAAAGGCGTCCCGGACCGCTGGCGGCTGTACCGAGTGCTGGCCTAGCCGATCCCTTCGGGGATCCCCGGCATCCTGATGACGGCCGCGTCCAGGAGCCCCGCCTCGACCGCCCGCTCGATGGCGCCTCGACGCGACGAGGCGCCCAGCTTCCCGTAGATTCAGCTACATGATGCTCGGCTTCCAGATGACGACCGCCGTCACGTTCGGGCCGCTGCCCAGCGGGCAGGGCACCTGGGTCTGGGGCTGGATCATCGTGCTGACGGGTCTGGCGTTCTGGGCCGGTGGGCTGGCCGCCTGGCGCCTGGAGCCGTGGGGCTGGCTGCTCGGCCACGTGCTGGCGATCATCGGGATCATCGAGGCGATCTTCGCCCTCCTTGGGACCGGCAACCTGAGCTATGCCCTGGCCTCGA
>JADGQI010000159.1 GCA_017881905.1 Chloroflexota bacterium
GACGAAGTCGTTGATGATCTCGATCGTGCCGTAGACCGCCCGCCCGATCCGGCAGGTCAGCCCCACGATCTTGCCGTTCCGGTTCCGGATCGCGCTGATCCGGTGGAGCGTCCGCTCGATCCCCGCGCGGTTGTCGTCGCCGAACGACCCGATGTGCTCGACGACGAAGGCGATGTCCGCGTCCGTGATCTCCCGCTCGAGCAGGTTCACCTCCGAGTCGGGGAACCGTGCCTCCGGCGACCGCCCGAGGTCCATGACGACCTCGATCAGGGCGTTTCGATCCGGCAGGGCGTTGACCGCGGCGACGATCTCCGGCGGCAGTGCCCGGAGCAGCGCGTCGAGGTCGTCGATCGATTCACGGGGGCGCTCACCTGATGTCACGCGAGCCTCCACTTAGCGGACGCCGGCCGGGACGAGCACCGGTTCGGCGACACGGACGAGGGTTTCCTTCATCAGCAGGTTGACGCTGGCGATCGAGTCGAAGCCCGCCTCCTCCAGGCGTCGATCGATCGGCGCCTCGTAGGTCCGGACCGGAGCGATGACGCCGTGGTCGTGGCGATGGTCGCCGCCCCTGGTGGTCCGCGCCGCGATCACGCCCAGGCCGAAGTCGACGAGGTCGGCCACGTTGGCCTCGGGACGGGCGAGGATCTTGAGGTAGTGCGGCTGGTCCTCCTTTGCGACGCCGACCTGCAGGAAGGCGTCCAGCTGGGTCCCGTCATTGCCGCCCTCCGGAGACGCCTGGATGAACCCCTCGACGTCGGCGAAGCGCAGGATCGGGGTGAGGCTCGAGCGCGGGACCCGCCAGTGCGCCCCCTGCCGCTCCCAGTCCGCCAGCCGGATCGCCTCGAGGCGAGCGACCGGGGCCGGCGTGGCGCCGGCATACAGCCGGGCCAGGGGGAGCGCGTCGAGCGAGGTGGTGGGACGGATGCCGCAGCCTGCGGCACGCTCGTCGGGCCACGGATCGGGCAGGGCCTGGTTGGCCGGACGGAACAGGACTCGTTCCTCGCCGTAGCGCATGAAGCCGGCCTGCATGAGCAGCTCGACGTTGCCGTCCGCGTCCGCGCAAGCGACGTGGAAACGGGCGGCCCCGCGCTTGGCGCCCTCGCGCAGGAGCTGCTGGACGAGGCGGAAGCGGATCTCGCCGGCGTTCGCCATCCCGACGGCGTCGAGCTCGACGATCGTCCATTCGTCGCGGACCGTCTCGCGCTCGACGCGGACGAGTCCGGCGATCCGGCCCTCCTCCTCGTACACGAACATCAGGTCGTTCGGGCGGAACGCGCCAAGCGGCAGCCGGAAGAGGCTGAACACGCCGATCGGCGGGCCGTTGACCGGGAGCCCGAGCGAGCGCGTGTCGGCGCTGTCCGATTGGCAGAGCCGCGAGAGCTCACCGAGCGCGGCGAGGTCAGTCAGGCGGGCCGCGCGGACCTTGCCGGGGCTGCGGGGAGTGCGGAGGACGCTCACGACCCCGACCTCTCGCGGCGCGCCGAGGCCGCCCGGCGTGTCGGGTGCGGCCGGCGCCCGGAGCCTTCGCCCGGGTCGTCGTGCTCGGCGGCCATCGTGGCGACCAGGCGGTGGAAACGGGTCTCGCCGGCCAGCTCCGGATGGAACGCGGTGGCGACGATGTTGCGCTGGCGGACGGCCACGATCCGCCCGTCGTCGAGGCGGGCGAGGATGTCCACGTCTGGCCCGGTCCGCTCGATGATCGGTGCCCGGATGAACACACCGTGGACCGGCGTGCGGCCCAGGATCGGCACGTCCAGCTCCGCCTCGAACGAGTCGAGCTGGCGGCCGAACGCGTTGCGCTCCACGGTCACGTCGAGGAGCGGCAGGATCGGCGGCTCGCCCCCCGCGATCTCGACGGCCAGCACGATCATCCCCGCACACGTCCCGAAGATCGGCTTGCCCGCGTCGGCCAGGTCGAGGATCGGCTCGTGGAGGCCCCAGCGCTCGATCAGCTGGCGCATCGTCGTGCTCTCGCCGCCGGGCAGGATCAGCCCGCTGCCATCGGCCAGGTCGGCCGGCTCGCGCACGCGGACACCCTCCACGCCGATGGCGCGAAGCGTGTCGAGGTGCTCGCGGAACGCTCCCTGGAGCGCGAGCACGCCGATCTTCATGACGGGACGGCCGGCGACGTTCGCGGTGGCCTACCAGCCTCGGACGGCGAGGCGCTCCTGGTCGGGGATCTCCTCGAGGGCGATCCCGCGCATCGGGGCTCCCAGGCCCTTCGAGACCTCGGCGATCTTCTTCGGGTCGTCGAAGAAGGTCGTGGCCTGGACGATCGCGTTGGCCATCCGTGCCGGGTCCTCGCTCTTGAAGATCCCCGATCCGACGAAGACGCCCTCGGCGCCGAGCTGCATCACCAGCGCGGCGTCGGATGGGGTGCTGATCCCGCCGGCGACGAAGTTGACGACCGGCAGGCGGCCGTTCGCGGCGACGTCCCTGACCAGCTCGTAGGGTGCCCCGAGCTCCTTGGCCGCGACGAACAGCTCGTCCTCGCGGAGGCCCTGGAGCCGGCGGATCTCCGCCAGCACGTCGCGCAGCTGGTGGACCGCCTCGACGATGTTGCCGGTCCCGGCCTCGCCCTTGGTCCGCATCATCGCGGCGCCCTCGTTGATCCGCCGGAGCGCCTCGCCGAGGTTCCGGCAGCCGCACACGAACGGGA
>JADGQI010000160.1 GCA_017881905.1 Chloroflexota bacterium
GGCTGCGCAAGGAGCAGGCCGAGAAGCGGGCCCGCGGTGAGCTGATGGGCATTGGCATCAGCAGCTTCACCGAGATCGTCGGAGCCGGGCCGTCGCACGACTTCGACATCCTGGGCCTCAAGATGTTCGACTCGTGTGAGATCCGGGTCCATCCGACCGGCAAGGTCCTGGCCCGCATCGGCGTCCAGACCCAGGGCCAGGGCCACGAGACGACCTTCGCCCAGATCATCGCCGAGGAGCTCGGTTTCCCGGTCGCCGACATCAAGATCGAGTACGGCGACACCGACACGGCGCCGTACGGCCTGGGCACCTATGCCTCGCGCTCGACGCCGGTCGCGGGTGCCGCGACGGCGATGGCCTCGCGCAAGATCAAGGACAAGGCCCGCAAGCTCGCCGCCCACCTGCTCGAGGCCAACGAAGACGACCTCGAGTGGACCAATGGCAAGTTCTCGGTCAAAGGCTCGCCCGAGCAGTCGAAGACGATCCAGGAGATCGCGTTCGCGGCCTACACCAACCACCCCCAGGGGATGGAGGCCGGTCTCGAGGCGGTCGACTATTACGACCCACCGAACCTGACCTTCCCGTTCGGCAGCTACATCTGCGTCGTCGACATCGACAAGGGCACCGGGCAGGTCACCGTCCGCCGCTTCGTGGCGGTGGACGACTGCGGCAACATCATCAACCCGATGATCGTCGACGGCCAGATCCACGGCGGGCTGACGATGGGCTTCGCCCCATCGTTGTACGAGGAGATCACCTACGACGAGCTTGGCAACAACCTGGCCGGCACGTTCATGGACTACCTCCTCCCGACGGCGCTCGAGACGCCCGCCTGGGAGACCGCCAAGACCGTGACTCCCTCCCCGCACCATCCCATCGGGGCCAAGGGCGTCGGTGAGTCGGCTACCGTCGGCGCGCCGCCGGCCATCGTCAACGCCGTCGTCGACGCTCTGTGGCACCTCGGTGTCCGCAACGTCGACATCCCGATGACCCCGCAGAAGATCTGGGCGATCCTCCGCGAGAAGGGAGTGACGGCATAGCCGTGTCCGATCAGGCGGGGTCGTCACGATGACCCCGCCGGTGTCGCTCCTCGAGCGGGCGGTCGAGCTCGATCGCCGTGGCCAGCCGTACGCCATGGCGACGGTGGTCGCCGTCCGTCGGCCCACGTCGGCCCGCCCCGGCGCGCGCGGACTGATTCATCCCGATGGCTCGATCGAAGGGTTCGTGGGAGGAAGCTGCGCGCGCCCGCTCGTGGTCCGGGAGGGGCTCCGGGCATTGGCCGACGGGCAGCCTCGGCTGCTCCGGATCAGCAAGGAGCTTCCGTCCGAGAGCCGTCGCGGGGACGGCATCGTCGACGAGGTGATGACCTGCCACTCGGGTGGCACGCTGGAGATCTACGTGGAACCGCATCTACCGGCCCCGGCCCTGTGGATCGCCGGGACGACACCCATCGCCGCGGCCCTGGCCGAGCTCGGTGCAGGGATGGGCTTCGACGTCACGATGATCGATCCGTTCGCCGATGCCGGACTGCTGCCGGACGGTGCTCGGGTCGTCGTCGGTGACGATCTCAGTGCCCTCGACTGGCCGACGGTCGGACCGTACGTCATCGTCGCGAGCCAGGGGACGTGGGACGAGGAGGCGTTGGTCTCCGCGCTCCGCCTCGACGTCGCCTACGTCGGCCTCGTCGCCAGCCCGACCCGGGCCGCGGCGGTCCGCTCGTGGCTGCTCGACGAGGGCGTCGAGCCCGACCGGGTGTTCGCGATGCGAGCGCCCGCGGGGATCGATCTCGGAGCGGAGACGGCTGCCGAGGTCGCGGTCTCGATCCTGGCCGAGCTCGTGTCGGTCCGGCGCGGTCGCGCGACGTTCGTCGCCGCACCGGGGCCGGCGACGCTCGCCGGTCCGTCCGCCGTCGAAGCGCCGATGACCCTCGGCCCGAGCGACGACATCGTCCTGCTCGACCCGGTCTGCGGGATGACCGTCGACCGGGCCACCGTCCGTCACCTCGCCGAGCACGGCGGGGCCGTCTATGCATTCTGCTCGATCGCCTGTCGGTCGAGCTTCGTCCGGGAGCCGACGGCCTACGTCGGAGCCGGGGCCAACACCGGCGGCTGACCCCGTCGCTGACCGGAGGATCGATGCACTTCGAAGGCACCGTCGAGATCGCCGCGCCCCGTGACAAGGTCTGGTCGTTCGTCATCGACCCGACCCAGGTCGGCCAATGCGGTCCGGGCGTGGAGTCGGTCGAGGCGATCGACGACACCCACTTCAAGGCCAAGGCGAAGGTCGGGATCGGGTTCATCAGCGCGCGGTTCGTGTCGGACGGCGAGATGAAGGTCATCACGGCGCCTGAACAGGCCGAAGTGAAGATCCACGGCCAGGCTCCGGGCAGTGCCGCCGATGCCATCGCCACCATCAAGCTTTCGGACGGTGCCGCCGAGGGGACGACCACGATGGACTGGGCCGCCGAGGTGAACATCTCGGGAACCCTGGCCAGCGTCGGCGCCCGGCTGATCGAGGGCACGGCCAACAAGCTGATCGCCCAGACCTTCGTGTGCATGAAGACCAAGCTCGAGGCACCCTGAACGACCGGTCGGTCAGGGAGGCTCGGGTATGTCCCGTACAGGCCGCTGGCGACCGGCGCCCCAGTGTCCTTGCGGACCGTCCTTCCTTCGTCGCCCGGTGATCGTTTCGTCCGGCATGATGGTCGCGTGCAGATCGTGAGCCGGGTCGTCGGACCCATCGCCACCAATGTCCACATCGTGGCCGACGAACGGAGCCGTGAGGCGATCGCGATCGATACGGCCATCCCGTCGCTCGACTGGATCGCCGGGGAGCTGGCGGCCAGGGCCTGGACGCTCAAGTTGATCGTGTCGACCCACGGTCACTGGGACCACATCGGCGATAACGCCGCGGTGGCTCGGCACACCGGTGCCGAGATCGCGGTCCATGCCGCCGACCGGGACCGACTCATCCACCCGCTGCCCCTGAACGCGCCGTTCGATATCCCGCCGTCGGTCCCGGCGGTGGAGCTGGCCGAGGGCGGGGTCATCCGCTTCGGCGCCGTGCGGCTCGAGGTCCTCCACACGCCCGGCCATACCGAGGGCTCGGTCTGCCTGCTGCTGCCAGATGAGGCGACGCTCCTGAGCGGCGATACCCTGTTCGCCGGCGGCTGGGGCCGGGTCGACCTGCCGGGCGGGTCCGCTGAGGCGATGGTGACGTCGCTCGAGCGACTGGCCGGGCTCGGGGACGATATCGGCGTCTTGCCCGGCCACGGCGGGACGACCACCATCCGTCGCGAGCGACCGTGGATGGATCTTGTCGCCAGCCAAGGCCGGTTGCTCATCTGATCCCGTCGAGGCCGATGGCAAGGTTCGGCGGTCCCGAGACGTAGTAGAGGCGTGATGGATCGGGAGCTCCGCCTCCAATCGGTCGACCGGGCGTACCGCGACCACGCGGACGACGTCTACCGGGTCGCCTATGCCATCCTGCGCGATCCGGACGGGGCGGTCGATGCGACCCACGACGCCTTCGCCCGGGCGTTCGAGCGTTGGGAGCAGTACGACCCCGACCGCCCGCTCCGGGCGTGGCTCCACGGGATCGTCGCCCACGTCGCGCTCGACGCCCTCCGCCGACGCCGGGTCCGCCAGCTGGCCGCCCCGACCCTCGGTCGGATCGACGTCGCGCGGATCGACGGCCCGGGAGCGGGCGGCGATCCTTCGCTCGAGGTCATCCGTCGCCAGATCGTCGACGAGGGCCTGGCCGGGCTCAAGCCCGATGCCCGTGCCGCGATCGTCCTGCGTCACTACTGCGGCTACGACTACGCCGAGATCGCCGGCTTCCTGCGGACGAGCCCGGGCAACGTCGGCTCGATCCTGTCGCGCGCGCACGCGACGCTTCGGGAGCGCCTTGGCGCGATCCCCCCGGCCGATGCGCCGGCGACACCGCCCGCGACCGCACGTGAGGTGCTCCGATGACCAACGAGGTCGACCCGATCGACGAGGCGACGCTGGCCCGACTGGTCCGCGACGTCGCGGATGGCTGGCACCTGCCGCCGCAGCGGTCGAGCGCACCGACCTGGCGGGACCGGATCGTACGACGCGAGCCTGCCCGCACGGGTCGCGGTCGTGGCTGGCTCGGGCGAACGGCCGGTGCAGGTGCCCTGGCGGTCGCGTTGACCGTCGGCCTGTCCTTGGTCGCCGTCTGGATCTCGATGCCGAAGGGGCGTCCCGGGATCGCCGCCGCCTCCGCGCCGCCCGCGTCGTCGGGACCGAGCGCGCCCGCGACGTCGGGACCGAGCGCGACCGCGTTCCCGAAGGTCCTCCTCAACGGCGACCTACCGCGGCCGTCGACCGTTCTGCTCCGGGTCGGTGGCGGGTACGCCGTGGCGGACCTCGCGACGGGGTTGCTGGGACCGTCACTGGATGGCGCGACCGCCCTCAGCGACGTTCGCCGGCTCGCCGACGGGACCTACGCTTGCCTGTGCGTCACGATGGACGGCGACGTCAGTGGGTCGCCGACGCACGCGGCCGTCGAACTGCGCCGCTACGACGCCAAGGGCAGCCTGACCGCTACTGTCGGGATCGGCGACTACACCGGCAGCCTGGATCCGCGCCCGGCCGCCAAGATGGATCAGCCACCGAACGTCGATGTCGCGGTGACGTATTCATCCGACGAGACCCTCGGCTACGTCGGATGGAGTCTTCGGGATGGGGCCCGATGGAAGGGCGGGATCCTCCTGGTGGACATGGAGACCGGGGTCGTGGCCAGTCGGGTGGGCCTGCCCGATGTCTCGATCGGGCCGGACGATCAGCCGGTCAACGTGATGGCCGCGAAGGTCGCCGTCGGGGCCGACGGCAAGGACGCGCTCGTCTCGCGGCCGACCTATTCGGTCGAGCATGCGTCCGGGGCTTACCACAGCGGAACCGAGCACTACCTCATGCCGGCGAGCGGACGCCCGACGACGGCGCCCTTCGCCGTCGACCGATCGTGCGCCGACGGCGAAGCGGACGCCGGCCTGACCGACGGACAGCTCGCCTGGTTCCTGTGCTGGTCGAGCAACGGGGGATCGTTGACGATCCGTCGGGCGCCAGAGGACGGCGGCATCCTCCCGGACATCCAGGTCGACTCGACCGGCCTGGGCGGGACCTGGGCCGTGTCCGGATCGTCGATCTACTTCTGGACGCCGGTCAGCCGGACGATCGACCGGGTCGACCTCGTGACGGGCGAGACGTCGTCGGGGAGCGCACCGGCTCCGACCGCGACCGACCGCTCCGGCCCCGACCCGATCGGGGCCCTCGGACGCTGGCTGGCGCCGTCGGCCTCGGCCAAGGTCTTCCTCGAGCCCGGGATCGTCGTGGCGCCCGGGACCGGGTCCGTCGTCTACGCGCTCGGCATCGCTGCGGAGGACCCGGTCCAGCCGCGGTCGACCGGCGTGTTCGTCTTCGACCGACGGACCCTCGAGCCGCTCGGTCACTGGGCCCCGACCGCCGACTTCGTGTCGCTCGCCGTGAGCGGCGATGGACGGTTCGTCTACGCCGCCGGGACAGCGCAGCCGGGCATCGACATCCCGCAGGCGACGCGTGGCGCATCGGTGACGGTCTATGACGCGAGCGACGGCTCCGTCCGGGCGATCGCGGGCCAGCTCGACCCGGGGGACGTGCAGTTCGCCTCGCGGTACCTGCCCTGACGCGAACGGCGCCTACGGGTACGGCGAGGAGCTTGTCAGGCCGGTCGTGTCGACCGCCTCGAACATGTCGCCGGTGATCTGGCCGAGTCCGTGCAGGTTGTCGTCGTTCCAGTGCGGATCCGGCGCCCCGGTGATGTACCACGGCGAGCCGTTGTCCGCGAGGATCATCCCGTAGCGCTGGAGTGCGACGAGCACGACCTTGGCCTGGCCGCTGAATGCGCTGAGATCGACCGAGGCCTTGAGGCGGACGCGCAAGCCCATCGGTGGAAGGGCCGGATCGGGCCCATCGCCGGCGTCGTGGCGGGCCGGGTAGATGTGGGCGGACCGCGTGGTCGGCGCGGTGAAGCGGAGCGCGTGGGCGATGACCCCGGCCGCGACCTCGTCGTAGCGCGCCAGGCCCGGCAGGATCGGCAGACCGGCGGCGTCGGCGCTCGTCCAGCCGTCGGGCCGGAGCCGGTTCAGCCGGAGGTTCCAGATCGCCCCGGACCCCGCCGACCACCTGCCGCTCGCCGACTTGGACGCCGCGAACAGCTCATACAGCTTGCAGGCGTCCTTGTCGACGATGAGGATGTGATGGTCCGAGCCCGCCTCCCGCTTGACCTTGGCGGGGATCGGGTACGGCCCCTTGTCGGACTCCGACCTGTACTGGAAGGTCACAGTCTTCTTCGGCGTCAGATGGTTCGCGATCGAGTAAGGGATCCCGTAGCCGCTGTAGGACCCGAAGTCGGGGTGCAACCCGTTCCCGAGACCGATCGAGGCGATAAGCGTCGCCGAGTCCGCGCGGACCGGCAGCTGGTCCACCGGGCGGTTCCAGATGTTGGAGGCCGGGAAGACCGGACAGCCCGAGGCTCCCGGGAGCGACTTGGCGAGGGCCCCCTCGACCGTCCCGCCGAGGATGGCGACGACGGCAAGACACAGCGCGACCTTGACCTTCAGGGCGCGGGGCTGGCGACCGTCGTTCACGCGCATGCCCCGATGCTAGCGTCGGTCGCCTCGCCTCGCCCGCATCCGATGGTCCCGGTCGGTGCGAGTCGCCAACGCCCGTCAGAACGGCTTACGGTAGGCCGCCGCTCGTTTGTCGACGCGGAACCCGACCTGTTCGTACAGACCCAGCGCCCCGGTGGGGTTCTCCGCGTCCACGCCGAGGGAGGCCGCGTCCATGCCCCGAGCGCGCAGCGCGTGGAGGGCGGCGACGATGAGCGCACGCGCGACGCCGCGGCGTCTCCATGGCCGGCGGACGCTGACCCGCTCGAGCCAGCCGCGCTGGATCCCCTGCGCCGCGTTGTCGTTCGGGAAGATGATCGGCAAGACCGAACCCGCCACCTCGTCCCCGTCCCACGCCACCTGCCACAGCGACAGGTCGTTGTCGGGGTCGCCGAGCGTCCGACGCACGTCTGCCTCCGTCATCTCGTGGGCGCCCCAGTGGTCCTGGAACGCTTCGGAATCGGCCGCCAGGACCAGTCGGGCGAGATCCTCGGTGATCGGCCGGAGCTCAAGACCCTCGGGCAGGGCGACGGTCGGCAGGTCGTCGAGATCCGGGCGGAGCATCTCGACGAACCAGCGGACGGGTTCGTAGCCGTCATCGACGAGGAGGGCGACCGCCCCCGTCGCGGCATCGACCGTCCACGAGCCGAGGCTCGCCGGCCGCAGGTCGCCGGCCTCGGTCTGCGCCGCAGCCCGGAGTCGCTGGCGATCCTGGCCCCAGCGCAGGAGCGCCCGCCCGATCCCTCGGCGGCGCCAGTCCGGATGGACCCAGCCGTAAGTGTCGAACATCCGGGTGCCGTCGCGGACCGAGAAGGTCGCATGGGACGCCGCGACCAGCCGGCCGTCGATCTCGGCGAGCAGCATGTCGCGGGACGGCTCGAAGTCGTTCAGATTGGCCAGCCAATTGCGGGCGGCTTCGAGCCCGTAGATCTCGTACGACTCGTCCGCCACCTCGGCGGCGTTCATCACCTCGATGAGCGCGGGCAGGTCGGCCTCGCCGCGATACGGACGGAAGCTCAACCCATCGATCGGCGGAGCGTCCGCGATCGCGATGAGCGGCGTCTCCTCGTGCACGGTCATCGATCGTCTCCGTACTTCATCTTCATATGCCGGCTCGCCGCCGTGTGCATCATCCGGTACTGGCGCCGCCGCTCGGCCCGTGCGCGTGGGTCGTTCTGGCCCTCGGCCCTCGCGACCTCGCGGTCGAGCTTCCGCCGATTGGCCAGCCGGGCCGGATCGAGCGAGCCCGCGGCGATGGCCCCGCGGACTGCGCACCCCGGCTCGCGGTCGTGGCGGCAGTCGTGGAAGCGGCAGGCAGCCGCGAGCTCGTCGATGTCCGAGAACGCGGCGTCGATGCCACCGTCGTCGTCGGCGAGGCCGAGCTCGCGCATCCCCGGCGTGTCGAGGATGAGCCCGCGCCCGGGGACACGCACGAGGTGACGTCTCGTCGTCGTGTGACGGCCGCGATCGTCGTCCTCGCGGATGGCGCCGGTCCCCTCGACCTCGGTGCCGGCGAGCGCGTTGAGCAGGGTCGATTTACCCACCCCGGACGATCCGATCAACGCGGCGGTCCGGCCGTCGCCGAACCGGGCCCCGAGCTCGGCCAGCCCGATCCCGGTCGTGGCGCTGACCGCATGGACGGGAGCTCCGCCGGCGATCGGGGTCACGCTTGCGACCGCGGTCTCGACATCCGACGCCAGGTCCGCCTTGTTCAGGACGAGGACCGGCTGCGCGCCCGAGCTCCAGGCGACGGCCAGGTAGCGCTCGAGCCGCCTCGGGTTCAGGTCGGCGTTCAGCGAGGTCACGATGAGGAGCAGGTCGACATTCGCGGCGAGGACCTGCTCGGGCGAGCTCCGGTCGGTCGGAGCCCGGCGGATGACGGCGGTTCGGCGCGGGACGAGGCCCTGGATCAGGCGATGGTCGGGGTCGCCCGTCGGCTGGAGTGCGACCCAGTCCCCGACGACGGGGAACCCGGGCTGACCTTCGAGCTCGGCATCGAACCGGAACCGACCGGACACGGTCGCCCGGGCATCCCCGTCGGTGGTCGCGACGAGGTAGGACCCACGATCCTCGACAAGGATCCGGCCAGGTTCGTGACCGGCGATCGCTCGCGACGCGAACGCCGCGGCGTGGGCGTCGTCCCAGCCCCAGTCCGTGAGCGCCAGTGTGCTGGTCATCGGACCGTCTCGTCCGCGGTCAGCCGATCGTCCGCCGTCATCGGATCCGCTGCCGTCAACCCGTCGGCCCTCGGCGACCCGCCCCAGACCGGCCGGTGGTACTCGTCCACCTGAGACACGATCCGGAACCCCAGGCTCTCGTACAGGTCGAGCGCCCGCCGGACGTTGCCGGTATCGACTCCGAGCGCCGCCCGGTCCGCCCCCGCGTCGCGGACCGCTCGCAGGCTCTCGGCGAGCAGCGCCCGGGCGAGACCCCGGCGCCGGAACCGCGGCTGGACGGAGATGGACTCGGTCCAGCCGATGACCGCCTCGCCGGCCTGGGCCGGCTCGAGGAAGTTGAGGATCTGGCCGGCGACCTCGTCGCCATGGAAGGCGACCCGCCAGAGGTCCGGGCGGATGAGGGGATCCCCGACGAACGCCTCGAAGCTGCTCTCGGATCCGTCGCTCGCGCTGTCTCCCCAGTGATCGGCGAAGGCGACGATGTCGGCGTCGAAGACGCGCCGCTGCATCGCGCGATCGGCTGGATCGATCGGGCACAGGTCGAAACCGTGCGGCAGCGGAAGATCCGGGATGGCCTCGAGGTCGGAACGGACCAGCGTCGCACTCCGCCGGACAGCGGAGAAGCCGGCGCGCTCGAGCAGCCCGCGCGAGGCGTGGTCACGGCCGAGAGCGTAGGCCACGAGGCGTGCCGGAACGGTGTCGGATCCGGTCGGATGCGCGGCCGCCAGCTCCTCGAGGTGCGGCAGCTGCCAGTCGAACAGCGCCGCCTCGACGCCCCGTCCCGAGGCTGTCGGGTCGATGAAGATGCGCCCCTCGTACGTCCGCTCGCCCGAGTTCCGGTCCACCCAGAACGTCCGACCGTAGGCGACCTCGCGTCCGCCGATCTCGACCAGGGCGCAGTCGTGCGGCAGGTCGCAGTTCGGGAGGTGTGCGTAGTCGTTGTCGATCCGGGCGACGGTCACCCGCTCCGGGTCGCCGTTGGCGGCGCGGGCCGCGTTCGCGATCCGGACCAGTGCCGGGTGATCGTGGACACCGCGGTAGGCCCGAAGGACGGGTCGCGCCGCGGTCGGGCGGGCGGATCCGGGCGTCGGAGCGGACGCCCGTGGTCGGTCGTCGATCGTGGTCATCGGATCAGCCCACCCGCTTCAGCTTGCCGGTCCGCTTGGCGTAGCGCTCGGCACGGCCGAACGCCCAGATCCCGAGCGGAATGAACGTGACGGCCATGATCAGGAGGGGCCAGATGTCGCCCCACAGCGCGGTGACCGGGGTGCCTTCGATGAGGCCCTGGCGGACGCCATCGAGGACGTAGGTCGCGGGCGACAGGTGGGACAGCGCCTGCATCCACGGCGGCAGGATGTCGACCGAGTAGTAGACCCCGCTGACGAGGAGGAGGCACGACTGGAGGACGAAGCACATCTGCGCGCCGCGCTCGACGTACAGCAGCGGAAGGATCGCCGCCATCATCCCGATCCCGACGAAGCTGAACGAGCCGAGAGCCATGAACGTGGCCGCCGTTGCCGGGTTCGCCTGCGACAGGTGGAGCTGGGGGAAGAACAGCACGAGCACGACGAGGATCGCCGCCGTGTGGATCAGCCCGTAGACGATGGCGTACGAGCACGACCCGAGCAGCTGGGTCCAGCGCCGAACGGGGGCCATGAACGTGTATTCGAGCGTGCCTTCCCAGCGCTCGACGGCGATCGTCTCGGCGATCCAGCTGAACACCACCGACAGGTAGTTCCAGAAGATCGCACCGATCATCAGCGACAGGAGCAGCGTCGGGCTGCCCTGCTCGACGCCGATGAGCGAGATCGACAGGGCGCCGGCGACCGAGTACACGAGGAATGCGAGCTCCCAGCCCCAGTAGCGCCGGGTCAGGAAGAAGTTGCGTTCGACGAAGGCGAAGCTCGCCTTCAGCTCGTGGGTCATGGTGGTCAACGGAGTGTCTCCAGGTGGCCCCGACGGGCCGGATCCCTCAGCGGGATCCGGCCGCGTCGAGCGAACGATCGGCAGCGAGCCGAGCGCCGATGCGGACCATCGAGCGCCCGACCGCCTGCCGGATGGGGCGGCGCGGAGGCCGGTCGAGAAGCCGAGGGACCTCGGCTTCGGCCGCCCAGCGGGCCGCTCGCTCCGCGTGGATCACGCGGGCGAAGGACGGGTCTAGGACCATCTGATTCCTTCCAGTCGGGGTCGTGTGGGATCGGTGGGAGTGGGGGAGGGGCCGCGAGGCCCCGCCGATGCGTGCGCTAGTCCTCGTCATCGCTGTCCTCCTCCGCTTCAAGGTCGTCGTCCAGCGAGCGACCGGTCCAGGTCATGAAGGCCGCCTCGAGGGTGGCCGGTTGATCGTGTCGTTCGGCGACGAGCCGCTTGAGCCCATCCGGCGTCGACGCGGCGACGACGCGCCCGTCGTTGAGGATCGAGATCCGATCGCACAGGCGCTCCGCCTCGGCCAGGTCGTGGGTCGTCAGCACGATCGTCGCGTCATGGGTGGTCCGGAGCTCCTCGATGAACCCCTGGACCTCCAGCTTCGAGCGCGGGTCGAGCCCGGTCGTCGGCTCGTCCAGCAGGAGGAGCGACGGGGAGGTCAGCAGCGCTCGCGCGATCGCGACCTTCTGCTGCATCCCCCGGCTCATCTGCTCGATCGGCCGACCGACACGCTTCTCGCCGATCCCCAGCCGAGCTAGGATCGCCATCGCGTCGCGCTTGCCGGTCCCGGCATCCAGGCCGTACAGGCGGGCGGCGAAGCTGAGGTTCTCCAACGGGCTGAGCTTCTTGAAGAAGGCCGCGTCGACGCTGACCCGATTGATCAGTCGCTTGACCGCCATCTCGTCGCGCTCGAGGTCGAGTCCGAAGATCTCGACCCGACCCTCGTCGAGGGTCAGGAGCCCGCAGATCAGCCGGATCAAGGTCGACTTGCCTGACCCGTTCGCGCCGAGGATCCCATGGATCTCGCCGCGCTCGAGGCGGAGGGACACGTCATCCACCGCGCTGACCGGTGGGCGTCCGCGACCCAGGGTGAACCGCTTCGTGACGTGGTCCACCAACAGGGCCGGCACGCCCGTCCGGGCATCGTCGATGCGCCGGTCCACCGTCGAGGTGGACGGTCGCGCGGACGACACGACGGCCGGTCGGCGGGTATTCGGTTGTGGCGTCGTGGTGGTGGTCACGGTGGACTCCCTGGACGGATGAGCTGGACGGTGGGAACGACCCTTGTGGGGCCCGGGAATCGGCAGAGCCGCGGGCCGGCTGCGACGCGTTCGTCGCGGGACCTCGCGGCTCGTGGATCACGCCCTCGGTCGGGCATGAAAAAAGCCGTGGGGCCCGATCCGGCCCACGGCTCGTGGTTCTCGTCGATGGCGGCTCAGCCGCCTCAGGTCACCTCGAGATGGGCGCGGATCTCCCGCGAACGCCAGCCCCGGCGGGCGGCGTGACGCGTCGGATGAAGAGGTCGTTCCACATGCTGGTCGACTCCTTCCCATCGGTCCGTGACGAGGCGCTCGGCGAGCGCGGGTCGGATGGTACGCCCGGATGTTTCCGGCTGTCAACCCTTGATACTCCCGGACGGGTGGAGACTCGCGGGCGCGGTCGCCGGCTCAGCCGAGCTCCTTCCGAACGACCACGCGGGGCCGCCCACCGGTCCTGGACGTCGTCGGCGCCACGATCTCGAAGCCGGCCGCAAGGAAGGTCTGGAGCGTCCCGGTGTAGGCATAGGCATCGGTCATCCGGGTCTCGCCCGGATCGGCCGGGTAGGCCTCCACGGCCGGCGCGTGGTGGATCGCGGCGAACGAGACGGCACCGTCGAGCAGCCGACCCGTCAGCCCGCGGCCGCGCCTGGCCTTGGCGACCACGAAGCAGACGATCGACCAGACCGGTCGGTCGTCGAGCCTGGGAATGGTCCGGGAGTGTTCAAGCCGCTGGAAGTCGGTCCGGGGTCCGATCGAGCACCAGCCGACGATCCGGTCGGCTTCGCGGGCCACGACTCCGGGAGGAAGGTCGCCCGCCGCCAGCGCCTCGAGCTCGGAACGCCTGACCGCCGTCGACTTCGTCGCCGACACGGTGCTCCGGTCTCGCCAGTACATGCACCAGCACCAGCGAGGATCCTCGCCCTCGTTGAACAGGGCCGCGAGACCGGGCCAGTCGGCGTGGGTCAGCGGGACGACCGTGAGGGTGGGCGACATCGGGTCGTGGCTCACGCCACTAGTATGGCCGCGCGATCGCCAGGAACCGTCATGAATCAGGTCGAGGATCCGGGTTCGCTGCCCGCTCGGGCGAGGGCCCGCTAGGGTGTCGCGGTCGGGTCGGGCGTCGGATCCGGGGTAGGGTCGGGAGTTGGATCCGGGGTGGGGTCCGGCGTCGGATCGGGCGTGGGATCCGGCGTCGCGGTCGGCTTTGGCGTGGAGGTCGGCGTCGGCGTTCCGACAGGACCGCGGGTCGAGGTCGGCGCTGGCGTGATGCCGGGGGTCGAGCCGCCGCCGCCGCCCCCGCCGCTGGTCCCGCCACCGGTCGTCCCGCCGCCGCCCCCCGTATCGCCACCACCCGCGCCGGCGCCGCCGGCTCCCGCACCCGCCCGGCTTGTGGCACCGGGGTGGCCGGCGGCTCCACGATCGGTCGCGGCCGGCGCCGAAGCCGTCGGATCGATCACCCCAGGGGCGGCCTGGGCGGGGAACTCGGGAGCGAACGTTTCCGTCGACCCGGGAGCCTGGGTGGCCACGGTCCCTCCGGTGAGGGTCACAGCCCGCGCTCCGACGACGA